>JANMQX010000165.1:0-5334 GCA_031370745.1 Ilumatobacteraceae bacterium
CCGGCCCGATCACGAGCCATCGGACGCGCTCACTCGAGAGCTGCAACAGTTGGTGAAGGACGCGAAGGGCTCGCAACAGTCACCGAAGTCGATCGACTACGTCGACGCCCTGCCGCTCACCCCGGTCGGTAAACCGGACAAAAAGGCGGTGCGCGCCAGGTACTGGAACGACATCGATCGCGCGGTCTCGTAGGACCGCCGCCGAGATCGCGACGCTCCCCAGCAAGCGACATACGTTGGATGTTCGCTGAGGGGTGCGTGAACTTCCGCCCACGTCGCACGCACGTTGGGGCCCCCAAGAATCAGTGCCAGGACGTACTGATCTTTGGCGGGGGCCTTCCGATTCTCCGTGTGAGTGACGCGACGGGGTACCATCTGAAGCGCGCCGACCGCTCTGATGTTTCGCTACGCAGAGTGGGGAATGCGAGAGGGGGAAGATGAACGAGGTCATCAGGTTCGCGTTGTTGGGGCTTGGCGTCGGAGCCCTGTACGCCTTCGCGTCCCAGGGTCTGATCGTGATCTACCGTGGCACCGGCATCTTGAACTTCTCCCTCGGCGCCACCGCGATCGCCGGTGTCTACATGCAGTGGGACCTGCAGACCCACGGCTGGCCGTTCCTCGTTTCGGCGATTGTCGGCGTGGCCTGGTCGGCCTTTCTGGGAGCAGTCACCCATTGGGTGATCATGAGACCGCTCCGTCGGGCCAGTGCATTGGTTCGAGTGATCGCCACGCTCGGGGTGCTGGTCACGATCCAGGCGGCGGTCATCATCCGGTACGGCTCGAACCCTCATCAGGTCGAGAGCTGGCTGCCGACCAACCGAGTGACGCTGTGGGGCGACGTCGGTATCACGGTCGATCGCCTGATCCTGCTCGGGATCGGGAGCGCGTCGGCGTGTGGTCTCTGGCTGCTGTATCGATCGAGTCAGTTCGGCCTCGCCACTGAGGCGGTCTCGGAGAGCGAGCGTTCCGCCTCGGCAATCGGGTTGTCTCCCAACAAGATCGCAGTGATGAACTGGGCGTTGGGATCGGCGATCGCTGCTGTCGCCGGGATCCTGGTCGTGCCCATCATCACCCTGCAGGTCACGGCGATGACGGCGCTGATCCTGGCTGCGCTCGCCGCGGCATTGGTCGGCGACTTCCGGTCGTTTCCGATCGCCACGGCGGCAGGGTTCGCGCTCGGCATAGGTCAGGCGCTGGTCGGACGGTTTGCCAACCAGCAAGGCCTCGCACCATCGCTCCCATTCCTCGTCATCATCGTGGTTCTCGTGTTCCGAGGAAGGTCGCTGCCACTTCGCGACTACTACCTCCAACAGCTGCCTATGGTCGGCAACGGTCGAATGTCGTGGGACTGGACGTTGTTCGGCTTCGGCACCATCGTCTTCTTGATGTTGACCAAGGAACCGAAGTGGATCGATGCTCTGACGGTGTCGTGGGGGGTCGCCATCGTCCTGCTGTCGATCGTGGTGCTCACCGGGTACACCGGTCAGCTCTCTCTCGCCCAGTACTCGATTGCAGGATTCGGCGCGTTTGTCGCGGGCCGGCTGGTCGCCGTCTTCCACATCCCGTTCCTCCTCGGACTGGTGGCAGGAGTCGCCGCCGCCGTGCCACTTGGAATCATCTTCGGCCTTCCGGCGGTGCGAACCAGGGGGATCAACCTGGCGATCGTCACACTCGGCCTGGGTACCACCATCGAGCTGATGCTCTTCAGGAACCGCAACTACACCGGCGGCGTCCAGGGCACCCAGGTCGGCAACCCCGAGATCTTCGGATTCGACATCGGATCGATCAACCACCCGGCCCGCTACGGGATCTTCGTAGTGGTCATGGCAATGGTTGCGGTCGTGGTGATTGCCAACGTACGACGAGGCCGCAGCGGCCGCCGGCTGATCGCTGTGCGCACCAACGAACGGGCCGCAGCGGCGCTGGGGATCGACGTGGTGAAGGCGAAGCTCTTCGCATTCGCACTGGCGTCCGCAATCGCTGCATTGGGCGGCATCGTCATCGCGTTCCGGCTGAGCTCGATCAGCTACCAGTCGTTCACCAACTTCACCTCGATCACGTACGTCGGCCTGGCAATCGTCGGAGGGGTCGGCTACCTGCTGGGTGCGTTCGTCGGTGGCACGATGGCCACGGCCGGGCTCAACCAGCAGATCCTCGAGTCCACGTGGCCTGGCGTCGGACGGTGGATCCAGCTGATCAGTGGTATTGCGATCCTGCTGACAGTGTTGACGTACCAGGACGGTGTGGCCGCCGAATGGGCCAAGGTCTTCAAGTTGCTCAAGCGGGCCAGGAAGTGGGGTCGGCCCTACATCATCGAGCTCGCCGACGTCGCCGATCCCAGGAGCGCCACCGACCAACACGCCCGAGTGCCACCGCGGACACTTACCTTGGAGGGACTGACGGTGCGCTACGGAGTGGTGACTGCCGTCAACGATGTGAGCTACAGGCTCGAACCTGGCACTGTCACCGGCCTCATCGGGCCGAACGGCGCCGGCAAGACGTCGTTGATCGACGCCATCAGCGGATTCACCCGAGCCGAGGGCCGGGTGCTGCTCGACGACCTCGACCTGTCGAAGGCGCCGGCGATGAAGCGTGCCCGGGCCGGTGTGGCTCGCTCGTTCCAGTCGCTCGAGTTGTTCGAGGACTCGACGGTGTTCGAGAACCTCAGCGTGGCCGCCGACCCGCAGGATCTGCGCTCGTATGCGCTCGATCTGATCTGGCCGATCAATCCACCGCTCCCGCCCGAAGTGGTGCGGGCCGTCCTGGAGTTCCAACTCGATCAAGACCTGCATCGCGATGTCAGGGACCTGTCCTACGGAAAGCGACGGCTGCTGGCGATCGCCCGGGCGGTGGCGATGAGCCCCAGCGTGCTCCTACTCGATGAGCCGGCCGCCGGTCTGAGCTCGACCGAGAGCACCGAGTTGGCCCGCGTGGTCCGCCGCTTGGCCGAGGAGTGGGGGATGGCGATCCTGGTCGTCGAACACGACATGAACTTCGTGATGGGAGTTTGCGACCAGGTGATGGTGCTCGACTTCGGGAACTTGATCGCGTCGGGTTCGCCCGAGCACATCCGTTCGGATCCGGCGGTGATCGCCGCCTATCTCGGCGACGACACCGACAACGCACCTGACGATGGCTTCGACGTTCTGTCCACATCATTGCCGTCGCACGTGTCGGCCGCAGGTCGTGTGTCATGACACAACCAATGATGGAGACCCGCAACCTCAAGGCGGGCTACCTCGGTCGGGAGGTCGTTCGAGCGGTCAACCTCACGGTCTATCCCGGCGAAGTGGTCTGTTTGCTCGGCCCCAACGGCGCGGGCAAATCGACGACCCTGCTGACGATCGCAGGCGAGCTGGTGCCGGTTGACGGTCTCGTCATGTTCAACAACGTGCCGACCTTCACCCCGATGTATCAACGGGTCCGCGACGGTCGCATGGGCGTGGTCACCGAGGAGCGACTCGTGTTCACCAAGATGTCGGCTCGCGACAACCTGCGCATCGGTGGCGGATCGGTCGAGGGGGCGCTGGCGCTGTTCCCGGAGCTGGAACCGCGACTCTCGGTTCGCGGTGGGATGCTCTCGGGCGGCGAGCAACAGATGCTGGCCCTTGCCCGAGCGCTCAGCCGCAATCCGTCGTTGCTGCTCGCCGACGAGCTGTCGTTGGGTTTGGCGCCGAAGATCGTCGACCGCCTGCTCGGCGCAGTGCGGGCCGCGGCCGACGAGCGTGGCACCGGGGCGTTGATCGTAGAGCAGCATGCGCACAAGGCGCTGAAGTACGCCGATCGGATGTACATGATGGCGCGTGGTCAGATCCTGCTCGAGCTTCCAGCCGCCGAGGCAATCCAACGCCTTGACGAGATCGAGGACGCCTACATGCGCGGTACCTCGGAGACCGAGGAGGACCACCTTGAGCGGTTACGACGGAAGAACAAGAAGAAGGCATGGAGACGCCTGCGGGTGCGCGAGCGCGAACTTGCACGTCTCACGGGGAAGATCGTGTCCACCAGGAGGGAAGAGGATGATGAGTACTACTTCGACGCCGAACAGCAGCGGCGTGACTGGTCGCAGAGGGCGAGGAGGTAACTGACATGGGCTATCGCACCGCAGAACTACCACCAGTCGACCTCGACGACTTCGCCAAGATGCCGTTCTTCCCGCGGATGAAGATGCTGCAGCTCCACTGGGTGCAGCACGGCTTCGGCACTCCGAAGCAAACGGTGATGTTCTATGTCTGGAAGATCTTCTACTACGCGTTGTTCGGACTGATCTTTTGTGGCGCGTTCACCAAGGGCCTGGAGTTCAACAACATCGCCGGCTGGTGGGACCAGCCGATCCTGTACCAGAAGCTGATGGTCTGGACGATCCTGTTGGAGGTCATGGGACTGGCCGCGACGTGTGGCCCGCTGGCGTTCCACTTCGATCCGCCGATCGGGGGAATCCTGTACTGGTGGCAGAACGACACCCTGCGGGTTCCGCCGTATCCGAATCACATCCCGTTCACCAAGGGCAACCGGCGCACGCCATGGGACACCGGCCTGTACAAGTTCATCATCTTCTGGCTGATCATGATGATGTTCCTGTCCGGCACCCACGACGTTGCAGGGCTGCCCAAGGGGTCGGCCGGGGTGCTGCCCCAATGGTCGCTCGTGGTCTACTGCTGCTTGATCGTGCTGATGGGGTTGCGCGACAAGGTCGTGTTCCTGTCGGCCCGCTCCGAGCAGTACGTCCCAACGATGTTGTACTTCGGGCTGTTCGCCAACTTCCACGACATGATCATCGGCGCCAAGATCGCCATCGTGGTGATCTGGATGGGGGCCGGCTTCTCGAAGCTGCAGCACGGGTTCCCCTCCACCGTGGCGATCATGGTCCAGAACACGCCGTGGATGGTGTCCCAGCGGTTCCGCAAGGCGACGGTCAAGGATTACCCGAACGACATCCGGCCATCGGGGATGACGCATGCCCTGGCCCACATCGGTGGCACGACGTGCGAGATGATCATGCCGCTCGTGCTGTTGTTCTCGCCGTGGCCGTGGCTGACCTGGATCGCCATCGTCTCGCTGTGGATGCTACACACCTTCATCATCTCCACGATCCCGTTGGCGGTGCCGTTGGAGTGGAACGTGTTCTTCATGTTCGTCGTCGCGTTCCTGTTCGGCAACTTCTCAGCGGGTGACGGCTACGGGGTCGGCGACATGACTCCGTACCTGTTGGTGATCGCGGTGTGTGTCGCCCTCGCGCCGATCATCCTCGGTGCCCTTCGGCCGCAGTATGTCTCGTTCCTCGTCGGGATGAAGCAATACGCGGGGAACTGGTCGGCAGCCACGTTCTCGTTC
>JANMQX010000172.1:0-2085 GCA_031370745.1 Ilumatobacteraceae bacterium
TGAGCGTGATCGGGGGCGGCATCGCCCTGCTCGCCATCTTCGTCATGTGGGAGCTGCGCAACACCTCACCGATGCTCGAAATGCGGCTGTTCAAAGACCGCCGTTTCGGCGTCTCCAGCATCGGGATGACGCTGGTCTTCCTGACGATGTTCGGCTTCTTCTTCGTCGTCAGCCAGCTGTTCCAGCTCGTGCTCGGCTACGGGCCGTTCGAATCCGGGCTGCGAATGCTACCGATCA
Organism: Ilumatobacteraceae bacterium; assembly: GCA_031370745.1. Lineage (GTDB taxonomy): Bacteria > Actinomycetota > Acidimicrobiia > Acidimicrobiales > Ilumatobacteraceae > JAENVT01. The sequence continues at coordinate 238 of JANMQX010000172.1, forward strand.
TGCCCGTGATGATCATCTTCAGCACACGTGCGGCCGGCCTCGTGCAGCAGTTCGGCGCGCGCACCGTGGTCACCGCCGGCATGATCCTCACTGCTACCGGCGTGTTCATCCTCAGTTTCCTCAACGCTGCATCCGGCTACGGCCACGTGCTGATCGGGATGTTCGTGATGGCATCGGGCATGGGCCTGACCATGACGCCGATGACCGAGCTGATCATGTCGTCGGTCCCCCGCGACAAGGCCGGTGTCGGCTCGGCAATGAACGACACGACTCGTGAGGTCGGCACGACCCTGGGCGTTGCAGTGCTGGGCAGCATCCTGTCGTCGGGCTACACATCGAATCTCGGCCCCGTTGTTGCCGCACTTCCGGCGCCCGCCCGCCAGACGGCGGAGGGCTCGTTGGCCGGCGCACTCGGCGTCGCTCGCGAGATCGGCGGGACGCGAGGCGCGGCCATCGTCGACGCGGCCAAGTCGGCGTGGGCCGACGGACTTCATCTGTCGATGTTGATCGGAGCCGGCATCGTGCTGGTCGCCGCCGCCATCGCCGCCAGGTATCTCCCCGGCAAGCTCGGCAGCGCTTCAGCGGACGCGATCGACCTCGATGGTGTCACCGCCGAACTCGATGGCTATTCCGTGGTGGCCGGCGACTGACAACCGGTGATCGGTGAGGGCGCGGGCGCTAGCGAGGTCGGCGTGATCGTTGCGCGATGAACAATGGCCATGACCATTCAGCGTAGGCATTGCGCGCAATCGTGCAGGCGCCCGAGCAATCGATCGAGCGAACCGGCCACGATTCGCTCAGGGTACGCGCTGCGCACCATCGAGTCGCTCGGTGATGTGGACGGTGAGGGTGTCGCCGGCTCGTTGCAGGTCGGCTCGTTGCAGGTCGGCTGTGACCGGGAGTTTGTGGGTGCCGTCGCCGAGCGCCATGAACGAGCTTTCGAACGGCTGGTCGTCGATCGTGCCTCGGACCTTGACCAGTCCGCGGGTTACGCTCCACCGGTCTCGACGACGTAGCACTCTGGGCAGCGGCCCTGATCGCCGCCCGAAACAGCGACGGTACCGAGATCGGTCAGCGTCGTGGTGTTCATCGTGTTCTCCTACTTCGTCGAGTCGTGATCGTTTGCGTACATCAGCGATCCCGGCGTGGTGAGGAGCTCGCCGGTCTCGAGCCAGGTCTTCAACCCGGACAGAATCATTGTCCATCCACCGAACAACTGGTCATTGGCCCCCTCGCGGAGCTGATCGTGGGTCACAGTGAGCCGACACGAATCTCCGACCGGTTCGATCTCCCACGTCACCCGGGTGGTGCCTTCTGCGATGACCTCTGGCCCCCAGAGGGCCCGCATCGATTGCACGAGGCGGCGTGGTCGATCGACTTCGAGGTTTTCGCCCTCGCCGAGCAACCCTTCCGCGTTGGGATGGACCATCTCGAAGTGCGAACCCGTCGTCCAGTCAGACTCGATCCGCGACCCAAAGTTGTACTTCGCTCTGATGTCGGCGTCCGTGATCGCCTCCCAGAGCCGTTGTGGCGTCGTGCGAATGTAGATCTCGAATACCTTTTCCATGTTGAGCTCCAAATCGTGTTTGAGATCGGCCAGACCCGAGGCCCAACCTTGCGTGTACTTGCCTACCCACCGGTCGTGGATCAGCTGGATAGGGATCGCGTTCAAGAAGTGCAACTTCTCTCGACCGCGCCGCTTTGTCACGACCAGCCCGGCGTCCTCCAGCAGTTGAAGATGCTTGGCCAGGCCGATACGGGTCATCGAGAACCGCCGCACCAATGCGTTCAGCGGCTGTCCGTCGTCACGGAACAGCGCATCGAGCAGTTCCCGTCTCGTCGGGTCGG
>JANMQX010000180.1:0-19463 GCA_031370745.1 Ilumatobacteraceae bacterium
AGCAGCTCGCCATCGGTTGCGTCCGCCGATGCAGACCTCAGCTGGTTCCAGAAGCTGGCTCCGCGGGAGGCCAGGTGGGCTCGCAGGGCGTCGTGCAACGGACCGGTGGGCGGCTCGACAACCTCGAGCGAGGCGTCGAGCAGCGCGAACTGGTCGGCAAAGTACAGCCGGATCCTGCCGTCGTTGGGACCGATCCCACCGCTTCCCACCCAGACCACGTCGCCTGTCGTGCACAGTTCGTCGAGATCAGCTGCCCGGTACGTTCGCAACCTCGCCGGCAGCAACTCGCTCTCCAGCGCCGATGCCACCACCGCCGCACCCTGCAGCTGCGCGAGAGCCTCGACGAGGGAATCGAGGCCACGGCGCTCGCCTGGTATGCCGTGCCATGCCTGGACGAACCGGGCATAGGCCTCGGGCTCGACCGGCTCGACCTCGCGGCGCAACATCGCCAACGACCTCCGCCGAAGTTGGCGAAGCACGTCGGCATCGCAATACTCGCGACCCAGGCCACCGGGGCGGAACTCGCCGTGCACGACACGGTCCTCTGCCTCGAGCGCGGCAAGTGCGCCAACGATTCGCTCGAGTGGCGATGCGAAACGCGACGCCACGTCGAGCGCGGTGAACGGGCCATGTGTGCGCGCGTGGCGGGCGACCAGCGACTCGAGTGGGTGCGCCACAGGCTCGGTGAAGGCCATTGGCAGACCGAGCGGCACGTTGCAACCGAGGGCATCTCGATATCGGGCAGCGTCGTCGGCGGCGATCAATCGCGACTCGCCGCCGACCTGAATCTCGATGGCTCGACGGGTTTGGGTCAGATCCTCGATCCACTCGCCCGTCGGGCCCTCGCATCGCAGATCGACCTCGGCGATCGTGAGGTCACCGACCTTGCGAAGCACGTCATGGAGCTCGTCGGCGCTGCGCGCCCTGCGACCATCGGCAATGCACTGCAGTTCGAGCTCGACATCGGCCAAGACTGCCGGATCGAGCAATTCACGAAGCTCTTCTGCCCCGAGCAGATCGCGCAGCAGATCGCGGTCAAGAGACAGTGCCGCGGCTCGGCGCTCGGCCAGCGGCGCGTCGCCCTCGTACATGTACGCGGCGATCCAGTTGAACAACAGGCTCTGCGCGAAAGGTGAGGCCTTCGGAGTATCGACGCTGACGACACGTATGGCCCGGCTGCGCAGCTGGGCGAGCACGTCGCGCAGCCCTGGCAGATCGAAAACATCCTGCAGACATTCCCGCGAGGTCTCGAGCAGGATCGGGAACGTCGGGTACTTGGATGCCACCGTCAACAGGTCGGCGGCACGTTGGCGCTGCTGCCACAGCGGGGTGCGTCGGTCAGGTCGCCGTCTCGGCAACAGCAGTGCGCGTGCTGCGCATTCCCGGAACCGAGCCGAGAACAACGACGTCTGTGGCAGCGAGGTGACGACCAGCTCGTCGATGTCGTCGGGGTCGATGATCAGCTCGGTGATCGGAACACTGTCGGCAGCTTCGGGCAGACGCAGCACAATGCCGTCGTCGGCCCACATCGTCTCGATCGGCATGTCGAAACGCTCCATCAGGCGGCGCTCGATGGCCATCGCCCAGGGCGCATGAACGGGCGTGCCGAAGGGCGTGAGGATGCAGACCCGCCAATCGCCGATCTCGTCGCGGAACCGCTCGATCACCACGGTTCTGTCGTCGGGCACCACACCGGTGGCCTGCGCCTGCTCGTCGAGGTACGAGACCACGTTGCCGGCCGCAAAACGATCCAGGCAGTAGTCACCCATCAACCGGGCGATTGCGGCATCGCTACCCAACCCGCGCATCTCGCGCTGGAACTCGCCAAGGGCTCGTCCGAGCTCCAGCGGCCGGCCGGGCCGGTCGCCATGCCAGAACGGCATCTTGCCCTGCTCACCGGGCGCAGGCGTGACGATGACTCGCTCGAAGGTGATGTCTTCGATGCGCCACGTGCTGGCGCCGAGCAAGAACGTCTCGCCTGGCCGGCTCTCGTAGACCATCTCCTCGTCGAGTTCGCCGACTCGCGTGCCATCGGGCAGGAAGACACCGAAGAGCCCGCGGTCGGGGATGGTGCCGCCACTGGTGACTGCCAACCGTTTGGAACCGTCGCGGGCGCGCAAGGTGCCACCGGTGCGATCCCAGACGAGTCGCGGGCGCAACTCGTTGAACTCGTCGCTGGGGTATCTACCCGACAACAGGTCGAGCACGTTGTGGAAGAGGTCGTCACTGAGCTCTGCGAAGTTGGCGCAACGCCTGACCAACGCGGCGACGGAGTCGACCGTGCTCTCGGGATGCGTAGCAACGTGGGCGACGATCTGTTGGGCGAGCACGTCGAGCGGGTTACGCAGGAAGTGGGTGGTCTCGATCTGACCGGTGATCATCCGCTGGGCGACCACGGCAGCTTCGAGCAGATCGCCGCGATGCTTCGGGTACAGCGTGCCCCGGCTGGGTTCACCCACCGAGTGCCCGGCTCGACCGACGCGCTGCATGCCACGGGAAACCGCGCCGGGAGATTCCACCTGGATGACGAGATCGACGGCGCCCATGTCGATGCCCAGTTCGAGCGAACTGGTTGCGACGATGCCGCGCAGCGTGCCGCGCTTCAGCTCGTCTTCGATGATCACCCGCTGCTCGCGAGCCAGCGAACCGTGGTGTGCCTTGACCAGTTCGACGCCGGCGAGTTCGTTGAGGTTGGCAGCCAGTCGCTCGGCCTGGCGCCTGGCATTGCAGAAGATGATCGTGCTGCGGTGCGCCAGCACTTGGGTGAGCACGGCGGGATACACGCTCTCCCAGATGTTGCCCATCTCCTCGACCGGCACGACGACGTCGACTTCCATCTGCTTGCGGATCCCGGCGTTGACGATGTTGACCTTGCGACGACGACCATCGGGACCGTGCCCGCCCAGGAAGTGGGCGACCTCTTCGAGCGGGCGTTGCGTGGCCGACAAGCCGATTCGTTGCGGCCGCCGGACGGTTATGGCCTCGAGCCGTTCGAGCGACAGCATCAAGTGGGCACCGCGCTTGGTTGTGGCCATCGCATGGATCTCGTCGATGATCACCGTGTCGACGTTGACCAGCGTGTCGGCGACCGACGACGTCACCATCAGGTACAGGCTCTCCGGCGTCGTGATGAGCAGATCGACAGGATGACGAATGAGCGCCTGACGATCTTTCGGTGACGTGTCGCCGGTACGCATGGCCACGGTCGGTTGACGGAACGGTACGCCGAGGCGTTCGGCTGCAAGCCCGATCCCCATCAACGGGGCGCGCAGGTTCTTTTCGATGTCGAAGGCCAGCGCCCGCAGGGGCGAGATGTACAGCACGCGGGTTCTTCTCTTGGGATCCGCCGGTTCGGTGGTGCACAGCCGGTCGATCGACGCGAGAAAGGCAGTCAGGGTCTTGCCACTGCCTGTCGGGGCACAGACCAACGTGTGGTCGCCGCCCAGAATCGACGGCCAGCCTTCGATTTGCGGCTTGGTGGGCACCGGGAACGACGCCGCAAACCAAGCTCGCACCGCTGGCGAGAACGCCTCGAGCACCGGATGATCAGACACCTCGCCAGGTTAGGCGCGGGGTGTTACGTGCGTGACTGCGCCGATAGAGTTGTACGACCCATGACGCAGCAGCACCCCGATCTTGCCGCCGAACAGGACTTCATCGAGCACGCCTACCGGTGTCTCGAGATCAGCCGCGATGCGGCTTGGCGGATGCGAAACCTCCACGAGGGCACCCTCGGGGGGACTTTTCAGGCCCGCTACGAGCGCGACGTCTTCGACGAAGCCGTCGTCAACAGGCTGACCCAGCTCGATCTCGGCAACGCCGCGCTGGTGTTCGGCCGCATTGACCGCATGGCCGAGACCCCCGACGGCCTCGAGACGTTCCACATCGGCAGGCTGGCGATCGCCGACGAAGAGAGCGAGCCGGTCGTCGTCGACTGGCGGGCGCCCGTCGCCGAGCCGTTCTACCGGGCGACCGGACGCGAGCCGATGGGCCTTGTCCGCCGCCGTCACTTCGCTGTGCAAGGCCGCACCCTGTTGGGTTTGGAAGACGAGTTGTTCGGCGACGGCCACCTCGGCGTCGGTCACGACGATGGCCTCGCGGTCGCCGCTGACGGCCAGAACGGTCTTGGCCCCGACAACGGCTTGCGCGGCTACAGCACACTGCTGGCGGCCTTGGAACGCGGCCGCACCGGCCAGCTCGGCGACATCGTCGCCACGATCCAAGCCGAGCAGGACGAGATCATCCGCAGCCCACAAGCCGGCGTGCTGGTGGTGCAAGGCGGCCCGGGCACCGGCAAGACCGTGGTGGCGTTGCATCGCGCCGCCTACCTGCTCTACACGTACCGCTTCCCGCTCGAGGATCAGGGCGTGCTGGTGATCGGACCCAACCGCGTGTTCCTGCGCTACATCGAGCAGGTCCTGCCGTCGCTCGGTGAGGCAGGCATCGAACAGGTCGTGCTCGGCGACCTGGTGCCCGATGTCGATTGGGCCCGTTACGGCATCGACACGGCTGACTCTCCGCGAGCTGCAACTGTCAAGGGCAACATCCGCATGGCAGATGTCATCGATCAGGCCGTCACCGATCGCGAACGTCCACTTCGCGCCGACGTCGTCGTGCCCTTCCGCACCGGCTACCTGCGGCTGCGCGCCGAGGAGACCCAGCGCATCGTCCGATCCGCGCAGCGGCGGTTTCGGCGCCACAACGCGGCAAGGCGTTGGGTCGAGGGCGAGATCTGGACCGCGATGGCAGCGACATGGCGCGACGGCACGGTATCGGCGTACGACGTCAAAGAATCGGTTCGGCCGATGCCTCAGGTCCGCGAGGCATTGGAGCGGATGTGGCCGTTGCTTACTCCAGCACAACTGTTGCACGATCTGTTCGGAAGCAAGGCCCTGTTGAAGCTCGCCGCCTCGAAGCACCTCACCGAGGCCGACTACCTGTCGCTGCACCGCCCGCGCCTCGACGACGTCACCAAGGTCCGCTGGACCGACAACGATGCTGCGCTGCTCGACGAGGCGCGCAGCTACCTCGGTTCGAAGCCCACCAGGGGGCAGAACCAGAACGGCCAGCACGGCCACGCTCCAGGCCAGCCAGACAACGACGAGATCCGCACCTACGGCCACATCGTGGTCGACGAGGTGCAGGACCTCACGCCGATGCAGTTGCGGATGGTGTCGCGTCGTTCATTGAACGGCAGCATGACCGTGGTCGGTGACATCGCCCAGGCCACTGGGGCGTTGGCACCCAACGACTGGGCCGATGTGCTGCGCTACCTTCCTGAGCACAAGCCATCGCGTGTGATCGGGCTCAGCGTCGGCTACCGCATCCCGGCCCAGATCATGGCCCTGGCCAACCAGGTGATGCTCGCAGCCACACCGACGTTGCGGGCGCCGACCAGCGTCCGCCAGAGCGACGAGCAACCGGAGTTCGTCAGCGCGACTTCGCAGGACCTGCTCAGCGAGGTCGCCAACGCAACCCGGCGCTTGACGACCGCGATCACCGACGGAACGATCGCCGTTGTGGCCCCGGATTCGATGGTCGATCAGGTCTCGCGGGCGCTCGAAGCTGCCGGCATCGATCATGCCCGGGCCACGCGAACCGGTTTGGAGCTGGGGGTCACCGTAGTTCCCGTCAGCGTGGTCAAGGGCCTCGAATTGGACGGTGTCGTGGTGGTCGAGCCCGCCAAGATCGTCGCAGAGGAGCAGCAGGGACTGCGGGCGTTGTACGTCGCCCTCACCCGCAGTACGCGGCATCTCACGATCGTTCATGCCGAGCCGCTGCCTGGCCCTATGCAGCAGCCAGATACGCCTGTACCAAGTCTCTGAGGCCGCGATAGACCTTGTCGGCTGCGGCCGGCACGTTGAATCGCGCGGCGTGGCGCCCCTTGGCGATCTCGGCTTCGATCTCCGTGCCGATATCGCGATCCTTGCCGTTCACCTCGCTGCGCACCGCCGCCCACAACGCCTCCATGCGCTCGACTGCGGCGGTCTTGTCACCTCCATCGGCGATCAATGCGGAGAGTCCTGCCGACTCGGTGACGAGCTGCGGTAACAGCTGTGCCGCACTTCCCTTCGGCAGCACCGTGGTCGTGGGCGCCAGTGTTCCGGTGCTGATCGACGAGTCGTACGTGGTGGCGGCACACGACACCGTCAACGTCGCCAGGAGGATGAATGCCAGTGGTCGCCGCGGCCTCACGCAATTACCAGGATGCGAGCGCAGGCGAACGAGCCGACGCCTACGTGATGTCCTTCGATCTCGATGGTCATCGTGCCGTCGGGTGAGGCCGATGTCAGCAGCCCGCTGCACCCGGGCAGGATGCTGGCCTCCTGGAGAAAGTCGAGCAGCCCGGGGGTGAACTCGAGCTCTTCGGGAATCCGGTTGATGGTGAACGACCTGCCGACCTCGACATCGGCGAGCGGTACGAGGATCGGTTCGAGGTACAGCGATCCGGGGATCGGGTTGCCGTGTGGACACGTCGTGGGGCTACCGAGCACTCGATCGATTGCCTGCTCGACAGCGTCGCTCATGACGTGCTCCCATTTTCCTGCCTCGTGATGGGCATCCGCCCACGAGAGGCCGAGCATGTCGGTGAGGAACCGCTCGGCAAGACGGTGCCGGCGCACGACCAGCTGTGCCAGCGCCTGACCCGACAGGGTGAGTCGAATAGCGCCGTCGGTTGTGATCAGACCCTCGGTCTCGAGGCGCCGGATCATCTCGCTGACAGCGGGCCGACTGACCTGCAAGCGGTCGGCGATCCGGGCCTGGATGACGGCCACATCGTCTTCATCGAGCTCGAAGATGCACTCGCAATACTCCTCGAAGGCAGGATGGTGCTCTCCGCTCGCGGGCATGTACGACAGGCTAGCGGTCCCGTTCCCGCCGCGTTCGACGGCGGACAGGTAGCGTGCGACCCGCATGTCGAACTCGCCATTTCTCTTGGCGGCCAACGGCGAACGTGGGCTGCACACTCCCGTGTGGTTCATGCGTCAAGCCGGCCGCAGCCTTCCCGAATACCGGGCCAAGCGAGGCCAAGGCAGCATCCTCGACGCCATCAAACAGCCTGATCTGGCCGCCGAGCTGACTCTCCAGCCCGTGCGTCGTTATGGGGTCGACGCTGCCGTTCTCTACAGCGACATCGTCGTGCCTGCCCACGCCGTCGGCTTCGGCATCGACGTTGCGCCGGGCACCGGCCCGGTGTGCGCGGCACCGTTGCGCACGGCCGCAGATCTCGACCGGCTGAGAATGTTCGAGCCGGAGACGGATACCGCCTACGTGCTGCAGACGGTCAAGATCCTCGCTGCCGAGCTCCCCAACAACGTGCCGCTGCTGGCATTCGCGGGCGCCCCGTTCACGGTCGCCAGCTACCTGATCGAGGGCAGGCCGAGTCGCACATACGAACACACCAAACGGATGATGCACACCGATTCGGCGCTGTGGCACCGAGTGATGCAGCGCCTTGTCCAACACGCGACGGCCTCGATCCAGAGCCAGCTCGACCATGGTGCGCGAGCTTTCCAACTGTTCGACTCGTGGGCCGGTGCGCTCAGCCGAGCTGACTACGACACCTTCGTGCTACCGCACTCGACGGCCGTCTTCTCCGCGCTGGCAGCAAGTCATCCCGACGTCGCAGCAATTCATTTCGGCATCGGCTGCGATCATCTGCTCGAGTCGATGCGTGCTGCCGGGCCGCGCGTGCTCGGGCTCGACTGGCGCACGTCGATCAACGATGCACGGCGCCGGATGGGTGCCGATCTCGTCGTGCAGGGAAACCTCGATCCGGCGCTGGTGCTCGCCGGAACAGAGACCGCTCTCGCCGGCACCGATGCAGTGCTGGCCGACAACGCCGGGCACCCAGGTCACATCTTCAACCTCGGCCACGGGGTACAACCCAACACCGATCCCGACGTCTTGCGGGCCATCGTCGATCACGTCAAGAAACGCACTGCGCAATGACAGAGAATCGCACTGCGGTGATGTTGATGGGATACGGCACGCCGCAGACACCAGCCGACATCCTGCCCTACTACATCGACATTCGGCGCGGACGTCCGCCCACCGATCAGCAGCTCGCAGAGCTGACGGCGCGCTACGAAGCAATCGGCGGAATCTCGCCATTGGCACAACGCACCGAGGCGCAACGACGGGCGTTGCAGGCCGCGCTCGATCGTCTCGCCGAGGGCACGTACCACGTCACGCTGGGGATGAAGCACGCTGCGCCGTTCATCGAGGAGTCCGTCGACCAGCTCGCAGCACAGGGGTTCCGACGCGTGATCGGTTTGGTGCTGGCCCCCCACTACTCGGCGTTCTCGGTCGGTCAGTATCTCGACCGGCTGACGGTGGCAGCCACAGAGCACGGCATCGCCGTCACCGGGATCGAGAGTTGGGCAACGGAACCGGCGTTCGTCGAATTCGTTGCAGCCGAGGTACGCGCCACCCTGGCCACCATGCCCGACGAGACCCGAGTCTTGTTCACGGCCCACTCGCTGCCGGAGCGAATTCTCGAGAGTGACGATCCCTATCCGTCGCAACTTCACGCCACCGCCCAGTGCGTTGCCTCATCGCTCGGCCTCGACAACTGGGGTGTGGCGTGGCAGAGCGCCGGGCGCACGCCCGAGCCGTGGTTGGGGCCAGACATCTTGATCGCCATCGACGAACTGGCCGCGGACGGCCACACCCGTGGCGTGCTTGTCAGCGCCGTCGGATTTGTCGCCGACCACCTCGAGGTGCTGTACGACCTCGACATCGAAGCATCGCGGCGCGCCGCAGCTCACGGACTGGCGTTTGCCCGCACAGCCTGTGTCAATGACGATCCAGCGGTGATGGCAGCTCTGGCAGCACGCGTCGTCGGCGCGGCGTGACCGGCAATCGCCGAATCGCGGTGATCGGGGGCGGGATCGCCGGTCTCGCAGCGGCGAATGCCATCGTCGGCGGCGGGGCCGACGTGACGCTGTTCGAGGCCAGCAGCCGTTTTGGCGGAATGATCCTGACGACCCCATTCGCCGGGCACGCGGCGATCGATGAGGGCGCCGACGCCTTCCTGGCCCGCGTCCCTTGGGCGGTCGATCTGGCCCGCACCGTTGCGTTGGGCGATTCCCTGACGTCTCCGGCAGTTGGAAGAGCGGCAGTGTGGCGGAACGGTTTGCACGACATCCCCGAGGGCTTGCTGCTGGGGTTGCCGACCGAACTCGCCGGCCTGGCTCGGTCGTCACTGATCTCTCGGCGCGGCAAGCTGCGCGCGGCAACGGAGGTCTTCCGGCGACGCACAGACATCGGCGCCGATTCAGTCGGCGCGTTCGTGCGCACCCGGTTCGGCAACGAGGTCCACGAACGGCTGGTGGACCCCCTCATCGGCAGCATCTATGCGGCCGACACCGACGATTTCAGTCTCGCCGCCATTCCACAGTTGGCGGAGGTCGCCGCACGCTCGCGCAGCGTCCTGCTCGGGTCACGGAGACCGGTTGCGACTACGTCGGGGCCGGTGTTCTATGCGCCGACCGCGGGGGTCGGCCAACTGGTCGACGCCGTGTCGACCGCGGTCGCCGCAAACGGTGGAGATCTGCGATTCGATGCTGCTATCAGTGAACTTGCAATCGATGGACCCTACTGGCGAGTCGATGGCGAGGTGTTCGACAGCGTCGTGTTGGCGTGCTCCGCGCGCGCCGCGGCGGGCCTGTTGACGACCGTGGAACCATCCGCGGCATCGACCCTTGCGGCGATCCCTACCGCCGGTGTTGTGTTGGTGACCGTGGCAGTGCCCGCCGCCGGTTGGCCGTCGACGCTGCACGGGCTGTCGGGCTACCTCGTGCCGAAACCACAGCAACGATTGGTCACCGCGGTCTCGTTTGCATCGCAGAAATGGGCCCATTTGGCCAGCCCGGATCACGTCATCCTGCGCGTCTCACTGGGCCGCGACGGGTTGTCAGTGCTTCACCTCTCTGACGACGACCTGGTGGCTGACGTTCTCGACGAGTTGAATCTGCATCTCCACGTCGACGCCCAACCCATCGGAATCCGGATCAGTCGCTGGCCACACGCCTTCCCCCAATACCGTCCCCATCACGGCGCCACCATTGCCTCGCTCGAGCGGTCCCTGCCCCGCGGAATCGCCCTTGCGGGGGCCAGCTACCACGGCATTGGGATCCCGGCGTGCGTCCGTTCGGGTCAACAGGCTGCGGCGGCGGTGTTGCAGCGGTGAATCCCGCTGGCAGACTGTGCCATGCGGCGTAGAGCAATAGCGGTGGGATGCGCGGCCCTGCTCGTGCTCGTCTCGTGCGGCGACGACACGTCCAACGCCAGCGCCGTCACAGCGGCAACGGTCACGACCATCGCCTCGACGACTACATCGACGACCACGCCTCCGACCACGCCGTCGACCTCGACGACCATCAGCCCGTCGACAACGACCTCGACCTCGACCACGACGACCGCGCCGACCACCTCGACGGTGCCGCAAACGTTGCCCAATCCGGAGAGCCCGCCAGCCGATCCGAGGGCCCCGGAGCCGCTCGTCGCACTGGGCACGATCGAGATCCCGAAGATCGGCGTCAGCAAGTCGATCTACGAAGGCATCACCTTGACCACGCTTGATCACGGGCCAGGTCACTGGCCGGGCACCGCCATGCCCGGCCAAGTCGGCAACGTTGTCATCGCGGGGCATCGCGTCAGCCACGACAAACCTTTTCGTAACCTCGACCAACTGGTTGCCGGCGACGACGTGTTCCTGACAACCGACGACGGTCGATTCGACTACAAGGTGACAGGCGCCGAGATCGTGACTCCCGATGCATTGTGGATCGCCGACCAGACGGCTGACTCCACGGCGACGTTGTTCGCCTGCAATCCGCCGGGCTCCACGACGCAACGCATCGTCGTGCACCTCGTCTACGCGCCAAACGGTTAACCGCTTCTCGTCGGCATGACGGCTATGGTCGCTCGCTGATGTCGATCCCACTCCCACGGTTCTCGGCCTCGGCTGCGTTGGCAATCGGCGGCGGGCTCGGTGTTGCCCTATCTCTGCCACCGTGGGGCATCTGGCCGCTGGCTTTCATCGGGATTGCCCTGTTCGAGATGTCGCTCGGTGAGAACCCGTCGCGTCGAGCCCGAGCCGCGCGTGGTTGGCTGTTCGGTGCCGCATGGATGTATCCGGGGTTGGCGTGGATGTGGTCGCTGACAGCACCCGGTTATCTGCTCGCGCCGGCGATATTCGCCGGGTTTCACGCGTTGGCGGCGACCGTTTCGACACAAGGCCCATGGCGGGTGGTCGCCAGGCCAGCAGCGCACACCCTTGCCGAAGCACTTCGTCTGGTCTTCCCCTTCGGGGGCGTGCCGTTGGCGACGCTGCCGATCGGTCAAGCCGCTGGGCCCTTCGCCGGTGTCGTTCGTGTCGGGGGTGTGATCTTGTTGACGTGGGTGGTCTTCCAGATCGGGTTCGCGCTCGCCGGTCCGTCACCTGTGGTTCCCCAGATGGCACGCAGTCGCGGCCGACGCACTCGTGGACAGTGGCACGGCGCGATCGGCTTCTCGGCCGCGATCGTGTGCATCGTCGTCGGAGTTGCCGTCGCGCCCCGTGGCACCAAGTCGGCGCGGCCGTCGACTCTTCGGGTCGCGATTGTGCAAGGCGGCGGACCACAGGGCACCCGAGCGATCAACTCCAATGGACGCGCCGTTGTCGAACGCCATCTCAGCGCAACTCGCACGATCAGGGCGGGCGCCGCGGACCTGGTCGTCTGGCCAGAAAACGTCATCGACGTTGCTTCACTGGCGCGCAGCCAGGAGCTCACCGAGGTCGCTGCGGAGGCCGCCCGCATCGGTGCGCCGTTCGCGGTCGGCATCACCGAGGACGCACCGAACAACCACTTCATCAATGCCCAAGCCGTCATCACGGCAGACGGCCGGGTCGTGTCGAGATACGAAAAAGTGCACAGGGTTCCCTTCGGCGAGTACATGCCGATGCGCGGTTTGCTGCATGCGTTGGGCGCACCGACCGATCTCGTGCCGCGCGACGCTGTTGCAGGCACGTCCCCGGCCTTCCTCGACATCCCACTTGCCACCGGCACGGTTCGCCCGGCAGTCGTCATCTCGTGGGAGGTGTTCTTCGGGAATCGCGCCATCGATGGAATCGACCACGGTGGGACGTTCATCCTCAATCCGACCAACGGCTCCAGCTACACAGGCACGATCCTGCAATCCCAGCAGATCGCCTCGTCGCGACTGCGCGCGATCGAGAACGGGCGTTGGGTCGTGCAGGTTTCGCCGACCGGGTTCAGCGCATTCGTTTCACCCGGCGGCGAGGTGCTCGATCGCTCAGCCGTCAGCGAACAGAAGGTCATCATCAGAACGATCTCGTTGAAGTCCGGCCGCACGTGGTATTCGCGACTCGGCGACGCACCATTCGTCGTGCTGATGATGCTGGTGCTTGCTGGCGCGTGGATCGTGCCCGGTCGGGCCTGGCTGGAACGCCGACGAGTTACACCTCCAGCAACAGGGTGACCGGGCCGTCGTTGGTCAACGACACTTCCATCTCCGTGCGAAACCGCCCGGTGGCCACCTTCGCTCCCGATCCTCGCAGGTGATCGACAACGGCTTGCACGAGCGGCTCGGCATGCTCGGGGCGCGCCGCGTTGACCCAACTTGGCCGCCGTCCTCCAGTCGTGTCGCCGTACAGCGTGAACTGGCTGATGATCAGCACCTCACCACCGGTGTCGGCGATCGAGCGATTCATCACGCCGTTGTCGTCATCGATCACCCGCAGGCGCCAGATCTTGTCGGCAAGCTTTCGCGCCGTTGCCTCGGTGTCGTCGTGGGTCACGCCTACCAGCACGCACAGACCCGGACCAATCGAGCCCACTACTTCGCCGGCCCCCTCCCCGGCGACAATGGCCACCGACGCTTTCGTCACTCGTTGTACCAATCCACGCATCGCCCGAGTCTGCCGTACAGAATGCGTCGGTGATCGAACTCCACGCCGGATCAGCCAGGTGCAGCGTCAGTGCCGACAATGGAGGTCGCCTCGGCGGGTTGAGCATTGCCTCGACCGACCTGCTGATCGGTCCCGATCCTTCGCTGCCGGCGGCAGGCTGGGGCAGCTACCCGATGGTGCCGTGGGCCGGTCGCGTTCGCAACGGACGATTCACGTTCGACGGTGTCGATTACCAGCTGCCGATCAACTTCGAAACACACGCCATACACGGCACCGGGTTCGAACAACCCTGGCGGGTGCTCGACCGCGATGCGCGCAGTTGTGTGCTGCAGTGCGAGCTCGATTGGGTGCTCGGTGGCGAGGCCACGCAACTGATCGAGCTCGCTGAGAATTCCCTGACGTGCACGCTCACTGTCCGTGCGGGCGAGAACCCGATACCCGCAACGATCGGCTGGCATCCGTGGTTCGTCAAACCCGATCGAGTGGATCTGCGGTTCGACCGGATGTACCTGCGCGACGACGACTACATCACCGACGGCCGAACGGTTTCGCCGCCACCGCCGCCTCCGTGGGACGACTGCTTCGCCGGGCCGCTGGCTACACCGCGGCTGTGGATCGGCGATATCGAGGTGTCGATCGCCAGCGATTGCGACTACTGGGTTGTCTACGACATGCCAGCTCACGCAACCTGCGTCGAGCCCCAGACGGCTACGCCCGACGCGTTCAACTGCGGCGGAGCGCAACGCCTGGAACCCGGCGACGAGTTGCGCCGCACCATGACCATCACCTGGACTGGATGGCTCACGTGACCGGCGACAGCGAACGTTGCAACCCTGTGACGCTTACCAGTCGGTAACAACGCGCCGATAGCCTGGCGCTCCTATGTCTGCCGTCACGTCGGCCGGCGCTGCTGCACTGTCGTCAGACGCCCCACTCTCGATCGCCTATCTCACCTACCGTGGCAAGCCACACGTCGGCGGGCAAGGCGTGTACACCCGCCATCTCACCAAGGCCTTGGTCGACCTCGGCCACAGCGTCGAAGTCTTCGCCGGCCAGCCGTACCCGATCCTCGACGAGCGCGTTCAACTGCACAAACTGCCGAGCCTCGATCTTTGGAACGATCATTTTCCCGGTCGTTTCCCCGGCTATTGGGAGCTGAAGACCAAGGCCGATTGGGCCGAAGCGTTCAGCCATCTTCGCGGCACGTTCGGTGAGCCTCTTGCGTTCAGCATGCGCGCCCTCAGGGAACTGAAACTGCGCCAGCGCGACTTCGATCTGGTTCACGACAACCAATGCCTCGGCTACAGCATCTTGGGGATCGAGAAGCTGTTCCCCACCGTGGTCACGTTGCACCACCCGATCACCCGTGATCGGGCGCTCGAAATGGCTCACACCGCCACGTGGCGGAGGCGGTACTCGATCGGTCGCTGGTACAACTTCGTGAAGATGCAAGGGCGCGTTGCCAGCCGCATGCCGCGCATCGTCGTAGTCAGCGAGAACTCGATCAAAGACATTCACGCCGACATGGGCGTCAGCCTCGATCGCATGCGCCTGGTGCCGGTCGGAGTCGACCCCGAGTTGTTCACGCCGCTGCCGCTCGTTGCCCGCAAGCCTGGTCGGCTCATCACAACGGCTTCGGCCGACGTTGCGTTGAAGGGTCTTTCGTATCTGCTGGAGGCGATGGCCAAGTTGCGAACCGAACGCGACGTCACGCTGACCATCATCGGCAAACCCCGCGATGGCGCCAACAACGATCTGATCGATCAACTCGGGCTGCGGCCGCACATCGAGTTCGTCAGCGGTGTGCCCGACGAGCGAATCGTCGAGCTGTACGCGGCGGCCGAGATGGCCGTCGTGCCCAGCCTGTACGAAGGGTTCAGCCTGCCGGCCATCGAGGCGATGTCCACAGGAATCTGCCTCGTCGCGACCGATGGGGGGGCGCTACCCGAAGTCACCGGCCGCGATGGCGAGACAGTGCTGCAGTGCAAAGCGGGCGACGTCGATGCGCTCGTCTCGGTGATCCGCCGTGGGCTCGATGACGCCGAGCTTCGCGCCCGAGTGGGCGAGGCCGGTCGCCGCCGAGTTGCCGAGCGGTGGAGTTGGAAGCACTGCGCACAGCTGACTGTCGATCAGTATCGCGACGTGTTGGCAATGCCCCACAACATCGACAAGCTTCGTCAGAACGGTCGGTTGTGACTTGCTGACGATCCGCTTCGACCAACTCGGCGTTCGCCCCGGCGACATGGTGCTCGACGCTGGCGCCGGCTTCGGTCGTCACGCGTTCGAGCTTGCACGCCAGGGCGCCAACGTCGTTGCCCTCGACTATGCGCCCAGCGAGGTCGCCGGGACCCGCGCCACGTTCGCGGCGATGGCCCAGGCTGGCGAGATCGCCGAAGAACGCTTCGCCGGCGGGTTGCAAGGCGACGCAACGCGTCTGCCCTTTGCCGACGACAGCTTTGACCGCGTGATCACCAGCGAAGTGCTCGAACACATCCAGGCCGACACTGCCGCCATCACCGAGTTCGTGCGAGTCCTGAAGCCCGGCGGCACATTCGCGGCAACAGTGCCGACATGGTTCCCGGAGAAGATCAACTGGATGCTCAGCGACGAGTACCACGCTCCGAAGAGTGTCGGCGGACACGTGCGCATCTACTCGGCAACCGAGTTGAAAGCCAAGCTGCGCAGCGCCGGCTTGGCGATCACCGGCAGCCACCACGCCCACGCCTTGCATTCACCGTACTGGTGGCTGAAATGCGCGGTGGGCGTCCGACGCGACGACAACCGCCTGGTGCAGGCCTACAAGCGAATGCTCGAGTGGGAGATCACCAAGCAGCCACGCGGCATGAAGCTGGTCGAACGAGCCGCCTCACCCGTGCTCGGCAAGAGCTACATCGTGTACGCCAGAAAGACCCCTGGTCATGCCGCAACTGCCTGATATCGAAGGCGTGTTGTCCGCCGAAGACGTCGTCGAGACCGCCGAGTGGATCACCTCGTTGCAGCTCGGCACGGGGATGATTCCGTGGTTCCCCGGCGGGCACTGCGACCCGTGGAACCATGTCGAGACGACAATGGCACTCGACGTGGCCGGGTTCCACGCTGCCGCCGAGCGCGGCTACGAATGGCTCGTCGACGTGCAACGCGACGATGGGAGCTGGTGGAACTACTACCTACCCGATGGAAGCGTCGAAGAGGCGAAGCTCGACACCAACGTGTGCGCATACATCGCCACAGGCGTGTGGCACCACTGGCTGTGCACATGGGATCGAGCCTTCGTCGACCACCTGTGGCCGACGGTGCAGCGCGCCCTTGATTGGGTTCTGTCGATGCGCCGCGAGGATGGGTCCGTGCTGTGGGCGTGCACCGCCGAAGATCGTCCGTGGAACTACTCGCTGCTCACCGGCTCGTCGTCGATAGCCCACGCCCTGCGCTGCGGTGCCAATCTCGCCGCGCTGATCAACGAGCCGCGGCCAGACTGGCTCACCGCCGCCAATCGTCTATGCCTGCTCATCAACGAACACCCACGCGTGTTCGAGCCGAAGGATCGTTGGGCGATGGACTGGTACTACCCCGTTCTCACCGGATGCCTCACCGGCGAGCGAGCCAAGGTTCGCCTCGCCGACGGCTGGTCCGAGTTCGCGATGGAGAACCGGGGCATCCGTTGCGTCAGCGACGAACCGTGGGTGACCGCATCCGAGACGGCCGAGTGTGCGATCGCGCACGCGGCCATCGGCGATCTGGCTACCGCGACCGACCTCGCTCGGTGGACTCGCCGGCATCGCCGCCGCGACGGGGCGTACTACACCGGCTTGGTCTATCCGGGCGAAGTGCGGTTCCCGTTCGAGGAGGTCTCGGCATACACCGGCGCCGCGGTCATCCTCGCCGCCGACGCGATCGACTGCGCCTCACCGGCCAGCGGCATCTTCGTGCCGCGGTGCTACCTCTAGACACTGCTCGCTATGTGGGTTCACCAACGGTCCAGCCGCGCCGCCGAAGTTCATCGGCCAACACGTCGGCCTTGAACCCTCGGATCAAAAGAGCCTGCGCCGATTCGAGCGAGTCGGGCTCCTCGACGGCCGACACAGTTGGGTTGTCGTCGTCGGCGGACGTCAACCGATCGATCATCGCCGACGCTTCCGACTTGGTGAACTTGCCGCGGGCCTGGCGCGGGGTCAGACGGTACTCCGTTCGTGCCGAACGGAAGTCGTCATACCCGGCCTTGGCCATGAGTGCCTGAATGTAGGCAATCTGCTTGGCCGAAGCCGGAATACCCTGTTGCGCAAAACTCACATCGCCACCGTATCGACTCGCCTCGACCAACCCGATGCGTGAGCCGGCACGCCTTCTGCGTTCCATCTCACCCACGACAGAACCGGCAGGTGTTGCAATGGCTTTGGCGTGGCAGCATGGTTGTCGTGACGCTTCCGACGCAGACCTCCCTGACCGATCTCGCCCATGCTGCGCTGCGCGCCTGTGGTGCGCCCGGCTTGTCGGCCACCGGCGCCCACTCGGCGCGCAGCCCCATCACGGGAACGAACCTCGGCGGTGCCGGCTCGACGACATCGGTCGACCAAGCCGTCGACCAGGCCAATGCGGCATTCCGGTCATGGCGCACCACGCCCGGGCCGCTGCGCGGTGAGTTGATCCGCCAGTTCGCCGCCCTGCTGCGCACGCACAAGGCAGACCTCGGCCGTCTGGTGCAGATCGAGGTCGGCAAGATCGAGAGCGAGGCACTCGGCGAGGTGCAGGAGATGATCGACATCTGCGACTTCGCAGTCGGCCTCAGCCGCCAGCTGCACGGCCTCACGATCGCCAGCGAGCGTCCGGGCCACAGGTTGATGGAGCAATGGCATCCGCTCGGCCCGACAGGTGTGATCACGGCGTTCAACTTCCCGGTCGCAGTGTGGAGCTGGAACGCAGCCTTGGCAGTCGTCTGTGGAAATCCGGTGATCTGGAAGCCGAGCGACCTCACTCCCCTTACTGCCATCGCAACCGCAGCGCTCTTCGATCACGCGGCCGCCGCAGTTGGTGCGCCCGCCCACCTCAGTCAGGTCGTGCTGGGCGGTGCCGATGTCGGCGCAGCGCTGGTCGCGCACGGCGGCATCCCGTTGATCAGTGCAACCGGATCCACACGTATGGGTCAGCAGGTGGCCGGGGTGGTTGCCGAAAGGTTCGGGCGCAGCATCCTCGAGCTCGGCGGCAACAATGCAGCGATCGTGGCGCCGTCGGCCGACATCGAGCTGGTGGTTCGGGGGATGACATTTGCCGCAGCAGGCACCGCAGGACAGCGGTGCACCTCACTGCGCCGAGCCATCGTCCACAACTCGCGCATCGACGAAGTCGTCGAGCGGATGTCGGCGGCGTACGCGACCTTGCCGGTCGGGAGTCCTCTCGATTCGGCGACCCTGGTCGGCCCTTTGATCACATCGACGGCTCTCGATCGCATGCAGGCGGCGATCGACACCGCATGCACAGACGGAGGCAAGGTCACAGTCGGCGGCGACAGGATGCTGGCCGACGACGCACCCGACGCCGCGTACGTGCGCCCAACGATCATCACCATGCCGGCACAAACCGACATCGTCGCCACCGAGACGTTCGCGCCGTTGCTGTACGTGATGGGATACGACGAGTTCGACGAAGCGGTCGCCCTGCAGAACGGCGTGCCCCAGGGTTTGGCCAGCAGCATCTTCACGACCGACGTACGTGAGGCAGAGCGCTTCTGCGCAGCCGACGGCAGCGATTGCGGTATCGCCAACGTCAACATCGGGCCAAGTGGCGCTGAGATCGGGGGGGCGTTCGGTGGTGAAAAGGCCACCGGTGGAGGCCGCGAGAGCGGCAGCGATGCGTGGAAGGCGTACACGCGTCGGGCGACCAACACCATCAACTACTCCAACGAACTTCCGCTCGCCCAAGGTGTCAAGTTCGGCTGAGCTCACCCTTTAGGAGGTGCGGCGCAGGATCCGAACACTGCCGGTGGCGCTGATCTCGGTGAACGAGCCGCTGCGCAGTGCGGGCAGATAGATCTGTTCGTACGGCGGGCGACCCCCGTCGGTGGGATCGGGGAACACGTCGTGAATAGCCAGCGTCCCACCAACGGCGACGTGCGGCGACCAGCCTTCGAAGTCGAGGCGGGCAGGCTCCTCGCCGTGACCCCCATCGATGAAAAGAAACGACAACGGCGTCTTCCAGTAGCGGGCGATCGTCGGTGACTGACCGACGAGGGCAATCACGACCGCTTCCAGTCCGGCGTCACGAATCGTCGAGCGAAAGACCGGAAGCGTGTCCATCTGCCCGGTACGCGGATCGACCACGGACGGATCGTGGTGCTCCCACCCGAGCTGATTCTCCTCGCTGCCGCGATGGTGATCGACCGCGAACAGCACCGTGTCGGCTGCCTGCGCGGCCGCGCCGAGCCATACCGTCGAACGGCCGCAGTACGAACCGATCTCGACCATCGGACATGCGACGCTGAGCGCCGCGGCGAGGGCCGCGTCGTACAATGCGTCACCCTCGTCGCTCGGCATGAAGCCCTTCGCTGCGATCG
>JANMQX010000182.1:0-18181 GCA_031370745.1 Ilumatobacteraceae bacterium
GGCGGCGCCCTCGCCGGGGCCGCTGGCACGATGTTCGTGCAGGTCAACGGGCAGACCCGCTACGACGCCGGCTTCCGTCTCGGTCTCATTGCATTCACCGCTGCAGTTCTCGGCGGCGTCGGCAACCTGTTGGGCGCGGTCATCGGCGGCGTGCTGATCGGCGTCATCCAGTCGCTCAACGACAGTGGTCTCGGGTTCTTTCCGGGTCAGAAGTGGACCCAGACGGTGCTGTTCGGGATCCTCATCCTGATGATCATCTTCCGACCTGGGGGCATCTTCTCCCAGCATCAGCAGGAGAAGGTGTAGCCATGGTTGGGATCACCGCATTGATTCTGTTCCTAGCTGGCGCCGCAGGCCTCTACTACTTGGCACACCTGTCTCCCATCCGGGCCGCTCTCGGCGGTGCGAGCATGGCGCTGGCCTTCGCATTACCGCACCTGTGGTTCACCAAGGAAACCGATGGCTATCTGCCGTTGTTCACCATCGTGCTCTGCGCGGTCTATGCGTTGTTCGCGCTTGGTCTCAACATCGTCGTCGGGTTTGCCGGCCTGCTCGACCTCGGGTACGTGGCCTTTTTCCTGGTCGGTGCGTACGTCGGTGCCTGGTTGATGTCGGACTTTGCGGTCAACGTCTCCTCGGCGTGGAGAACCATCAACATTCACTTCCTCGACGCGGCGAGTCACAAGATCCCCGGCATTCACCTGTCGTTCTGGATCGTCGTCATCGTTGCCGGGCTCGTTGCCGCGCTAGCCGGCGTCATCATCGGCGCGCCGACGTTGCGCTTGAAGAGCGACTATCTGGCCCTCGTCACACTCGGCTTCGGCGAGATCCTGCCCGAGGTCTTCCGCAACAGCGACAAGTTGCCGGGCGGGCTCAACTTGACCAACGGCACGAAAGGCATCGGCCCGGTCGACCGGGTCGGCATGGGGTTCCTCAACGTGATCCCTGGCATCCCGAAGACGATTGTGTCGAGCGACTACCGAACGAAGTACTACGTGATCCTGGCATTCTGCGGCTTGTTCGTCTGGGTGTCGGTGAAGTTGCGCGACGGTCGCCTCGGCCGGGCATGGATGGCGATTCGGGAGGACGAGCTCGCTGCCAGCTTGATGGGTGTTCCGCTGATGCGCACCAAGCTGTGGTCGTATGCGGTGGGTGCTATAGCCGGCGGCGTCGGCGGGGCGTTCTATGCAACGATCGTCGGCACCGTCAACGTCGATACGTTCACGTTCGCCTTCTCGATCATCGTGCTGTGCGCCGTGATCCTCGGCGGCATGGGCAACGTGTGGGGTGCCATCCTCGGCGCCGTGGTCATCACCTGGTTCAACTACACGGGCCTGACGTACATTGGCGGCAAGATCAACAAGGCCGCCCCCGACGGCAGCTATTTTGCCAAGTTCAACTTCATCAACCTGCAGTTCGGCTTGTTCGGACTGGTGCTGGTGTTGATGATGCTGTTCCGCCCCGACGGTTTCATTCCTGCGGCGAGATCGAAACAGGTCAAAAAAGCCGATCAGCAGGTGCTGCAGAGCCAGGAGGAAATTTTGGAAGGCCATCCCACGCTCACCACTGGAGTGGGTGACGCATGACGGATCTCTTGCTCGACGCCCGTGAAGTACGAGTGCAGTTCGGCGGTCTGACGGCTGTCAACGACGTCGATTTCAACATCCCCATCGGTGCGATCGTCGCGCTCATCGGCCCGAACGGTGCCGGTAAAACCACCTTCTTCAACGTCCTCACTGGGCTCTACACACCGACACAGGGCCACGTCGATTTCGACGGCCGCTCTGTGCTCGGTGTGCCGCCCCACACCATTGCTGCTCGGGGCATGGCCCGAACGTTTCAGAACATCCGGCTGTTCGGCGCAATGACCGCCGCGGAGAATGTGATGGTGGCCATGCACCCACACCTTCGCAGCGGTGTGGCATCGACCATCCTGCGCCTACCGAAACAGCGACACGAGGAGCGCGACGCGCGCAACACCGCCAAAGAACTGCTCGAGTTCGTCGGTATCGGCGGGACCGACGAAGAGTTCGCCAAGAACCTGCCGTATGGCGATCAGCGCCGCCTCGAGGTGGCCCGTGCTCTGGCCCTGCGGCCGAAGCTGTTGCTGCTCGACGAACCCACCGCCGGCATGAACCCACAGGAGTCGGCGGCGTTCACCTCGTTCGTGCACCGAGTCCGCGATGAGCGCCAGATCACGATCCTGTTGATCGAGCACGACATGAAGGTGGTCATGGGCACCGCCGAACGGATCACGGTGTTGGAGTACGGTGCCAAGATCGCCGAGGGCACACCGGCCGAGATCCGCGCCGACCATCGTGTCATCGAGGCATACCTGGGCAAGTCGGCAACGGAAGGTGCGGCATGACGTCCACTGATGTGACACAGCCCTCGGCACGCGCCGCCGGCCGCGAGCCGATGCTCGTGGTCGACGACATCCACGTGTTCTATGGCAACATCGCCGCAGTGAAGGGGATCTCGCTGACCGTCTACCCCGGCGAGATCGTCACCCTCATCGGTGGCAACGGTGCCGGCAAGTCCACCACGATGCGCACGATCTCCGGTCTGCTGAAGCCCAAGCGCGGCGACGTCCACTTCGAAGGCCAGAAGGTGTCGGGGTTGAAGGGACACGAAGTTGCCCAGCGCGGCATCGCCCAAAGCCCGGAAGGCCGCCGAATCTTCCCGCGGATGACGGTGACCGAGAACCTTGAGCTCGGCGCGTTCTTGCGCAGCGACAAGGCCGGTATTGCCGCAGACATGGAGCGAGTCTTCGATCTGTTCCCGCGGTTGAAAGAACGCATCACGCAGAGGTCGGGCACACTGTCGGGCGGCGAGCAACAGATGTTGGCCATGGGGCGCGCCCTGATGGCGCAACCAAAGTTGCTGCTGCTCGATGAACCCTCGATGGGGCTGGCGCCGGTGCTGGTCGAGTCGGTTTTCGAGACGATCCGCAAGGTCAACGAGCAAGGCACTACGGTGCTGCTGGTCGAGCAGAACGCACTCGTTGCCCTCAACATCGCCGACCACGCGTACGTGCTCGAGACCGGCCACATCACCCTCGAAGGCCCCGCCAAAGAACTGGCCCACAACGACGACGTGCGCAAGGCATACCTCGGCGAGGACTAGGACCGTCGACGCTCTCTACCGGTGCTTCACCGCAATCAGGCAGGCCAGTTCATAGACCACGGTCGCCGCGGCGAGCGACGTGATCTCGGCATGGTCGTAGGCCGGCGCGACTTCGACGACATCGCCCGAGACCAGGTTCATGCCGGCCAGGCCTCGCAAGATCATCACCAGTTCGCGGCTGGTCATTCCGGCGATCTCCGGCGTGCCGGTGCCTGGTGCGTGGGCGGGGTCGAGCACGTCGATGTCGATCGACAGATACAACGGACGATCGCCGACACGGGCGCGAATGCGTCGGGCGACCTCGTCGACGCCCAACCGCTCGATGTCATCGCAGCTGATCATCGAGAAACCCAACGCCGCGTCGTCGACGTAGTCGGAAGGTGAATAGATCGGGCCGCGGATACCGACGTGCATCGAGGCGTCGGTGTCGAACAGGCCTTCCTCAGCGGCGCGCCGGAATGGCGTTCCATGAGTGAAGCGTTCGCCGAAGTACACGTCCCAGGTGTCGAGGTGGGCATCGAAGTGCACCAGCGCGACCTTGCCGAAACGGCGATGCATCGCCTTCAACAGGGCGTAGGCAATGGTGTGGTCGCCGCCGATCGTGATCAGACCGTCGACGGGATGAGGCCCGTCTGCCGGCCCCAACAACTCGCCGGCCCGCGCTTCGATCGCGGCCAACGACTCGGCGATGGAATAGGGATTGCAGGCGACATCGCCGGCGTCGGCGAACTGCAGGTTGGCGAACGGTTGCACATCGAACTGCGGGTGGTATTGCGGACGCAGAGCCCGAGATGCCTGGCGCACAGCCATCGGACCGAAGCGCGCACCGGGACGGAAGCTGACACCTCCGTCGAAGGGTGCGCCGAGTATCGCGACATCGCACCGCTCGACGTCGCGTAGCTCGGGCAGGCGCACAAACGTCGAGGATCCGGCGTAGCGCGGCATCGTCGTGGCAGCGACGGGTTGGATGGGAGCGGACTGATCGGTCACACTCAGAGACTGTATGGCCTTTGATCAATCTCTTCCCGATCGCGCCGAGGTGGTAATCATCGGCGGCGGGGTGATGGGTGCCAGCGCGGCGTTTCATCTCGCTGAAGCCGGCGTCACCGACGTGCTGCTGCTGGAGGCCGATCAACTGTCGTGCGGCTCGACTTCGAAGTCGGCGGGCGGGGTTCGTCTGCAATTCTCCGACGAGATCAACATTGCCCTTGCGTTGCGATCGATGGACGCCTTTGAGAGATTCGGAGAACGGCCGGGCGCCGAGATCGGCCTGCAACAGGTTGGCTACCTCTTCTTGCTCACCGATCCCAGTGACGTCACCGCTTTTGAGAAGAACACGGCTCTGCAGAACTCGATGGGCGTGCCGAGCCGAATGATTTCGGCTGCCGAGGCCGGACAGTTGTCGACGCTCGCCAACGTCGACGACGTATTGGCCGCCTCGGTGTGCATGCGCGACGGCCACGCGACGCCGGATGCGGTGGTCTTGGGCTACGCCACAGCGGCGCGGTCGATGGGCGTTTCGATCGCAACCCAGTGTCGGGTGACGGGAATCGATGTCGTCGAAGGGGACATCCGCGGGGTGCACACGACTCGCGGAACGGTGGCGACGTCGACGGCGATCTGCGTCGCTGGCGCCTGGTCGCCCGGCATCGCAGCGCTGTGTGGCGTCGACCTTCCCGTCCAACCCGTCGCCCGACCGATCTGGTACACCGAGCCGATGCCCGGCCGTCCGGCGCACGTGCCGATGACGATCGACTTCACTACCGGCTTCTACTTTCACACCGAGGGTCCCGGATTGCTGTTCGGTATGGCCGATCCCGACCAGCCCTCGGGCTTCGACTCGCCGATGCGCCCTGACTGGCTCGAGGTCGTCGGTGAGGTCGTCGCCCATCGCGCCCCAGCCCTGTTGGACGTCGGAATCGCCGGCGGGTGGCACGGTTTCTACGAGACCACTCCCGATCACAACGCCTTGATCGGCGAAACAGCCGATGTATCTCGTTTCATCTACGCGACGGGTTTCTCCGGGCACGGCTTCTTGATGGGCCCGGCCGTCGGCGAGGTGTTGCGTGACCTCGTTCTCGGTCACACACCGCCGGTAGACGTCAGCGGTTTCGATGTCACCCGTTTCGCTGGTGAAACGCGCCCAGAGCACAACATCGTCTAGCTCACGACCATGCGGCGACGGGGGCGCCGAGCACGCCGCTGTCGACAGTGACGCCCAGGCCGGGTGTGGTCGGCGCCGATCCTCGCCCTTCGACCGAGCGAGGCTGGTAGCCCGCCAGGTGGTTGTCGGTCCAATCGTTCATGAATGACACGGCGAACAGCGCATGCGGAGGCGTGCTGGCCCCGAGATGACTGACCGCAGCCGATGTCAGGTCGCCGCCCCAACTGTCTTCGATTGTGAGCCGCATCCCGAGCTCGACCGCCACGTCTCGGACCAGCTTGGCGTTGGTCAGGCCCCCGACACGATTCAGCTTCAAGTTGATCGCCTCCATCCCACCGGCCTGTGCAGCTTCGACCAACGCGGCAACATCGGTGATGACTTCGTCGAGCACGAACGGCAGCGTCGTGTTGCGCCGCACCAGCAGACATTCGGCAAGCGTCGGGCAGGGCTGTTCGAGATACAGCCGCTCGGCACCATTCATGATCCGTGCTGCCACGACCGCGTCTTGGCGGCGCCATCCACCGTTGGCGTCGGCCAGGATCAGGTCGTCGTCATTCGTCGCTTCGACCACGGCGAGGGTGGCCCGCGCGTCCGCACGCGGATCGTTGCCGACCTTCAACTGGAAGTGATGAATTCCGTGACTTCGTTGGTCGAGGGTGAACGCCACCATCGACTCGGCGTCACCGAGCGGGACCGCCTTGTACAACGGGATGCCGTCGGCCAGCCGTCCGCCAATGAGATCGACGACCGGCCTGCCAACGGCCTTGCCATAGACGTCCCAGCAGGCGATATCGAGTGGACTCTTGGCGTAGTTGTGACCCATCAGAACTTCGCGCATCCGCCGGTTGACATCGCCGAGGTTGGTCGGGTCAGCGCCGATCAGGGCCGGCGCGAGCTCATGCATCGCCGGTACCGCGCCGCGGGCGTGCGCGGGAAGGTACGTCGATCCCAACGGGCAGGTCTCTGCCCACCCGTCGATGCCTTCATCGGTGACGATCCGCACGACGGTGCTCGTCAGGGATTTGACGACTCGGCCGCCCGACATGACGTACGTGCCGTACCGGTATCCGAGCTCGTAGGTATAAGCCTCGATCGACGTGATGCGCATGCGTCGCACCGTAACGCGCGTCGATGGAACGGTTGGCAGACGCGCACGGAGCGGGTGGCGCTGGGCCACCCGCTCCGTCGAGGGGATTTGTAGGTGTTCGTGAGATCAGCCGTCGTTGCTGTCGTGACCGGAGTCGTCGGAACCGTGGCCCGAGCCATCGCTGCCGGAGTTTGCCGAGTTGTTGTCGGTCGAGGTCACGGCTGTGGCCGTGCAGGTCGGGTCATTGGCATGGTCTGCCTCGTCGCAATTATCGCTGACGTTGTCGACGCTGTTGGTCGTGGCGTCGTCGTCAGCCGAGTCGTCGTCAGCCGAGTCGTCGTCGCTGTCGTTTTCGATGCTGTTGGTCGTGGCGTCGTCGTCGACAGAGTCGGGTGTTGCACTGTCATCGACGGCTACGACCGGAGTGACGGCGGCCGGCGCGGCTGCGGCCGGGATGACGGCGGCGGCCTCGACGACGTCGCCGGCCGAGTCGGCGACACTGCTCTTGACAGTGTTCGCAGCTTCCGCCGTTGCCATTGGGACGTTGACCGTTGCCGGAGCCGTTGGCCGAGCGGTGTTGTTGTTCGCGGCGAAGGCGGGAACGCCGAGGCCGATGGCGGCGATGCCAGCGGTCGTCCAGATGATTGATCGCTTCATGATGTGGTCTCCTTGAGAACTGCTTGAGTTGGTAGTTGGCACGGTACGAGGACCCTTGCCAACGGACGTCTCGCCGATATCCAAGGGACGTCAAAGTTATGGCCGCCCTTTGGTGCTAGGACCTGCGACTCGGAACTCGTCGATCCGCACTGCGGTGCCTCGGGTGCCGTGCGCATCAGCAATCGCCAAGACCTGGTGGGCATCTCTCGTACGTGCCCGATCGTGTCGTGGGTGTTGTTTCAACGCTGTGGCAGGTTCTCCGGCGGATCGCGTATGACATGCTGCCTTAATGCCGCAAGCCTCGTATGTCGCGTCCGGCGACAGCCCATTGAGTCCGGACCCGGCGCTGATCAAACGATTGGGATCCCAACAGGATCGACGTCATCGCCTGAGCGACGTGGTCGTGCCAGTCCGATCCGGCTACGCGTTTCCGGTGACTGCGGGCCAGATCGTGCGGTTGTCGACCGTCGATGGCCCGCAGGTCGTCGACCTCAACCTGTGGGCGCGAGACGATCCTCGCGAACGGTTCTGGGCCGCCCGCACCCGTCAGTTCTACGGAACCCACGTCACCACGGGTCACCGTCTGTGGAGCAACCTGCCGTTCCTGCGGCCGATGGCCACCTTCATCGTCGACACCGTCGGGTACGGCCGCGACCAAGATGATGCCGGCTGCCACGACCTGCTCGGCACCCGCTGTGATCCCTATGTCAACCAGTTGCTCAGCGGTGCGGCGTACGACTTTCATTGCCACTCCAATCTGACACGAGCGGTCACGCAATTCGGTCTGACCGAGTTTGACGTGCACGACGTGATCAACCTGTTCCAGGTGACGGGTTTGATGCCCGAGGACAAGCGCTACTTCATGAAGACCTGCCCCGCCCAGCCCGGCGACCATGTCGAGTTGCTGGCGGAGATCGATCTGTTGATGGCCATCTCGTTGTGCCCGGGTGGTGACCTTGCGGTGCCGCTGTGGGGTGAAGGGTCTGATCGCGAGCCACGCTGCAATCCATTGCGCGTCGAGGTGTTCCAGCCCGACGCCGAACTGCTCGGTGAATGGAAGCCCGCCGAGCGAGTGCCATATCGCGGCGTCACGGGCATCCGTCATGGTTACCAACATCCGGCCGATCCGCCGCCACCATTGACCGACCGCGTACCCGTCGCGGACTGAGGCCGAAGTAGATGGGGGTTCTCCTTGGTATTGCCGCGGGCATCCTGTTGGGTGTCAGCGACTTCATGGCCAATCGGGCGTCGCGGTCGATCAGTTCGGCATCGGTCAGCCGCACGAATCTCGCGGTATCGGGCTTGATCGCTCCGCTGCTGCTGTTGATCAAACCAGTCGACTGGACGTTGCGCGACCTCGTTCTGGCGACGATCTCCGGCATCACGTTGTCGGGCGGACTGGTGATGCTGTACCGGGGTTACACGGTGGCGCGGATGGGCATCGTCGCCCCGACTGCGTCGGTGCTCCTGGCAGCGGTGCCGGTGCTGTACGACCTCATCAAGGGAAACACCCCCAGCAAGGTCGCCGCGTCGGGAATGATCCTCGGTCTTGTGGCCCTGGTGTTGACGACGTACCAGCGAGGTGGGATGGGCAGCGTCAGAATCGGCATCATCCTCGGCGTCGGCGCCGGTCTGCTGTTCGGCGTCGCTTTTACGCTGACATCGCAGACCTCCGACGCCGCCGGCCTGTCGCCGGTCCTGATCCAGCGCATCTCCGGCCTGCTGTTTCTGATCGTGTTGCAGCGATTCGACAAGGCTCCGGTCCTGGCGCTGCGCGTCCCGGCCCGCCGGTGGGCAATCGGCTCGGGTGTGGCCGGCGGTGTCGCGCTCGGTTCGTTGAAGCTCGGGTACATCAAAGGCGCAGCAGGACCGGTGTCGGTAGCGGCGTCTCAGTTTGCGGCGGTCGCGGTGCTGTTGTCGGTGATGTTCAACAAAGAACGGCTTCGTACATGGCAGGCGATAGGCGTCGTGGCGAGCGGTGTCGGTGTGGCCTTGATGGCGCTTGGTTGACCGCCAACCCTTCTGCGTCGATTGGAGGCCAGTGGTACCGTGAGCACATGAGCAAGTTGATTCTTGAAGGCGTGTACGTTCCGGTCGTTACCCCGTTCGATGCCGACGAGGGGCTCGATCTCTCGACGCTGACGAAGGTGATCGACTTCTGCCTCGATGGTGGGGTAGCCGGTGTGGTCTCGTGCGGTACCACCGGCGAGTACTACGCGATGTCGTCCGACGAGCGCAAGAACGTGATGGCCCGCACCCGCGAGGTGGTCGGCGATCGTGCCCATCTGGTTGCCGGGTGCAACGCCGGCTCCACCCGCGAGGCAATTGGCCTTGCCCAGTCTGCAGCCGGGATGGGTTACGACGCCATCATGCTCGCCGCGCCCCCGACGTCGTTGCCAAGCCAGCGCGAGTTGGCTGCCCACTATCGCGCCGTCGCCGACGCTGTCGACAGGCCGGTGGTTCTGTACAACTATCCGGCGCGCGCCGGTGTCGAGATCGGGTACGAGTGTCTCGACGCGGTGGCCGATCATCCCAACATCATCGCCATCAAGGAATCCAGCGGCGACTTCTCCAGGTTCTTGCATCTACAACGGACGTATACCGACGACCTTCAGATCATGTGTGGCAGCGACGACCAGGCAGCCGATTACTTCGCATGGGGCGTACGCAGCTGGCTTGCCGGTACGGCAAACGTTCTGCCACATCACCACGTGGTGATCATGAACACTGCCAACGAGGGCAACTACGGGCTGGCTCGCAAGCAGTTCTCAGCGCTGTTGCCGTGGATCCAGAACATGGAGAGTGGCTCGTACAACTCCAAGGCCAAGCTCGGCCTTGCTCATCAAGGCATCGATTGCGGCCCGGTACGCGCCCCGCTGCTGGCGCTCACCGACGACGTCGCCGCCGAGTTCCTCGGGGTGCTCGACCAGGCGATGTCCGCGGCGTTCGCCAAGAGCTGACCGGCCGTGCGCTCGACAACGTCGTACACCGCAGTCGAGGTACACGCCGAGGGCGAGCAGGGAACCTGCTACCTCGGCTCGGTCTTCGATGTGCCAGGCGCGTCGATGCGCGACAAGTTGCGCCACATCAACGAAGTCGACGACTCGATTCGCCGGTTTCTGTGTTTCGAGCCACGCGGTCGACCGCAGAGCAGTGCCAACCTGGTGTTCCCGTCGCTCGATCCGCAGGCCGATGCCGGCTTCATCATCTGCCAGGCCGACCGTGCGCACGCCATGAGCGGCTCCAACACGATCTGTGTGGTCACCGCCTTGCTCGAGACCGGCACCATCGCAATGGTCGAGCCTGAAACCCATCTCGTGCTGGAGACGGCTGCCGGACTCATTCGAGTCACGGCAACATGTCGTGACGGTCGTTGCGAGCGGGTGAGCTTCGATGGCGTGCCATCGTTCGTCGAGGCGCTCGACGTGCCGCTGAACGTGCCGGGTCTCGGCGAGATTCACGTCGACGTTGCTTATGGGGGCTGCTACTACGTGTTCGCCGACCCGGCGCAGTTCGGTGTCAAGCTGAACCGCAGCAGTGCCCGCCAGATCGTCGAGGCCGGCACCGCGATTTCGCTCGCCGCCCGGCATGTCATCGCAGTGCGACATCCCGAGATACCGGAGATCGACTTCATCTCGTATGTGATGCTGATCGGCGACGACGATCCCGCCAACGGCTCGCTGCGCGGCGCCACGGTGCTCAGTGGCCGTGTCGACCGTTCGCCGTGTGGCACCGGCAACTCGGCGCGGCTAGCGCTGCTGGCGGCCCGCGGCAGCGCGACGACGGGCAGCCGTTTCATCGCCAGATCGCTGATCGACAGCGAGTTCACGGTCGAAATGATCGGCGAGACAACGGTTGGTGATCGGCCTGCGGTGCTGCCGCGAATCTCCGGCCGCGGCTGGGTCGTAGGCACCCGCACCAGCTCGGTCGACCCGACTGATCCGTATCCGCTCGGCTACGTGCTCAGCGATGTGTGGGGCGACGAGGTCGGCACGCTCTAGCTGGCCTTGTGGCGTCGTAGTGGGCTGCGATCAGGGTCGAACGCGCTGATGTCGGCGGAGCTCTTGCCGGTCATGATCAGCTCGGAGATGGCGACGCCGCTCGGCGGGGCAAGGGTCAAGCCGAACATTCCGTGACCGACGCCCACCACCACGTTGCTCCATCGCTTCGGCCGGCCCATGAACGGAAGACCATCGGCGCTCATCGGGCGCGACCCTGCCCAGGTGTCGAACCGATGATCCCAGTCGAGGTCGAGGAACTTGCGCATCGAGGCGACGATCATCTCGATTCGGCGCGGGTCGAACGGCGGGTGGTCGCCGCCGAACTCCATCGTGCCGCCGAGGCGAATTCGATCCTCGAACGGTGTCGCGACTGCGTGCACCTCCTCGAAGATCACCGGCTGCTGCAGGCCCGGTGACGTGGGTAGCCCGACGTTGTACCCCTGGCCCGGGATCACCGAGAGGCGCAGGTCGAAGTGCTTGGCGACCAATCGTGATCCGGCACCTGCAGACAGGAGGAACTCTTCACCGTCGACCGTGCCATTGGATGTCGTCAGCGAACGCACTCGATTGCCTCTCGACTCGATTCCGGTGACCTCGGTGTTCTCCATGAACCGGACGTTTCGCACCTTGAGGATGTCGATGACGGAGTCGACGTAACGCCGCGGGTCGATCGATCGATCGCCGGGCATGACCAGACCGGCGCGAACGTGATCGGTTATTGCTGGCGCAATCCTACGAATCTCGTCGCCATCGACGACACGATCAGGAATGCGGGCACCGAACTCTGCCATCGGTTGTAGCGCCTTGAAGTGGTGCTCGGCTTTCGCCACGTCATGGTACGGCACCAACAGCTCGCGGCTGAGGCCGACCGATACGCCTTGGGTGACGAGGCGTTCATGGACAGCCGCGCTGTTTCGGTTGAACCGGGCGAGCGCGGCGCGACCCGATTCGTATCGCGATGCCGTGCAGTTGCGCGCGAACGCCAACAGCCACGGGGCCATGCTCGGTATCGCCTTGGGCAGCACGCGCAGCGCCCGTTGCGGGTCGCGCAACGATTTCAGCGCGTTGCCGATCGCCCCGGGAGCGGGGAGAGGCTCGACGATCGCCGTGCACATGAAACCGGCGTTGCCGCGTGCCGCACCACCGCCCAGTGGGCCACTATCGATGATGGTCACCTCGGCGCCGGCCTCGGTGAGGAACAATGCCGTCGACAGGCCGACCAGCCCACCTCCGACAATGACGACGGCCTTGCTCACGATGACTCGATGATCCCAGCGGCCGCGGCTGCATGCTGGGCGATAGCCAGATCCTGCACTGCGAGCCCGACGCTCTTGAACAGAGTGATCTCGGTATCCGACGTACGCCGCAATCGTCCGTTGGCAAGATCGGTCAAATCGCCGGCGACCTTGTCCCACGACCACTTGCCTTCCTCCACGGCGAGATGCAGATCTCCGGCCTCAGCCTTGGCCGCGGCGAGATCGTCGACTGCAATTGTCGACGCGGCGACCAGATCTGCCGCGACTTCTCGAAGGTCGAGTCGATACGAACCAACCAAGTTGAGATGCGTGCCAGGGCGAACGTCGGCGAGACCGAACAATGCACTGCCGGCGCGGGTCGCCGCGCAGACGATGTCGCACGCCGCGGCGTCGGCGTAGGAGCCGGCGATCGCCGATAAACCGGCACCGACGAGTTCGTCGACGACGTGGCCGACGTGCGCCGCTGTGCGACCGGCAACGACGAGGTTGTCGATGTCGGGTCGAACAACACGAACTGCCTGAACGTGAGCAACGGCTTGCGGCCCGGTTCCGATGATTCCGAGGGAGCGCACGTCGCGTCGCGCCAACGCATCGGTTGCGAGTGCCGAGATCATCGGCGTGCGCAGTGTTGTCAGTGCGGCACCGTCGAGCAGGGCAACGGGTTGGCCGATGCGCATGTCGAACAGGACGTACACACCTTGGATGATGGGCAGGCCGCGGGCTTGATTGGCGGGTTGTATGCCGACCAGCTTCACCCCAGCGGCGTCGCCGGCAGCGGCCGGCATCACCAGCAGTTCTCCACCGCCGGCTGTCGAATGAACCCGATCGACGTGCGTTGGGCCGGATGCGAAACAGCTGCGCAGAGCGGAGAGCGCGTCGGCAAGTGGGACGAGGCGAAAGAGCTCGTCGGCGTCGATGTACGGCAGGGTGGTCTGCATCAGAGCGATCATGGCAGGCCAGCTACGGTTCGTGCATGTCTGAACCCAGGCTCCACGCAACGCGAGTGGATCGTCGATGACCGTGCGGCTCGTTGCCGGGGTCGATTCGTCGACGCAGAGCACCAAGGTCGAGGTTCGCGATCTCGACACGGGCGCTGTTGTCGGCCGCGGCTCGGCACCTCATCCGGGCACGACGCCACCGCGATCCGAACAGGATCCGCAGGCATGGTGGGCGGCCTTCGAACGTGCGTGGGCGGCGGCCGGCACCGCCGACGTGGAAGCGATCAGCGTCGCCGGTCAGCAGCATGGAATGGTCGTCCTCGATGCCGATCGTCAGGTGGTGCGGCCGGCGAAGTTGTGGAACGACACCGAGACGGCGCCGGATGCCGGATGGTTGATCAAACAGTTCGCCGGGGGAGCAGCCGGATGGGCAGCAGCGGTCGGCAGCGTCCCCGTCGCGGCCTTCACAGTGACCAAGCTCAGCTGGTTGCATCGCACCGAGCCCGACAACTGGGCGAGGCTTGCTCACGTCGTGCTGCCACACGACTGGATGACGTTGCGACTGACCGACGAGCTCGTCACCGACCGCGGCGACGCTTCTGGAACGGGTTACTGGTCAGCCGCGTCGGGAGAATATCGCTTCGACGTGTTGTCGATCATCGACAAGGATCGCGACTGGTCGACGGTGTTGCCGCGTGTTGCCGCTCCCGGCGAAGTGGTGGGGCATTGGAACGGCATCAAGGTGGCCTGCGGGACAGGCGACAACATGGCAGCGGCCTTGGGCCTCGGGCTCGAGCCGGGCGTTGCCGTGCTTTCGCTCGGAACATCTGGCACGGCGTACGCAGTCAGCGACATGCCGACAGCTGACCCCAGCGGTGCCGTAGCCGGCTTCGCCGATGCCAGCGGCCGCTACCTGCCGCTGGCGTGCACGCTCAATGCCACCAAGGTCACGGACGCGATCGGGCGTCTGTTGGGTGTCGACCATGCCGAGTTCGACCGATTGGCCTTGGCTGCAGCAGCGGGCGCCGGTGGCGCCACGATCCTGCCGTACTTCGACGGCGAGCGAACTCCCAACCTGCCGAAGGCGACCGGACTGCTCGACGGACTACGCAGTGACGTGTCACGTGAACAAGTCGCCCGTGCCGCCGTCGAAGGCGTCGTCTGCGGGCTGCTCGATGCGCTCGATGCGTTGGCCGCGCGGACTCCGCTCACAGCGGTGCGGCTGGTCGGAGGCGGAGCCCGCAGTGCTGCGTTTCGACACGTTGTCGCCGAGCTCTGCGACCTGCCTGTGTCGCTCGCCGATGCCGAGGAAGCGGTGGCGACCGGTGCCTGCGTGCAGGCAGCTGCGGTGACGCTCGACATCTCTCATTCTGAGGTTGCCCACCGCTGGGGATTGGGCAAGGTCACGCCCCTCCGTGCTGGAAATGGCGACACAGCGGGCGTTCGGGCCCGTTTCGCCGAGTTGCGCTCGACAACACATCCGTCCACCGCATGACCATCGACCCATTTGCTGTGCTGGGTGTGCGTCGTGATGCGACGCTCGATGAGGTCCGAATTGCTCGACGCAAGCTTGCTGCTGAGTTTCATCCTGATCATGGCGGTGACCCGGTGAGGATGGGCGAGATCAATGTCGCCTTCGAGGCTGTCATCGCCCAGATGAGCGTTCGACCAGAGATGCCGCCGTCTTCACCCCCAGCTGCACAGCCGTCAGGCGGCCGTCGGTATCCGGGCGTGCAGCATGATGCGCCCTCCTTCACCATCGACACCCTGCCCGTCGATGCATTCGAGTCGCTGCTGATCGTGACCTCGTGGATGGGTGAGGTGCTGGTCGACGACCCGCCATACGTTCTCGAGGTTCACCTCATCGAACCCTCGCCCTGTTGGTGCCGGCTCGACCTCGTTCCCGACGCGGGCAGTAGCACCGTGACCCTTACTGTCGCCTCGATCGACGGCATACCGGCGCCCGACATCGAGGCCGTTCGCGATCTCTGGGTCGCCAACCTGAATCGTCTGTAGACGTCTGCCGCGCCGTCGGTCGGCGCGGCGCGGATTCCCCGCGGACCATCAGGCGATGAGCGGCGCCGACGCCATGGTATTGTCGCTCGTCAGCGGGCCTTTTGCTGGAGGTTGATTCGTGGCAGGCAAGTTCGAGCTCTACACAGACAAGGCCGGCAAGTACCGGTTTCGGCTGAAGGCCGGTAACGGCCAGGTCATCGCCGTTGGCGAGCCGTACGAATCCAAGGCAGCGGCACAGAACGGGATCAAGTCCGTCAAGGAAAACGCGGCGTCCGCGCCGATCGACGACCAGACCGACTGACCGCGCGTGCCGACAGGTTCCCGCGCCTCACCCATGCCTACTCGCAGGAGCGTCACGTGAGCAACGATCCCGAGCCGACCCCGGCCGAACCGGAGCCGATCCCCAGCCCATCCGAGGAACCGCCCATTCCGCCGGCAAAGCCCGATGACGATCAGCCGCCTACGGTTGGCGAACCGCCCGGCGGTTCAGAGTTCGGAGTTGATGGCTGAGCCATCAGCCGCGCCAAAACCCGGACGCGTGATGTGGGTTGCCGGGAGGCTCGTCTCATCGCAAGGTTGACCCGGCGGCCTTGATCAGACGGTCGCGGATGGCGTGACCGAGTCCGCTGGCGGGGGGAAGCACCGCGATCACGGTGCCCACACCCCGGTCGTCGGCGTCGCGGAGGCTGGCGAACAGGGTGTGGGCGTAGTGGGCCAACTCGTCGTCGTCAAGGATCTCGGCACCGGCCAGACGATCTAACCGCGCCTCCGCCTCGGCGCGGGAGTTGGCAAGCACCACCTTGCACCGCGGGGCGTAGTGCGATTCCAGCATCCCGGGTGCACGATTCGGGCCGTCGGGCGCCCCGAGGGTCATCTTGAGGAGCGACTCGATCTCTTCGGATGAGATGCCGCCTGGGCGCAACACCTGCGGCGGGTCGACGGTGCAGTCGACGATCGTCGATTCGACGCCGACCGGGCACGAGCCCCCATCGAGCACGAAGTCGACGTCGTCACCGAGGTCGGAGCGCACGTGGCCGGCAGTGGTCGGGCTGACACGGCCGAAGCGATTCGCAGAGGGCGCAGCAAGTCCTCCGCCGAATCGGGCGAGCAGTTCCAACGTCAACGGATGCGCCGGAACGCGAACCCCGACGGTCGCCCGTCCACCCGTGACGACGTCGAGCACCGTTGCGGCGCGCGGCACCAACAATGTCAACGGACCAGGCCAGCAAGCGTCAGCGAGGACAGCGGCAGCAGGTGGGATCGTTGCTGCCCAGTGACCGAGTTGCGCAGGAGCACCGACATGAACGATCAGCGGGTGGTCGGCGGGACGTCCCTTGACGGCGAACACCCGACGCACTGCAGACGCGTTGGAGGCATCGGCGGCGAGGCCGTACACCGTCTCGGTCGGAATCGCCACCAGCCCACCGGCGCGCAACACCGAGACGGCGCGATCGATGTCGCTCACAGCGGAACGGCGTCAAGGAACTCGAGGGCGGCATCGATGAAGCCGAAGGAATCTGGCGTGGCGAAGTGGTCGACATTGCGCAAGGTACGCAGCGTCGCGCTGGGCAGAGCATCGACCAACGGCTGGCCGGGACCGGAGAAGTCGCGGTCACCGATCACGACCAAGGTCGGGCATGTCACTGTCGACAGCATCTCGGGCACCACTGCAAACCGCCCGCGTTTCATCACCGCAGTCAGGGCGAGAATGTCGTTGCCCGGTCGACTGGCGTATTGAACGAACATCCTTGCCAGGTTGTCGTCGGGATCTCCGTGACCCTCGAGGGCGGCGACGATCCTGAGATTCCGCGAGTCGTCGGTGGCGAAGAGCGATTCACCGATGCCGGCCAGCACCAACTTGGTGATTCGTCGTGGCTGGGCCATCGCCAGGCGCAACAGGGTGATCGCACCAAGCGAAAATCCAATTGCATCGACGGCGCCCTCAGGCAACGCTTCGACAACTCTGGTCGTCAGGTCGTCGTAGGCCGCTGGATCGTGCGGCTTCGGCGCCGATCCGTGGCCGAGCAGATCGACGCCGACCACGGTCCTGCCGGCATCGCGCAACAGTTCGGCGAACCCGTTGGCCTGCCACGTCGACTCGAACGAGCCTCCCCATCCGTGCACGAGAACAACTGGTGGCGCCACTGCGCAAACCGTATCGGTCGCCGGTCGTCGCAGTTGACCTGCAGAGGCCGTAGCCTTGTGCGGTCCGTCATGGCCACTGTCGATCTGGAGCTGCTATGCGCCTGCTGAACGAAAGCCCGCCGTACGACCTGACCTACAGCGATGTCTTCATGGTGCCGAGCTTGTCGTCGGTGCCATCGCGGTTCACCGTCGATCTCAGCACCCCCGATGCGCTCGGAACGACGATCCCCGTCGTTGTCAGCAACATGACCGCGGTCGCCGGTCGTCGTATGGCCGAGACCGTGGCCCGTCGTGGCGGCCTGACGGTGCTACCCCAGGACATCCCTCTCGACGTCGTCGAAGGTGTGATCGACTACGTCAAATCACGGCACACGGTCTACGACACACCCATCACGCTCAGCCCGACGCACACGGTTGGCGACGCACTCGGCCTGATCCACAAGCGCGCCCACGGCGCCCTCGTGGTGGTTGGCGACGATGGGGCGCCTGTCGGGATCTTCACCGAGCACGACGCTGTTGGCTTCGACCGATTCAGCCAGTTGAAGAACGTGATGAGCAGCGATCTCATGGTGATCGAGGCCGGCGCTCCGCCCGACGAGATCTACGAGCGGCTCAGCAGCCAGCGGCTATCGGTCGCTCCGGTGGTCGACAGCTCGGGCCGGCTCATCGGTTGTGTCAATCGCAAGGGCGCTCTGCGTTCGACGATCTACAAACCGGCCGTCGACGTCAACGGGCGGCTGCGCATCGCCGTCGCGGTTGGCATCAACGGCGACCCGGCCACCAAGGCCAAG
>JANMQX010000193.1:0-11152 GCA_031370745.1 Ilumatobacteraceae bacterium
CCAAATGCCGTCCTCACGAGCGTGGGTCAGCAGGTGGCAGCGGCCTCCACAGTCAACACAGACGATCGTCGGCTCGGGTTCCAGTGCGATGCGGCGCAACGCTATACGGTGAGGCCGTGCCAGCCGCAGCGGTCCCCGACGACGCTGGTTCCGAGTTGGCCGAACTGCTGGGCGAGCTTGTTTCGTTTCCAACGGAAAGCACCACGCCGAACCTCGAGCTGATTCGGTGGTTCGCCGATCACGTCGAATCGAACGGCGGCCGGGTGGCCGTGTTGGATGGCGCCGTGGGCCGGGCCAATCTCCTGGCCTCTTTCGGCCCGGAGATCGCCGGCGGTGTCATGCTGTCAGGGCATACCGACGTGGTTCCGGCCGGCACCGGTTGGGCGACCGACCCGTACTCGATCACCACGATGGGCGACTCGCTGCACGGGCGCGGCACGGCCGACATGAAGGGCTTCATCGCTGCGATCGTTCGCACGATCATGCAGTTTCGCGGCGTCGTTCTGCGGCGCCCGTTGCACATTGCGCTCTCGTACGACGAGGAGATCGGTTGCGTGGGTGTTCGCAAGGCGCTGGAGGTGATAGCCGAACGCGACGACGTCGCCCCAGAAGTCGTCGTGATCGGAGAGCCGACGATGATGCGGCCGCGCCACAGCCACATGGGCAAGCTCGCGTACCAAGTCGTGTGCAACGCCACGGCGGCACATTCCAGCCTGTCGCACAGCAAGCCAAGCGCGATCACGATCGCTGTGCGAATGCTGAATGCACTTGACGATCTGCAGCGGCAGTACCGGCCGCTCGGTGACCCGGAGGTGACGTTCAACTGCGGTTCGATCTCTGGTGGATCGGCCCTCAACGTCATTGCCGAGCGGTGCACGTTCACCTTCGAGACGCGCCACACGGTCGATCGCGATCCCGACATGGTGCTGCAGCCGTTCATGCGTGCCGTCGACCACGAACGAGCCTCGCTCGCGGACCACCGAGGTTCGATCGACGTCATCGAGGTGACCCGCTACCCGGCGCTGCGAACTGCATCGGATGATCCGTGGTTGCGGATCATCGAGCGGATAGCCGACGCCGGCGCGGCCACCTCGATCGGCTACGGAACCGAAGGCGGGTTGTTCGCCGCGGCGCTCGACACCTCGGTTGTGATTTGCGGTCCTGGCGACATCGCGGTTGCCCATCGACCCGACGAGTACGTGACCATCGACCAGCTGCTGCGGTGCGAGCGGTTCCTGTGCAGCCTGGTCCAACAGGTCTGTGTCGATCCTGCCGCCGAGGGCTAGACCTACGGCATGGAAACTACGGAGACGGTGCCCCCCGACGAGACCGCGACTGAGCAGTTGCTCGCCGCGGTCGAAGAACTCGGGCCACTCTGGCGACGGCGCATGGGCGAGCACGACACGACGTCGACGTTTCCATACGAGAACCTTGCAGAAGCAAAGGAGGCAGGGCTCAATCGACTGACGGTGCCTCGCGAGTACGGGGGTTTCGGCTACTGGATGCCGGGCAACTTCAGCGGCTTGTATCGGCTGCTCGAACGCATGGCGTATTGGGATACGAACACCGCCCAGCTGATCCAGGTTCACAATCACGCGGCGGGGATCGTCGCCTTTCACTCGTCGCCGGCGCAACGCGACCGGTACCTGCCGCAGATCGTTGACGGTGCATTCCTTGCGTCTCTCGGCTCAGAGGCACACCTGTACGAAAATGGCGCTGAGGCGCTGGCCGCCGAACTCACCGCTACGGAAGGTGGCTATCGACTGACAGCCCGCAAGGCGTTCGCCTCCGTAGCGGCCATCGCCAAGTACCTGATGGTGTGGTGCGCCGTGGAAGGTGACACGGCGTATGCATCGCGGATGGTCTTCGCCGTTGTGCCCACCGACGCGCCGGGTGTGAAGTTGCTCGACGACTGGCAGATGCTGGGCATGCGCTCGACGGTTTCGTGCAGCGTGGCATTCGACGATGTATTCGTGCCCGCCGACGATGTCGTCGGCGAACCGGGCGGCTGGATCGCCAACGACCCGCGTACGTTCTCGTGCGGCTATGCGGCGAACCACCTCGGCACCGCACAGGGTGCTTTCGATTTCATCGCCGGATATGTGACCAGCCGCGACGACCTCAGCGGATCGGAGGCCGTCAAGGTTCGGCTCGGGAGGATGGATGCGCAGTTGTTCGCAGCGCGCTGCGCGCTGGGCTCGACGGCTGCTCGCCTCGACCGCGGCGACGACCCTGATGAGTGCGAAGCCGATGCGATCCGCACGATGCATCTGGCAAAGAACGCCGTCCTTGACATCCCGTATCAGGGTTTCGACATCGTCGGCGCTCGTGCGGCACACGAGCGATATCCGCTCGGCCAGATGATGCGCGACGCGCGTACGTTCACCCTGCACTTCCGCGACGATCTCTACGTCCAGCGCCTCGCTGATATGGCGATGGGCAAGGGCTTCTCGGCGAAGAAGGCCCGCAGTGGCTCCACCCCGTTCGACCAGTCCGCTGCCGGGGCGTGAGGTGCACCACGACACCGCTCTGCTGATCGACGTCTGCTCGATCGATTCGATCTGGGGCAACGAGCGCGAGCTCGCAGAGTTCCTTGCCGAGCAGCTCACTGCCTGGAACTGCGACCAGGTCGAACTGGTCGAATCGCGTCCGAACCGCCCGTCGGTCGGCGCACGCTTGAAGGGCATCGGCGGCGGACGATCGCTGGTGCTGAACGGCCATCTCGACATCTACGAGCTCAGCGAAGACTGGACCCGCGACCCCTTTGCCGCGGCGTTGGAGGATGGCAAGGTGTACGGCGCGGGCATCGCCGATATGAAGGCCGGCACCGCCGCCGCCGCTGCCGCGGTGCGCCGCATCGCGTCAAGCGATCAACGATTGCGCGGCGATGTCATCTTTCAAGGCGTGTCATGTCACTTCGAAGGTGGTGTCGGTACTCGTTCGTTGTGCGCCGCCGGGTTCGTCGGTGATGCAGCCGTCGATTGCGAGCCATCGAGCAACACCATCGGCATCGCCCATCGCGGTGCTGCCTATCTGAAGATCACGACGAAGGGCCGTCAGGCGCACACCACGTACAAGCATCTCGGCGTCAACGCCATCGAAACGATGGAGCCGATTCTCGCCGGATTGCGCGAGCTGGAGTCGAGCCTGCCGTACGAACCACATCCGCTGCTGCCCGGCGGACCCATCCTCAACATCGGCACGATCCGGGGTGGCACCAAGCACAACCAGGTGCCCGATCGGTGCACCGTGACGCTCGACATCAGACTGCTGCCCAGCCAGGACCCCCACGATGTCAAGCGCCAGGTGGAGGACATGATCGAGCGACTGCGCACGACGGTTGACTCACGCATCGACGCTGTCGTCGAGTTCAGCGAACACTGGCTTTCTGGCCCGCGTCACCCGTACGAGATCTCCGCCGACGCGCCCATCGTTGAAGCGCTCGATCACGCGGTCCGAGCCGTGACGGCGAATGAACCGGTGTACCAGGGCTTACCCTTTTGGTGCGACCTCGTCGCGTTGGAGCAGTTCGGGGTGAAGGGCGTCAACTTCGGGCCCGGTGACCCGCCGTACAACTTTCCGGATGAATACGTCTACGAGGCGCAGTACCTGCAGGCCGTCGATGTGTACGAACAGTTGATCCGTGAGTACTGCCAGTGAGCGACATCAACATCGTTCATGCGGAGTCGCTGGCGCAGGTGCACGACGGTGGCCGCGTCAGGCGCGGCGCTACACAAGGCGATCTCGACATCGTCGCCGATGGCGCAGTGGCCATTCGCAACGGCAAGATCGCCGCAGTTGGCCCCACGGCCGAGGTGCTCGCGACCCACGGCAATGACGACGTCCCGACGATCGATGCGCGGGGGAGGTGTGTGCTGCCCGGCCTGGTCGAATGCCACAGTCACCCACTGTTCGCAGGGGACCGTCATCACGAGTATGCCGAGCGGCTGGGTGGCGCCTCGCTCGCCGAGGTCGCGGGGCGCGGCGGTGGCATCTGGTCGAGTGTCGTGGCCACTCGCGGCGCAACCGATGACGAGTTGCTTGCCAGATTGTCGACGACGCTGCAGCGGATCCTGGCGGGCGGCGTGACCACGCTCGAGGTCAAGTCGGGGTACGGTCTGACAGTCGACGAGGAGCTCCGTGGACTCGCCCTCCTGCAACGGGGACGCGCGATGACACCGGTGCAGTTGGCGATCACCTTTCTCGGGGCCCATGTGGTGCCGGGTGACCTCGATGGCGATGCCGAGTCGCGCGCCGCTCGGTACACCGACCTGATCGGCGGCGACATGCTGTCGGCAGTCGTGGCACAAGGGATCGCCGAGTTTCAAGACATTACGGTCGAGCAGGGTTACTTCACGCCGGATCAGGGTCTGCAGCTGATGAGACGCAGTCACGAGTCGGGTTTGCCCGTACGCGTGCATGCCGACGCTTGGGCGTCGTCGCGGGGTTGGGCCACAGCGGTCGAAGGTGGTGCTGTCTCGGCCGAACATCTCACGTATACGCCCGACGAAGAGATCACCGGCGTCGGTCCAACCAACACGATCGCAGTTGTGCTGCCGATGGCGGAACTGGTCTACATGACCACCCAGCGGGCCAATGCGAGGCTGCTCATCGAGACTCACGTTCCGGTTGCCGTCGCCACCGACTTCTGCTCGTCGATCCACGCCACGTCGCTATTGACCACCGTGGCCACAGCGGCACCGTGGTTTCGCATGACGCCGAGCGAGGTCATCGTCGGTGCAACGCTCAACGCCGCATACAGCCTCGGGCGACAGTCGTCATGCGGCTCGCTCGACATCGGAAAGCGCGGTGATCTGATCATCCTCGATTGCCCGCATCCCGACGAGGTGTGCCTGGCGGTCGGTTCACCGCTGCTGGATCAGGTTGTCATCGCC
Organism: Ilumatobacteraceae bacterium; assembly: GCA_031370745.1. GTDB lineage: Bacteria > Actinomycetota > Acidimicrobiia > Acidimicrobiales > Ilumatobacteraceae > JAENVT01. The sequence goes on from JANMQX010000193.1 coordinate 4,896, forward strand.
GGGCGCGTCGTGGTCGGTGAGCAGGCATGATTCGCGTCGTCTCGGGGGAGTTCGGCGGCCGCAAGCTGAAGGTACCCGACGGAATGTCGACCCGGCCGACCACCGACAAGGTTCGCCAGGCGGTGTTCAACTCCCTCGATAGCGCCGGTCTCATCGTGGGCGCGGCCATCGCCGATCTGTTTGCCGGGTCTGGGGCCCTCGGGATCGAAGCGTTGTCACGCGGCGCCGAGTCGTGCGTCTTCGTCGAACGCGACCGCGCTGCGCTGCACGCGTTGCGCGCCAACATCGACGCGCTGGGTTTGAAGCAACGCACGACGGTGGTCACGTCGGATGTACTCGCCTGGGTGCCCGCATTGCGTGGAGTCGACGTGGCGTTGATCGACCCTCCATATGAGTTCGACGCATGGGATCAATTGCTCACGGTGCTCCAGGTTCCGTACATCGTTGCCGAGGCAGCACACGAGATCGAGCCGCCGCTGGGATGGCAAGCACTGAAGTCGCGTCGGTATGGTCGCACGTGGGTGACCCAACTCGAACGAGTAGCGTGAGTCGCCGCATGGCTCCTCGAACGACGCTTCCATGATCACTGTTCTGTATCCGGGCAGCTTCGATCCGTTCCATCTCGGCCATCTTGATGTCATCGAGCAGTCGGTCGCTTTGTTCGGTGAAGTCGTGGTGGGCGTGATGCACAACCCCACCAAGCCAAGCGGGATGTTCACGCTCGATGAGCGTGTCGAAATGATCCGCAGCAGCATCGCCTACATGCCGTCGGTGAAGGTCGTTGCCTTCGCCGGGTTGGCCGTCGATGCCGCACGCGAGGTGGCCGCGGCATTCATTGTCAAGGGCTTGCGCACGGGGGGCGACTTCGAAGTCGAGCAGCAGATGGCGCACACAAACCACGCCGTCAGCGGTGTGCGTACTGTGTATCTTCCCTGCAAGCCGGCATTGGTATCGATCAGCAGTCGCTTCATTCGTGAGATCGCGCACTACGGCGGCGACGTTTCGGCCCTCGTCCCGCCGCCGGTCGCCGCGCAATTGTCGCGGGTGCATCCACGCGACGAGGTGTTTTGAGGCCTATCTTGACTTCGGGAATGACGCACGACGACAAGCACGACGAGTTCGAAGACGACGAGGAATTCGACGATTCCGACGCCTTTGTGCGCAGCACGAACGGTTACGTCGGCGACGCCGAAGCCCTGTTGCGGCGAGCCATCGACGTCATCGCGTCGGCGCCCACCATGCCGCTTTCGTCGTCGCCGCGAATCGACCGCGACGAGATCATCGAATTGCTCGAGGAGTCTCTGCACCGCCTGCCCGAAGAGATGCGCCAGGCGCGGTGGATGATCAAAGAGCGCCAAGAATTCGTCTCCAAGACTCGGCGCGAGGCCGACGAACTGCTCGAGGCCGCTCGTGTCCAGGCCGAGCGGATGGTGCAGCGCACCGAGGTCGTTCGTGCCGCCGAGCAACGTGCGCGACAGATCAGCGAGGCGGCGGACGCCGACTCTCGCCGTCTGCGTCACGAGACCGAGGACTTCCTCGATCAGCGGCTCGGCAGCTTCGAGATCCTCCTCGACAAGCTGCAAAAGACCGTGCATGCGGGGCGCTCGCGATTGTCGATCGGCGCACACCGTGGTGACGAGGTCGTCGAAGAAGAAGATCCGACAAAGGGCTTCTTCGACCAGGATCGCTGACTGTCACTCGCCGTTAACCTTGTCGTCATGGTGATGGTGTGATGTCGAATTCGTTGCTGATCAACGCCGCCGAACTGCTTCGCCGACCCGGTTCGGAACGTCGCTTGGAACTGGGACCAACCGTGGCCGAACTTGGGATTGTCGAGTCCAAGTTCGATCCGTCCGCGACGGTTGCGGTGTCGCTGCGACTGGAATCGTTGACGGATGGCGTCGTCGTTGATGGCCGCCTGCGGGCGCCGTGGACCGACTCGTGCCGACGCTGCCTTGCCCCCGCCAGAGGTGACGTCGTGTGCGAGGTTCACGAGCTGTACCAGCACACAGTTGTGGATCCCGACGCCTTCGAGATCGTCGGAGATCAGATCGATCTGGCGCGGATGATCCGCGAGAACATCCTGCTCGACGCACCCATTGCCCCACTGTGCCGCCCGGATTGCGCCGGGTTGTGCCCGACGTGCGGGATCGACCTCAACACCGGCGCATGCGACTGCGTCAGTGCCACGATCGATCCGCGGTGGGATGCATTGAGCCAGCTCAAGACGATTCTGCCGGAGCAGTAGCCGCAACCAGCGACTCCGGCGCTAACCTCTCGTAGCTCGTTTCGTCAAGGGAAGACTGCCGTGGCCGTTCCAAAGAAGAAGAAGTCGAAGATGAAGACGCGAAGCCATCGTGCTGGCGCGTGGAAGCTGTCGGCACCGTCGCGCAGCGTGTGCCCTCGCTGCGCCGCTGCCAAGCTGCCGCACACGGTGTGCCCGGCCTGCGGTTGGTACAAGGACCGCGTCGCCATCGACGTCGGCTGATCAACACACACTTGATGTTGCCGATCGCCGTTGATGCGATGGGCGGTGATCGAGCCCCCGGCGAGATCGTCGCCGGTGCCCACGCTGCGGCCGCCCTCGGTATTCCTGTGGTTCTGGTGGGTCCCGAGGATCTCGAAGGCCGTGGCGACCTCGAACTGATCGTCGCGTCGGAGGTCATCGAGATGAATGACGACGCTGCTCAGGGTGTGCGGCGCAAGAAGGACTCCACGCTCGTGCGCGCGGCCGAGGCAGTGCGCGATGGCAAGGCATCGGCGATGGTCTCTGCCGGCAATACCGGCGCAACCATGGCGTCCGCGCTGTTGCGGATGGGTCGCATCAAAGGGGTCAGTCGTCCCGCGATCGCGACGCCCATCCCAGTGCCCGGCCACGGCCCCAACATCCTGCTCGACGCCGGCGCCAACGCCGAGGTGCAGCCGGAATGGTTGGTTCAGTTCGGCCAGATGGGATCGGTCTACGCCCGCCACCGATTCGGCATCCACCAACCCTCGGTGGGTCTGTTGTCGATTGGCGAGGAGCCCGGCAAGGGCGACACCTTGCGCAAGGAGGCATACGAGCTGTTGGTGCGTGCTCCGGGAATCCATTTCATCGGCAACGTCGAGGGCCGTGATGTGATGAAGAAGACCGCCGACGTGATCGTCGTCGACGGCTTCACCGGCAACGTCGTGTTGAAAGCCCTCGAAGGTGGCTTGCGAGTGATCCTCAATGCCCTGCTCGAAGCATTCGCCGCCGAGGAGCACTACAAGCCTCACGCCGATGCCCTTTTGCCGGCCTTGCTGCCCCTCTACGCACAGGTCAGTCCAGACACCTATGGGGGAGCGATGCTGCTCGGTGTCGAGGGTGTCTGCATCATCAGCCACGGCTCGTCGAACTCCCAGGCGATGCTCAACGCCATCAAGTTGGCCCACGAAATGGTGGAGCACCGGTTGGTCGACGAGATTCGCTCGGCTGTCGCACTGCACGAGTAGCAGGCCTTTGACCCGTCAGGGCGCAGCTGAGGCGCTAGGCTGCCGCGCTGTTCAACAACACCGAGGAGTGTTCATCCGTGCCTGCCGAGACTGATGTCGAACAGGGTCCGCTCGACCGTAACGAAGTCTTCGAGATCGTCCGCGCGAACCTTGCTGACATTCTCGAGATCGAGCCGTCCACGATCTCCGAGGGACAGTCCTTCGTCGACGATCTCGACGCCGATTCCCTTGCACTCATCGAATTGGTGGAGGCGTTGGAGGAGGATCTCAGCGAGCGTTCGGTCGGGTTTCGGATCGAGGACGAGGATCTCGTCGATCTGAAGACGGTACGCGACGCCGTCGACTACGTCTATGACCGCGTCCGGGAAGCGTGAGCGCGACCAACCTCACTGACGGCCTGACAACTCTGAGCCGACAGCTCGGCTACGACTTTGCTGATCTGACCCTGTTGCGGCGAGCGTTGGCCCACCGTTCGTGGTGTGCGGAGGTAGGAGGGCAGCCTTCCAACGAGCGCCTCGAGTTTCTCGGCGACGCGGTGCTCGGATGGGTCGTCGCGGAGATCGCCTACCGACGCCACGGTGACCTGCCGGAAGGCAAGCTCACTGATCTTCGCAAGAGCGTTGTCAACGCCACGGCCTTGGCGGAAGTTGCCGAGACCATCGGCCTCGGTGAATGGCTGTTGCTCGGCAAGGGCGAAGATGCTGCTGGTGGCCGTCAGAAACCTTCGATCCTGTCCGACGCGTTCGAAGCCGTGCTCGGCGCTGTCTATCTCGACGGTGGCGTGGACGCCGCAAAGGCGCTGGTCTCGCGGCTGTTCAGCGAGCGGCTGGAGACCGCGGCCGGCCAACTCGATCGACTGGATCACAAGACCGTTTTGCAGGAGTTGACTGCTCGTCTGCACGACACGGCGCCGGTCTACATCCTGACCGAATCGGGACCCGATCACTCCAAGACGTTCAAGGCCACCGTGCTGGTCGATGGAATCGCGCTTGGTAACGGAGAGGGTAAGTCGAAGAAGCTGGCCGAACAGCAGGCAGCATCCGCGGCATACGACGCGCTGTCCTCCCCGATCTAGCCGTGCCCGAACTGCCGGAGGTCGAGACGGTTCGGCGCGGCATGCTGGCGTTCGTGGTCGGTCGTCGCATCGACCGTGTCGAGGTCGGCCGCGAGCGAACGGTCCGCCGTACCTCGCGCCAATCGCTGATCGACGGTCTGACCGGGGCGACCATCACCTCGATTGGGCGCCGCGGCAAGTACATCGTGTGCTCGCTCGACACCGGTGATGCACTGATGATCCACCTTCGCATGAGCGGACGAGTTCTGGTCAGCGAGGCCGGCGCGCAACGCCCGGAACACACTCACGTTGTTCTGCACCTCGCTGGTTCGCCCGAGCAGGAGTTGTGGTTCGTCGATCCCCGAACATTTGGGGAGATGGTCGTGTTCGATCCCGATCATGTCGACGCCGAGTTACCCGAGCTCGCCAAGCTCGGGATCGATCCCATCACCGACGGCCTCTCGGTTGTCCAGCTCGCTGGAATCCTCGGTCGACGGGCGCGACAGCTCAAACCGCTGTTGCTTGACCAGCATGTGGTCGCAGGGATCGGCAACATCTACTGCGACGAGATCCTCCACCGCGCAAAACTGCGGCCGGATCGGTTGTCCAACTCCGTCAAGCCTGGCGAGATTCGACGTCTGCACGATGCGATCCACTCGATCCTGAACACCGCGATCGAGGCTGGCGGCAGCACTCTGTCGGACACGCAATACGTCGACGTCATGGGCGACGGCGGCAGCTTCCAACTCGACCACCGCGTCTACGACCGCGCTGGCCTTCGCTGCCTGACCTGCGCCAAGGCCACCATCGTGGGCACGGTCTCCGGCGGCCGATCGACCTGCTACTGCCCCCGCTGCCAGCACTAGCCGCTAATTCGTCGATCTCGGCCTGCGTGCCTGCTCCCCGAGCCGCTCCCAGATCGTGGCTCGGAAGATTGTTTTCCGGTGCGCAGCAGCGAGCGCGCATCAATGCGATGTGGACCTTCGAGGCGCCGACCGGTACGCGAGCCGACACCGAGGCTTGCTGTCGTTTGACGAGTCCGGGCTGAGTCGATCGGAATGGAACGCGGCGATCGCCCGTGGAGCCGTCGACCAGCGACATCGCAACGTCGTGAGGCTGTACGGAGCCAGTTCGACGATTGAGATGAAGATCGAGGCCGCCGTGCTCGCGGCCGGCCCCGATGCGCTCGCGTCCCACCGATCTGAAGCATTGCTGTGGGGAGTCGAGCGGCCGGCGAGCGATCCAATCGACATCATTCTGCCGAAGCGCGTTCGGCAAGCTCGGTTGTCCGACGTCGTCGTTCACCGCCCTCGCGACCTGCGCCAACTGCGCCCCGTGTGGCGTCGAGGCATCGCTGCGACCGATCCGTTGCGCACGCTTGTCGACCTTGGTGCCACCGACCCGACCGGCGTCGACGCCGCGTTGGTGAGGTTTGTGGTTGACGGATATGTCACGCGTCGGGCCGTGCGCGCAGCCCTGGTTCGGCACTCGCAACATGGACGCCATGGCGTGGTCGCGTTGCGTGAAGCACTGGATCGATGGTCACTGGACGACAAACCGGCGGACAGCGATCTCGAAGCGTTGATGGCCGAGATTCTGGACACGTTCGCGCTACCGAAGGCCGAGTTCCATGCCTACGTGGGGGGCTACGAAGTCGACTTCTGGATCAGCGGCAGCAACGTGGTCGTCGAGTGCGACGGTTGGAGTTCGCATGGAGCGAGCCGGGAAC
>JANMQX010000017.1:0-2652 GCA_031370745.1 Ilumatobacteraceae bacterium
GCTCGCCAACCTCATCCAAAACACGCGTATCGCCGAAAGAAAGGGCGTCGAGGCGTGATCGAAGTCGAAGGGTTATCGGTTCACTTCGGCGGCGTGGTGTCTCTCGATCAGATGACCATCCAGTTTCCGGAAGGAACCTGCGGTCTCATCGGTCCCAATGGAGCGGGAAAGACGACGTTCTTCAACGTGTTGTCCGGCTTCGTCACGCCGCGCAGCGGTCGAATCACGGCGATGGGCCAGGACCTGCTGGCTTTGCCGGACTACAAGCGGGCGCGTTGGGGCCTGCGACGCACCTTCCAGACCGAGCAAGCCATCGAGAAGCTGACGGTCTTCGAAAATGTCGCCACCGTGTACGAGCACTCGGAGACCACGGGCAAGGCCGGTCGCGTTGCCGCTGTCGAAGAGGCCCTCGAGTTCGTCGGGCTAGCCGACGTCGCCCAGCAAACAGTTCGCACCCTTGGTGCCAAGGAGCGTCGATTCATCGAAGTTGCCCGGGCCGTCGTGGGTCAGCCGAAGCTGATCCTTCTCGACGAGCCGGCTGCGGGGCTACCCGACGCCGAGACCGAGCTGCTCGGCGACATCATCCGCAACATCCCCGGTCGCGTCGGCGCAACGGTGATCCTTGTCGATCACGACATGAGCTTGGTCCAGGCGTGTTGCGACTGGACTGCGGTGCTCGACTTCGGTCGCCTGCTTGCGTCTGGTCCAACGGCCGACGTACTACGCGACCCCAACGTCATGAAGGCATACCTCGGGACCGAAGAGGTTGCCCTGTGAGCACGCTGTCCATCGAGAACGTGTCGGTTGCGCGTGGGCCGCGCAACGTCGTTCACGACGTGACGATCGAGGTGCCGCCCAACGAGGTGACCACCATTCTCGGCCCCAACGGCGCCGGCAAGTCGAGCCTGGCCTTGGCCTGCGCCGGTCTCGCCAGGGTGACCAAGGGTTGGGTGAACCTGGATGGCAAGAACCTGGCCAACGGTCGCCCCGATCGCATTCGAGCTGCGGGAATCTCGGTTGTTCCTGAAGGTCGCCGTCTGCTGCCGAATTTGACGGTTCAAGAAAATCTCATGGTTGCCACGTACTCACTTGGGCGGCACGCGGCCGCCGACGGTCTGGCATACACCCTGTCGCTGTTTCCCGAGCTGGAGAAGCGGTGGCACGTTCAGGGCCGGTCTCTGTCGGGCGGCGAGCAGCAGATGGTCGTGCTCGCTCAGGGCTTGGTCTCGCGACCAAAGGTGCTCTTGGTCGACGAGCTCTCGCTTGGGCTTGCGCCGATCGTCGTCAAGCGTTTAATGCCCACGCTCGCCGAGGTGGCGGCCTCCGGGGTCGGCGTGTTGTTGATCGAGCAGTTCGCTCATGTCGCGCTGTCGTTGGCCAAGGCGGCGTACGTGCTCGAAGGCGGCCGGGTGCGCTACAGCGGTTCGGCCGCAGAGCTCACCGAGCGACCGGAACTGTTGCATTCCGCGTACCTTCTGCGAGAGCGCGGCGCCGGCGCGTCGTGATGCACAGATGTTCGCAACTGGCGAACACGAGTGGCCGCTGCGAATTCGGCCTGTGAAACAATCGATGCTCTACACCATCTCGTTGGGGGACCTATGAAGCAGAGCACCGACCGCATTCTCACGACGCATGTGGGCAGCTTGGCCAGGCCACACTCGCTTCTCGACATCATGAAAGAGCGCGAGTTCGACCGTCCGTATGATGCCGAGGCGCTCGATCGGGAGATCGCCGACGCAGTCAAAGATCGCGTCAGACAACAGGTCGAATCAGGCATCGACATCGTCGCCGACGGCGAGATGAGCAAGGTCAGCTTCCTCGGCTACGTCAAGGATCGGCTTGGTGGTTTCGAGGTCGACATGGGCCCGTCGACCATGGCACCGTCGTGGCAGGCCGAGTTCGACATGTTCCCCGAGTACTACACCGAGTACTTCAAGAAGTACTCGTCGGCGGTCAGCCCGTTGCGCCGCATCATCTGCAAGGGACCGATCTCCTACACCGGCCAGAAGTTGTTGCAGATCGACATCGACAACTTGAAAGCGGCGAGCGAGGGCATGGATGTTTCCGACATCTTCATGCCGGCTACCGGGCCCAGCGGATTCGGTCGCAACGAGTACTACAAGGAATACGCGGAGTACCTCAACGCCGTCGCTGAAGCGATGCGAGAGGAGTACCTCGGCATCGTCGCGGCCGGCTTCATCTTGCAGATCGACGACCCATGGCTCACCGACATGCTCTGCGATCCGGCCGAGACGGTTGAGAGTCGTCGTCGTTCTGCGTCGATCCATGTCGAAGCGCTGAACCACGCATTGCGCGGCATCCCGGAAGATCGAATCCGCCACCACACCTGTTACGGGTTGAACCATGGTCCACGACTCACCGACATTCCCTTGAAGGTCGCCTTGGAGTACACGTTCCAGATCAACGCCCAGGCGTACTCGTTCGAGGTGATGAACCCGCGGCACATGCACGAATGGCGCCAGGTCGAAGAGGTCGGCGTGCCCGACGGCAAGATCTTGATCCCGGGTCTGCTCGGTCACGCGAACAACTACGTCGAGCATCCCGAGCTGATCGCTGAGTTCATCTGCAACTACGCCTCGATCGTCGGGAAGGAGAATGTCATCGCTGGCGCGGACTGCGGTTTCTCCTCTC
>JANMQX010000248.1:0-8349 GCA_031370745.1 Ilumatobacteraceae bacterium
ACACGCTGCTTCAACGGTTGCAAGGACTCGATCGTTGCCGAGCGCACGATCCATTCCATCGTCGTCTCCGATGGGACGATGTTGGCCTTGTCGCCACCTTTGGTGATGATGCCGTGAATTCGCTCGGTTGGCCGGATGTGCTGACGCAACGCGCTCGACGCTGCGGTGTTGGGGTACATCAACGTTGCCGCCATGCGTCAGCACATCCGGCCAACCGAGCGGATTCACGGCATCATCACCAAAGGTGGCGACAAGGCCAACATCGTCCCATCGGAGACGACGATGGAATGGATCGTGCGCTCGGCAACGATCGAGTCCTTGCAACCGTTGAAGCAGCGTGTCATCACCTCGCTCGAGAGCGCTGCAGCAGCGTGCGCGTGCACGATCGATCACGTATGGCATGGCCACACCTACGCCGACATGATCGACAACGGGCCGATGGTCGCCGCATATGTCAACAACGCGGCCCGGGTGGGTCGCATTGTGGTCGATCCCGCGGCCGTCGGTCGGCGCGTCGTCGGGAGCACCGATATGGGCAACGTCAGCTATCTGGTGCCATCGATCCACCCGATGATCAAGGTGGCCGGCGACGGCGTGGCCATTCACACGCTGGAATTCGCCGAATGGGCCAAGTCTGCCGACGGCGACAAAGCCGTGCTCGACGGTGCCAAGGCATTGGCCATGACCATCGTCGATCTGTGGACGTCGGCAGACCTACGGGAGGCAACCACGCAGGCCTTCGCCGGCCGGCCGGCCGGCGTCGAGGTGCTCTAGACCCAGGTCAGGCCGTCGCGCGATGCCCCGGTCACCCTGCCCCAACCCGTAGGATTTGCACCTGTGACGGTCTACGTGCCCGAGGAGTACACGCCCGCCGAGGCTGACACGTTGCGGCGTTATTTCACCAACCTCGACGGACCCGTTTTTGCGCTGGTGAACTTGCCCGAAGTGGTGAAGGGGGCGCTCTTCGCCCGCTACAGCCGTAGCGCGAAGAGCCTGCGGCGTTTGTTTCTCGACGAGTTCGTCGGTGATCTCGACATCAGTGGCGACCACTCCGTCGACGCGACCGTGGGACTCGAACGTGCCGAAGAACTGTACGAAAAGGTCTTCTTCGAGTACGGCGACGATTCAGTCGCCCAGCTCGGCGGCGTGCATCTGGCCTGCGAGCAGGCCTCCAACGTGCTCACGAAGATCCTCGAATGGGGCCGGCTGATGAGCTATCTCGAGCAGAGCACGCGCTACATCGCCTACGACACGCGCATCGGCGGGAGATTCCGCTTCTACCGCGACCCCGCTGTTCTGTCGAGCCGGTTTGGAACGCGTTACGTCGGCGACATGGATCGCCTTTTCGACACGTACTCGTTGCTGCTCGGCAAGGTCACAGACCATGTGCGGGCGACGGTCGATCGCAATTCCGACGACAGCGACTTCGTCTTCCGTCAGGCAACGCGCGCGAAGGCTCTCGATGCGGTGCGGGGCGTGCTGCCCGCGGCATCACTCTCCAACGTCGGCATCTATGGCAGCGGCCAAGCCTTTGAAGGGTTGCTGCTGCGGATGCGCGCCCATCCACTGCCAGAGGCCCGGCAGTACGCCGATCTGATGTTGCACGAGTTGCGCAAGGTGATTCCAAGCTTCCTTCGCCGGGTCGATATCGCTGATCGTGGAGGCCGGTGGACCAACTATCTGACGACGACACGCGAACGCACCGCTGAGCTCGTCGACACGTTGTTCGGTGGCACACCGGTCGAGCAGGCCCCAGCAGTGCAACTCGTCGACTGGGATCGTGATGCCGAAGACAAGCTGCTCGCCGCAATCTGCTATTCGCATACCAACCTTCCCGAAACGCAGTTGCTGCAACGCGTCCGCACCCTCGGGCCCACCGAGCGTCTGGCACTCATCCGCGCCTACGTCGGCGAGCGCGAGAACCGACGTCACAAGCCGGGCCGGGCCTTCGAGCGCATTGACTACCGGTTCGATGTGCTCAGCGACTACGGCGCCTTTCGCGATCTACAACGCCATCGGCTGCTGACCATCGAGTGGCAGCCGCTGACGCCCAATCACGGGTACGTTCGTCCTGATCTGATCGACGAGGCCGGCATGACCGAAGTCTTCGACGACGCGATGGCACGCTCGGCGGCCCTGTTCGATCTGCTGAAAGACGAGTACCCAAACCAGGCCAGCTACGCGGTGTCGATGGCGTATCGGCTTCGCTACACGATGCAATTCAACGCCCGCGAGGCCATCCACATGCTCGAGCTCCGGTCATCGCCGCAGGGGCACCCTGCATATCGTCAAGTCGCGTTGGAGATGCACCGCTTGATCGGCGAGCAGGCAGGCCACCGGGCTATTGCGGAGGCGATGAACCACATGACGATGGAGGCGCCGGAGCTCGAACGGCTCGATGCCGAACGCCGCGCTGAGGCCCGGCGTGGGCAGTCCTGAGACACATCACGTAGCTGTGTGACCGCTGTCACAGACATGAGAAGCAGGGTCCGTCCCTAGCCGCCGTAGTATCCCCGCCCGCGCCCAGGGTTACCGCACGACATGAAGGACCGGATAGATGGCTGATGATGACGAGGTAGTGGGGGCTGACGAGTTCGAGGAAGCGGCGGAGGAAGAAGAGGAGCCTGCCGAGCTGACCGACGAGGACCTCGACGAAGAGGCGCTCGTCGAGGACGACGAGTTCGAGGACCCGTTCGATGCCGACGCAGATGTCGAAACCGAAGAGGACGAAGAAGCCGAGACCGAAGGCCCTGTTCGCAAGTCTGTGTCGCCCGACGAGGACGACGACGACGACGACATCATCGCCCCCGACGACGTCGAGGCCGACCTCGACACGATCCTGAAGGATCGTCTGGTCGCTGCCGACGATGAAGGCGGCGAGGACGAGGAGGACGAACCGGAGGATCGAAGCGAGTCGAGCGATCGACTCCAACCCAAGCGAGCCGACGAGCAGCTGTGCCCGAGCTGCTTTCTACTCGTGCGCAACAGCGCGCCGATCTGTCCGGTCGGCGACGACGAGTGCCCGCTGTTCAGCTGACCCGATGAACGAGGTGATCCGTCAAGCCGAGATCGCCGATGCCAGTCAACTCGCCGAACTCGAAGCAGCGGCACGGCACCACCTGATCGAACAGCGGGGCGGCGCGGCGTTGTTGGCCGAGCAGCCGGCGATCGGCGATTGGGCTCCCGCGATAGAAGATCACGCCCGCTGGATAGGTGTCGCCGAACTCGACGGGTTCGTTGTCGGTTATCTCGAGCTCGCCGTGACCGGTGACATCGCCGTTGTCCAACAGGTGTACGTGCAGCCCGAGGCTCGCGAGCTCGGCTTCGGCGATGGTCTGCTCGATGCCGCACGGCAAGAAGCGATACGGCACGGGTCCAGCGCCCTCGAGGGTTTTGCGTTGCCCGGCGATCGCGAGACGAAGAATCTGTACGAGCGCGCCGGAATAACGGCTCGCAAGATCATCGTGTCGACGCGGCTGTAGCCGCGCTACTTGGCCTGCCAGTCGGGTGGGCGCTTCTCGATGAAGGCGGTCAATCCTTCCTTGGTGTCTTCAGAGGCCATGATCGCGGCGAATCCGTCGTTGGTCATCTTCTTCAAGGTCTCGTCGTCCTCGTAAGCCGACGCCAACACAACCTTGCGGCTGGCGCGCACTGCGAGCGGTGCTGCCGCACAGATCTGCTCGGCCAGCCTGGTCGCCTCTTCGACAGCGTGTCCAGGCTCGACAAGCCGATTGACGAGGCCGAGCTCGTACGCGCGCTGTGCGGACAGCGGCTCACCGGTGAGGATGACTTCCATTGCGACGGCTCGACCGATGGCCCGCGGAAGACGGAACAGGCCGCCGGCGCCGGCGATGAGGTTGCGCTTGACTTCGGCAAGCCCGAATGCTGATCGAGTTGAAGCGACCACGAGATCTGCGGCCAGCACGAGTTCGCATCCGCCGGCGGTCGCCAACCCATCGACGGCGACGATCACCGGCTTGTCGCGTTCGCGATAGACGAACCCGCCGAACCCGCCACGCTTGGTATTCAGCGCTGCGGCTTGGCCCGAGGCGATTGCCTTCAGATCTGCGCCGGCGCTGAACACCGGCCTCTCTTGCCCGGCGGTGTTGGCGGTCAGGATCCCGACCCACACATCGGGGTCCGCTTCGAGTTGATCGATCGCCGCCTCCACACCGGCTGCCACGTCGCCGTTCACAGCATTGCGGGCCTCGGGACGGTTGAGCGTGATGAGGCCGATCCGGCCGCGGGTTTCGTACAGGACGATGTCGGACATGCCGCCGACTGTACGGGCGCTCGCCGCAACCCGGCGAACCCACCACACATTGCTCGGAGAAGAGCGTCAGACCTCGGCGTCCGGCGCGGTGGCAGGGGTTCCAGGAGCCGCCGGCTCGGGCTCCTCTGGAGAAGGTGCTTGGGTAGCAGGCTCGTCTGTCGCGGAGGGCTCGGCGTCGACGGTCGGTTCGGCATCGACCGTGGGCTCATCGGTGATGGCAGGCTCGTCGGTGGGAGATGGCGCGTCGGTGGGAGAGGGTGCGTCGGCGGCGGACGGTTCGTCGGTGGCAGACGGCTCGGCCTCGACGGTGGGTGCATCGGCGGTCGTTGGTACGTCTGTGGCGGAGGGTTCGGCGACGGCCGGTGCCGTTGCGGTGGGGATGGGTGGCTTGGGAGGGCGCGGCGCAGGGGGCGCCTTGACCGGCTTCTTCGCTGCCACTGGACGCGTCGGACGCAGTGGCTTGGGCGCCGCAGCGCTCTGGCTGACTTCGATCTCGAACAGTGCGGCGATCTGGGGCAGCAGGGGACCGACTCGCTTGACGGTGGCCAGAAGTTCATCGTTGACCTGCGTTGGCTTTGCCGTCGGCTGAATATGGGTGCGTACCGGCGAGAACGCTGCGGCCTCGAGAACGGCGACCCAACGATCGGCGAGCGCATCGGCACTGAGATTTGCAGTCGTCGCCGTGGCCAGTTTGCCGGCGAGTTCGGTTGGAAAGCGCACGCCCGCCTTCGGAGGCTGCGATGACAACTTGAGAGCGCGGATGACGCGACCAACGCCGATGGCAGCGTCTATGTCCTCGAACCACAACGCCAATTCGCTCTCCTGCTTCGTGACCAGCGCGGCTTTCAGCTCTGTCGCCACGGCGCGCGTCGACTCATCACGGGCGACCATCGGATCCTCGCCCGCAGCCACGACGCTGCGCAGGTCGCGAAGATCGAGCTCTTCGATGTCGGCCTTTGCTGCATCCGCCCGGTCGAGCCACTCAGCAACGCGCAATCTCGGCAGCAGGCCCTCCGCCATCGACAACAATCCGGCCGCTGGTACTTCGGGCTTGCCCTCCGACTTGAGCCGGGCATTTTGCTCGCTGACGGCTTGGCGAACAGCCGGTAGACCGCCCTGCAGGGCGCGCTCTGCAACTGGGCGCTGCTCCTCGGGGAGGTCGGCAAGCACGGCGTTGCGATGGACCCGACCGGGCTTCAAGCGCTTGGCCTTTGGACGCTGCGGCAACTCGGGGGGAGCCGTGAAATTCGTGCGGGTGCGCCGTTCGGGGCGCGGGCCACGCTCGGGACGGGTGCTCCCACCGGGACGAGTACCAGCCGGACGTTCGCCGCCCGGGCGGTCACCCGTTGGACGCTCAGCGCGGACCGGTGCGCCCTCACGCCGTGGTGGCCGATCGCCGGTATCGCGGCGCGGACGACGATCGCTTGCGGGTCCGTCGCGTCGCGGACCACGGTCGCCGCGATCCCCACGGTCGTTTCGGTCTCGCTTGGCGAGTTGCTGGGTGACGCCTTCGAACGGCTTGTCGCTGGGTATGAGGTCCAACAGGCCCGACTTCTCAGCCTTGCCCTTGTTGCTCGAGACAGACAGGATCGTGATGCCGTCGAGCTCGACCTCCGAGTCAGCCTTCAGCACCGAGCCGACCTTGGCGCCATCGGGCAGCAACGAGCCAGCGACCACACCTTTCGGTGCGCGTGCTCCGGCCGCGCGCCATGTCCATGTGCCGTCCGTGCGCGCGCTGGTGAGCTCGATTTCGATCCTTCGGGACATAGGCCCGCAACCGTATCTGGTAGGAGCCGCTTCGCTCCACCGTGTTGTGCAGTTGTCGTTGTGATCCGCGTCCTCACTACGGTTGGAAGCCGTGCCCATCTATGCCCTCGGTGATCAGGTTCCGTCCATCCATCCCGACGCATATGTGCACCCAGACGCCGTGGTCATCGGCTCAGTGACGATCGGAGCCAACAGTTCGGTGTGGCCGGGCGCGGTGTTGCGTGGTGACGACGGAGAAATCCGGATCGGCCAGCGCACGAGCGTGCAGGACAACTGCGTGCTGCATACGACACTCGAACACCCGACCGTGGTTGGTGACGACTGCGTGCTCGGCCACATGGTTCATCTCGAGGCATGCACGATCGAGTCGTGGTGCCTCATCGGCGTCGGCTCCATCGTGCTGCATCGTGTGGTCGTCAGGAGTTGGGCGATCGTCGCCGCGAACGCGGTCCTTCTCAACGACACGATTGTGCCCTCGGGTGCCCTCGCCGTTGGCACACCCGCCGTCATCAAAGAGGGCCGGGCCCGCCGAGAAGACATCGAACAGGGAGTTGCCACCTATGTCGAGCGTGCCGCACGGTTCCACGAGCAGTTGAGACGGATCACGTAGTGCTCGCCCTCGTCGTTTCGACTACCGCAGCCGATGTCGAACTCGCATCCGATGTGTTGTGGTCGCTGGGAGTCGTTGCGATCGAGGAGCGTGCCGCAGCCGACGGCGTCGAGTTGTGGGCATCGCTGGGTGACGATTTCGGTGACGTGTTCACCGCCGCGTCGGAACGCTTGGCGCAGTGGTCATGGCATTTCGTCGAGATCGACGAGACGGTCGCAGACACGTGGCGCGGTCACGCTCAACCGGTGTGGATCGACCCGGATCTGGTGATCTGTCCGGCCTGGGTTCCGTTCGAGGTGCAATCCGACCTCGAGCCCGGCGTGACCGTGTTGCGCCTCGAACCCGGCGCCACCTTTGGCCTCGGCGACCACCCGACCACGGTGTTGTCGATGCGCGCGATTCGCCACGACCTGCGAGCCGGATCGACCGTCCTCGATGTCGGCTGTGGCTCGGGAGTGCTCGCCATTGGTGCGTGCGTTCTCGGCGCAGCGCACGCGGTTGCGATCGACATCGCGCCGGCATCGATGTCCATCACGAAGGCCAACGCAACGAGCAATGGCGTGGCAGATCGGGTCGACGTGTCGACCACGCCCTTGGCGGATGTCGATGGACGATTCGACATCGTCGTCGCCAACATTCTCGCTCCGACGCTGATCGAGTTGGCCGACGACCTTGTTCGCGTTGTTGCATCGTCGGGCGTGCTGATCATCAGCGGTGTGCTCGCCGATCGACACGAGCACGTCGAAGCCGCGTTGCAACCGCTGCGCAGGATCCACCGGCAAACTCTCGACGGATGGGCCGCAGTCACCCTGGCCGCCAACTAGGCGACGGGACGGGGTCGACGGTACGAAGTTCGGCAAACCCGGCGATCGTGGCGACTCCGAGTCCTGCGTTGCGGTCAGCGCCTCAGCAGCGGTGACACGTCGAGCGCATCGAGCGCGGGGAGATAGCTGCGAACCGCGTCGCGACGGAACTGGGTACACAGGTCGTGACGAAAGAACCGTGCACCCTCGCGCACGACGTAGTTGAGGATGAAAAAGCGGTAGACCTCTGGCAGGAAGGCAACCTCGTCGGTGCTCATCGCAAACGCGCTGCGGTAGGCCGCGAGGAAGGCGAGGAACGAGGGTTCGACAAGGGTGTGCGGACCATAGGTGAACCGGGTGCGGTCACCGGTGCTGCTCGACACACGCGACAAGAAGTAGAAGTCGAGCAGCCTCGGCTCGATCCGGAACCAGTCGTAGTCCCATCGGGTGTACAGGCGAAATTTTCCGTCTGTGTCGATGTCGACCGAGAAGTTCCCCAGGTTCCAATCGATCAGGATCGGGATCTTCGGCCACTCGTCGTACCCGACCTCGATCAGCCGCTCGAGAAAGCGGTGGGCATGCTTCCACAGCACTGCGATCGACTCCGGGGGCATGTCGAAGTTGCGTGGCGCAAACGGGCTCTCCAACAGATCGAGCAGGTGGATGGCGTCGCTCTTGATCGTCTTCGACGCGCTCGGCAGCAGCGGGGCGATCTCGGTGCAGGCCAGATGGAACTCGGCGATCTCCGTCGCCAGATTGGTGATCTGATCTTGTGTGAGGATCCGGGGCAACGCCTCCCGCCGTGGCACGTCGTCGTAGAAGACGGCCCACATCTGTTGGTCGTACCAGGTGAACGTGCGGCCATCGCGACTCCAGATGTCGGCGAGCATGCCGGT
>JANMQX010000328.1:0-2101 GCA_031370745.1 Ilumatobacteraceae bacterium
GCCACAGTGTCAAGCATGAACCGGAATTGCACATTCCCAATCACGCCAAGACACGACCGTGTTTCAACGCGCGGTTTCAGTCGCGCTCTGTCGTCCACAGCTCGAATACCCTGGTCAAGCCTTCTTTCTTGGCGCCCCCCGGAGGATTCAAACCTCCGACCTGCGATTTAGGAATCCGATGCTCGGTACACGTGTTCGACCAGGCCAGAGCAAGTGGGGAGCGCCGGTCGAGTAGGTTCTTCCCACAGCCTTCCCAGGACTGCGTGTCAGTCGCGGTCTGTGACGGTCAGATGGCTGGAGGTGATCGGTGATGGCCAGACCGTCACAAGTCGTGAAGGTCTACGGGGTCCAGGATCGCCGGACGACAACGCAGGCGAAGCTGCCGTGGGTGGCGCGTTACACGATCGACGGCCGGCATCGCAGCAAGTCGTTCCGGACCCGGATCGAGGCCGAGCGCTACCGCGGTTCGCTGTTGCAGGCCGTCCAAGCCGGCGACCGATTCGACCCTGTGTCGGGTGAGCCGGAGTCGTGGCAGCCGGCGTTACGCGATGTGCGTGTGCATGAGTGGGCGCGGCGTTGGCTCGGAGAGCAGTGGCAGGAGTGGCAACCGCGAAGCCGCACGTCAGCCTGCGAGGCATTGGCACGATTCGTGTCGACCGCGGTCGAGCACGGCGCGAAGCCACCGGAGGGGCTGCGCGTCTACTTGTACACGGCGCTGACACCGAACTCGGGCAGCGGGCGCGATGTCAAGTGGGAGCGGTGGATGACGAGACACTGCCTGACGCTCGGCGATCTCGATCGCGACCGGATCGCCGACATCGACCGCAAGCTGGCCATCAAGCTCGATGGTTCCCCGATGGCCGCCAACACCGCCAACCGGATCCGGATCATCGCCCGGGCTTGCGTGCACGCGGCGATCGACGCCGGCGCAGTCCCGTCGGGTGTGTGGCCGCAACGGTCCAAGACGCGGGCCCGACGAAAGGTCGCCCGCACCCGGCGCAACGTGGATGTGCGCGCGTTGCCGGGGCCGGCGGTGATGGCCGCCGCGATCGACGCGATCGTTACCCATCAACCCGGAAGCAAGACGTTTCGAGTGATGACCGCGGTCGCCTACTACGCCGGCCTTCGACCATCAGAGATCGTCATGCTCCGCGTGCGGTCCGCCGTGTTACCGGCCGACGGTTGGGGACGACTCGAGGTCACCGAGGCAGACATCTCCTACGACGAACCCGGCGAACCCAAAACCGGACCGCGCAGTGTCCCGATCCCACCAGTGCTCGTCACGATGCTGACCGAATGGATCGACCAGAACGAACTCGTCGAGCCGGAGAGTCTGCTGTTCCGAACCCGTAATGACACCCGCCCGAGTGGATCGAACTGGGTGCGGGCTTGGCATCGTGCGCTCGAGTCTGTCGGCCAGAAACCGCTGCGGGTGTACGACTGCCGACACGCTGCTGCGACCACATGGCTACGTGCCGGGATGCCCCTCGCCGAGACGGCGCGACGACTCGGGCACAGCGTCGAAACACTCGTCTCCACCTACGTCGGCGCCCTCGACGACGAAGAACACACCGCCAACCAACGCGTCGACACCATCCTCGGATAGCACCCGGGCGGGCAAGCCCCAAGCACTCGCCGACGGCCGCTCGACTGTCGACACGTTTGGCGATGTCACAGAGTTGGGCGAAGCAGGGCCGGTCGGTCGTCATTGGCTTCGCAGTGGCGATCGACAGTTCGGCGCGCCGATGCGATGGCCCGGCCTCGTCGCGCCGGAGTACAATTACGTCGTGACCGATGCCGCCGAGACACTCCTGGAGCAAGCACTCACGCTTCCGGTCCAGGATCGAGCCCTGCTGGCCTCAGGACTCCTTGCGAGTCTCGACTCGGAAAGCCTTGACGAGACAGAAGTTGAGGGCCTGTGGTCGGCCGAGACCGAACGCAGAGCAACACTGCTGGCGTCAGGCGACGCCGAGCTCGTGACGTGGGAACACCTCATCTCGCGCATCGACGAACGTCGCCCATAAGCACCAATCGGTGTGAGCCTGCCCTTCACGCTCCACTCGCTCGCCGAAGCCGTCGGCCAGCTGCGCCGCCGCGCCCG
>JANMQX010000394.1:0-3489 GCA_031370745.1 Ilumatobacteraceae bacterium
TGTGCGTATTCTCATCGGGGCCGACACCCGCGCAGTCGTCGAACTGGAGCTGGAGCGGCTGGCCCGATGACGGTGGTCGACATCAATTGAACGTCGAGCACGACGAGGCCGACGCGTGCGGCGATGCGTTGCGCAGCTAAGGGCGCGGCAGCGCGATCTGCACGCCTGTGATGATTTGCAGCTGGCGAATCATCGCCGGCGCCGATTCCCGGAACGGATGGGTCGCTCCGACGATCGCGTCATCGGTGGACGTGGTCGCGACCGCGGCAAGGCACCGACCGTATTGCAGGACCTCGAACCATTCGACGACGTCGAGATTGATCGGTGCCATCAGGCGGTAGGTCTCGACGAAACGGCGAGCCAGCGCACCGGTGACAGCGCCGAGGGGTCTTCTGACGAAGGACGGAACCGCAATCGGCGCGCATTGCAGCAGCGCAGCGGTAAAGCCGACGTCGAGCTCGCGCCGGCACAGGTTGGCGTTCGTCCAATCGAGCACGTTGTACGAATCGTCGTCGGTCATCAACATGTTGAACGGGTGGATATCGCCGTGACACACCACAGCGGGTGTCAGCGGCGGACGTCCACGATCGAGCCAAACCAGCAGCTCATCGAAACCCGCGGGACAATTCTTCGCCGCCGCTCGAATCTCGTTGATCCTCCCCGCAACCCCGAGTGACGTGATGTCGACTCCGGCGGAATCGAGCGCATCGACGACCGGCTGAGGATCCAGATCGTGCAACCGCACCGACGCCACACTGAGCTGAGTCGCCACTCGGCGCACCAGCTTCGGCAAACTCCACAATGCGCGGCCGATGCCGAGACCCTCGAGCAACGCGACACCGTCGACGCGCTGCATCACCATGAACGCCCCGCCGAGTGCTGCGTCGAAGCCGTCGATCACGACGCGCGGCGTCGGGTAACCCTGGTTGGCGACCGTTCGCTGCACGATCGTCTCGACTTCCGCGGCGTCGGGACGGGGCATGACGCGCACGACCAACGGACCGCGTAGGTCGTCGGGCGGATCGGCGAGTTCGAAGCCGTAGATCGCTGCCCAGTAGCCGCCTGTCAGCGGTCTCGGTCGTTGGGCAAAGGCCTGCTGGGCGCCGGCGTGAGCCGACAGAGTGCGCAGCAACGCCTCGTCGATCATCAGGTCACTATGGCACTTCCATTAGAACGAATGGATGAACTCCTACATCGAGCTACGCAGCGACAACGCTGCCGGAGCTGCACCCGAGATCATGGCGGCCATCGCCGAGGCGAACACCGGCTCGGCCCTGGCCTACGGGGCCGACGAATGGACTGCTCAACTGCGCGACAAGGTGCGCGAGGTTTTCGAACATCCCGACGCCGAGGTCTTCCCCGTCATCAGCGGCACAGCCGCCAACTCGCTGGCGCTGGCCGCGTTGTGCCCGCCGTGGGGTGCCGTCTTGTGTCACGAGACGGCCCACATCCTCCAGAGCGAGTGCGGAGCGACCTCGATGTTCGGCGGAGGCGCCTCGATGCGAGGCCTTGCCGGCGACAACTATCGAATCAGGCCCGAAGGTCTTCGTGACGCGTTCGAGACGACGCGTTGGGGAGATCCACACCAGTCACAACCGTCGGTGCTGTCGTTGACGGTGCCGACCGACCACGGGACGGTGTACACGCCGCAGCAGATCAGCGAACTGACAGCTGTTGCCGGGGGACACGGCCTGCGCGCCCATCTCGTCGGTGCACGCGTCGCCAACGCCATCGCCGCACTTGGGTGCAGCCCGGCGGATCTCACGTGGCGAGCAGGCATCGATGCGCTGTCGCTCGGCGCAACCAAGAACGGAGCATTGAGCACCGATGCAATCGTCTGCTTCGACCCCTCGATCTCCGAGCAGCTGGTCTATCGGGTCAAACGAGCGGGGCATGTGGCTTCGAAGATGCGATTCCAGTCGGTGCAGCTCACGAGGTATCTGACCGACGACCTGTGGTTGCAGCTCGCCGGTCATGCAAACGCGGCCATGACCCGGCTTGCCGAGGGACTGCGAGTACTCGACGTCGAGATGCTCAACGATCCCGACGTCAACATGCTCTTCGCCCGTCTCGACCCTGCCGCCGCCGACCGGATGGATGAGGCGGGCCTGTTGTTCTACCGGATGACCACCGACACGGTCCGACTTGTCACCAGCTTCCAGACCACCGAGGAAGAAGTCGACGACGCCCTGTCGCGAATCAAGGCCGCCCTCGGCTAGCCAGATGGGAGGTTCTGGCTGGCGAGACCGACCATGTTGCCTTCGCTGTCGGTGACAAATGCCATCCACTCCTGTGCACCCACCGGTCCGAACATGCCATTCTCGTCGGTGAAGATCACATGGGGCTCGTCGGCGATCGGGACACCGTCGGAGCGGAGCTGCTCGATCGTCGAGCGGACGTCGTCGACGCGCAGATAGATCAGTGCGCTCGGTGCACCGCGTTCGATCAACAACCGCGTGTCGCCGAGCCTGAAGAAGGCCAACCCGGGTGGCTCGAACGTGGCGATGGGCGGCTCGCCGAGCAGTCGGCTGTAGAACGCGATCGCCCGATCGAGATCGTCGGCGTGCTGAGCCACCTGGTGCAGGATCACGGGCCAACGATCCGGGAGCGTCGAGGACCGACTGCGCGCTCGCTGATCCACACCGCCACAAGCACCAGCGCTGCGCCGACGCCGTCGCGCAGATGCAGATGTTCGCCGACGACGAGCCACGAAAAGATCACACCAAACACCGGAGTCAGGAACATCGTGACTGCGACCCGGTTGGACGGTTGGTTGGCCAGCACGAGGCACAACAACAAGTACGCGATGCCAGAGCCGATGCCGAGGAAGACCACAGCTCCAAAGGCCTTGGGTGTGATCGAGTCGCCGCGCAGCATCCCTCCGTTGAACACATCGAAGAGACACGCCGGAATGACGAAGATCAACGCACCTACCTGCGTGACAGCTGCGATCGCCAGCGGGTCAACGCCGCGCCCGACGCGACGGACGAAGGCCGTATAGATCGAGAAGGCCACAACAGTGCCGAGGAGCAGAACGATCGGTACGACTGGCGATGGACCTGAGTGCTCGGTGAACACCCCCGACGCGACCAATGCCCCGGTGAAGCCGATGATCAGCGCGACGATCGACCGGCGCGATGGGGGGTCGCCGACCAGCAGCACACCGGCGAGAGCGACCCCGATCGGCTCGAGACCGACAACGATAGAACCGATCGTCGCTGACCCACGATCGACACCGATTCCCATGAACACCGCCATCAGCCCGATTCCGAACATTCCGATCACGATCAGCCGGCGGATGTGGTTTCGCGCTGTCGGTAGGCGCCGGCGCGCCACGATCACCAGCATCACCGCAGCCAGGACAAAGCGAATCAGGTTGGTCGTCGCCGGTCCGAAGCTCTTGCTGGCCAGCTTGTACGCCGGCAGGCTGCCGCCGAAGAACACCACAATGGTCAGCAACGTTGCGCGAACCGCCAGCGTCGCAGGTTG
>JANMQX010000402.1:0-49866 GCA_031370745.1 Ilumatobacteraceae bacterium
GGTCATCGCCAACGCGATCGACAAGGTCGGCAAAGACGGAGTGGTCACGGTCGAAGAGTCGAACACCTTCGGCACCGAACTCGAGTTCACCGAGGGCATGCAGTTCGACAAGGGCTACATGTCGCCGTACTTCGTCACCGATGCCGAGCGCCAAGAAGCCGTGCTCGAAGATGCCTACGTCCTGCTGAACTCCGGCAAGATCTCGACGGTGCAGGCCATGTTGCCGGTGCTCGAGGCCGTGATGAAGACGGGTCGACCGTTGCTGATCATTGCCGAAGACATCGAGGGCGAGGCCCTGGCCACCCTGGTCGTCAACAAGATCCGCGGCACGTTCAACTCGACCGCGGTCAAGGCTCCCGGTTTCGGCGATCGCCGCAAGGCGATGCTGCAGGACATGGCTGTGCTCACCGGAGGCCAGGTCATCAGCGAGGAAGTCGGTCTCAAGCTGGAGAACCTCACCCTCGATCTGCTCGGCCGGGCCAAGCGGGTCATTGTCACCAAGGACAACACCACCATCGTCGATGGTGACGGCGTTCCTGACGATGTCGCCGGCCGTATCAACCAGATCAAGGCCGAGATCGAGAACACCGACAGCGACTGGGATCGCGAGAAGCTGCAAGAGCGTCTCGCCAAGCTTGCCGGTGGCGTCGCGGTGATCAAGGTCGGCGCAGCCACCGAGGTCGAGCTGAAGGAGAAGAAGCACCGCATCGAAGATGCAGTGTCCGCTACTCGTGCAGCCATCGAAGAAGGCGTCGTCGCCGGCGGCGGTGTGGCCCTCGTGCGGGCCCGCAAGGCCGTTCTCGCAGTCGTCGAGAGCCTGACCGGCGACGAGGCCACAGGTGCCCGAACCGTGTGGGAGGCGTTGATCGCGCCATGTCGCCTGATTGCCGACAATGCCGGCATGGAAGGCGCAGTCGTCGTTCCTCAGGTGGAAGGGGCCAGCGGAGCGATGGGCATGAACGCGGCGACCGGTGAGATGGTCGACCTCGTCAAGGCCGGCATCATCGATCCCGCCAAGGTCACCCGCGCCGCATTGCAGAACGCTGCGTCGATTGCCGCGCTGGTGTTGACCACAGAATGCCTCGTGTCCGACAAGCCTGAGAAGAAGCAGGCCATGCCGTCCGGCGGTGGCGGTATGGGCGGAGGAATGCCCGGAATGGGAATGATGTGATGCCCTAGGGCGTTCCACGAATCACCCCCAACAAATGGCCTCGGTGCAGCGAACAATCGCCGCCGAGGTCGTTTGGTTTTCCCGGCCCCTTCCGCAGCGCCGGTAGGCTCGGGGCAATGGCTCTCTCCTCCAAGCGTCCGTTCTGGATGCACCAACTGGTGGAGTACATACTCGGCGGTTCGATGATTGCCGCGGGTTTGCAGAGTCCCACGCCCGCGGTGCCCTCAGTAGTCGGTGTGATCGTGATGCTCCATGCCGCGATCACCGTGGCCCCGTTGGGCGCATTTCGAGTCATCTCCCGCAGAGTGCATCGGTTCGGCGACATCGCCGTGATGGGAATCGAGGTCGCGGCTGGCGTGCAGCCGTGGATCGACCTCGACTCCGCAACCAGATTCCTCGTCATCGGCATCGCCGTCGTGCATCTGTTCGTGTGGTTCAACACCAACTTCGCGATGCGCGTCAAATCTCCGTCTGTGTCCGCTGAGGGGGGACGCAGCACCGAGATTGGCCGCATCGCCGGCCGACTCGTCGGCAACGGTGTCAACGTCGTCCGTCGTCCCCGAGGAGATGATCGGTAGCCTGGCGACATGTCGTTCGTCCCACCTCCGCCGGATCTCCACAAGCTGCAGACGGCATGGGAAGAGTGGGAACGCGGCGAGCAGCCGCCTGGCAAGGTGCTCGCCAATCTGAAGACAGCCGGAATGGCTGTCGTGCTCGCTCAACTGGTCGACAGCGGATGGACTCCCGCTGCGTAGTTCGCAATGGCGCAGTGGCGGTGCCCAGCGGATCCAGCGGCCGCAGGGCTGGGCGTATGGCGGCCCGGCCCCATGGGCCGACTGCGTTCGATCGTTGTCGGTCGGCGATGTCGTTGCGGCCGTTGGCGGTCGGGCCAGTGTCGATCGGCCAGCGCCCAGCGACACCCTTCGGGAGTCTGCTGTGCTCGTCGCTCTCGCCGACGGACCCGAGGGTGCCGAGGTGCTGCTGACCCGGCGTTCGCAGACACTCACGAGTCATCGCGGTGAGATCAGTTTTCCTGGAGGCCGAGTCGACACGGGCGAGACCTTCGAGGCGGCAGCACTGCGTGAGGCGCACGAGGAGGTGGCATTGGATCCGTCCGTCGTGCAGCTCCGAGGCCGTCTCGATCCGATCTCGACGATGGTCAGCCGCAGCTACATCGTGCCGGTGGTTGCCACGCTCGAGCGCCAGCCATCGCTGTCGCCGGCTGCCGGTGAAGTCGATCGCATCATGTGGGTGCCGTTGGCCGAGCTGACGCGCTCAGACACCTTTCGTGAGGAGGTGTGGCACGTCGACGGTGACGCCCGCCCGATCTACTTCTTCGAGCTCGACGATGAGACGATTTGGGGTGCCACCGCCCGGGTGCTGCGCCAGCTCCTGCGAGTGGCCCTGGGCATCGCCAGCGCAGAGCCACCCGCACTCTGACTGATTCTACGAGCCGCCTGCGATGCGAACGACTGTGTAGAAGGTTTCGGCCCAGGCCAGGCAGGTCGGCTCGTCGTACCACGGACGGGACCAACAATGACGCTTCATGTCGAGCCGGAACTGTTGATCGACACGTCGACGATTTGCAGTGTTCCAGTGACCGGCCCCGTACCGCCGGTCGAGCAGTCGTAGGTTGCGATACCCGAAATCGTGGCGACGGCAGGCGTTGGTGAAGTTGAACGTGCGGCCGGTGTTACCGACCAGGGGCGCCGAACAGAGATCCGTGCTCCAGTCGAACCAGGTGTCACCGTCGACGGAAGCGAGGAAGCCAGTCATCGACGTGGAATACAGCATGCGCTCGACATAGGCCTGATCGGCGGGCGCGGAATGAACAGAGCCGGCGGAGGCCGGCGATGCGACGGTCAGCACACTCGTGACCGCGACGAACACTCGGAGAACATGTCTCATGGTGCTCCTCGGTTGTCATGTCCCTCTCTGGGACCCGCCCGAGTGAATCGCACACAGCCGAGCAGTGCAACCCTCATCGACGGATTTCCGGGACCTACGCCAACTTCTGCAGCAAGCTCCACGCAGCGCGCACGTGGCGCTCCTCAGTTGCCCGCGCACCGATCGAGAATCGCAGCACCGAGCGTCCGTCCAGCACGGTGCGCGTGAACAGAACGGTGCCGGTCGCATTGGCGGCTTCGATGAGGCGATCGGTCGCTGCGTCGCCGTCGCGTACCGCGAGGCACAACAGGTTGAGGCGGGGCGGGGCAACGATCTCGAAGTGTTCGTCGGCGTCGACCAGTTCGGCCAGCATCTGTGTCAGCCGCACCTGCTCGCGGATCATTTCTTGCACAGGCTCGACGCCGTCGATGCGCAGGTGGAACCACAGCTTCAGTGAACGGAATCGTCGTCCCAGGGGCACCTGCCAATCGCGGTAGTCGATCACCGCACCGCTTTCGGCCGCCTGAGATCGAAGGTATTCGGGCAGGATGCTCAAGGCGCCGAGCAGAGACTTTCGATCCGACGTCCAGAACAGGTCGCAGTCGAAGTTGATGCCCATCCACTTGTGCGGATTGGTGCAGTAACTGTCGACGCGATCGAGCCCCGCGTTGACCCATCGATGCTCCGGCACCAACGCGGCGATCCCGCACATCGCCCCGTCGACGTGTACCCACATCCCTTCGCGATGCGCGATTTCGGCGATCTCGACCGTGGGGTCGAACGCCATCGAACTCGTCGTGCCGTGTGCAGCACAGATCCAGAACGGGATCAGCCCAGCGGCGCGGTCGGCGGTGGTCATCTCGGCAAGTGCCCGCGGTTGCATTGCATACTCCGCGTCGTGCGGTACGACGCGTAGGCGGTCAGTCCCGATGCCGGCGATGCGCAACCCCTTCTCGATGCTGGAGTGGGCTTGTGCCGTTGCATATGCGACGAGACGCGAGGTGTCGCCGTCGGTGTTGATGGCGCCCTCGGTGATTCGCCAACGCGCCGCAAGGATCGACGCCAACGTTGCCTCACTGGCTGATCCATGTATCACGCCACCGCCAGTCGCGCTCGTCGAGCGAAACGTCTCGGGCAGCCCGAGGAGTTCGCGCATCCAATCCACCATCAGTGTCTCGACCTCGGTGCACGCCGGGCTCGTGACCCAACTCATTCCTTGCACTCCGAGGCCTGCCGTCAACAGATCGCCGAGAATCGCCGGATACGACGAGTTGGCGGGGAAGTAGGCGAAGAAGTTGGGATGCTGCCAGTGGGTCAGCCCCGGGACGATCACCGTGTCGGTGTCGTTCATGACGGCTTCGAACCCGTCGGGAGCCACGGGCGGATGCTCGGACAGCTGGGCGCGCACATCGCCGGGTAGGACGGTGGACGAGACCCTTTGCTGCTCGATGGTCTCGATGTACTCGGCGATCCAGTCGATCAGCTCGTGGCCGTGCCGTTTGAAGTCTTCGGGAGTCACGGGCTCACCGTACCGTTCCCGTTTGGGCGAGGTCTGCGACGATCAACGACGTTTCCGGCCGCTCAGGTTGTGTACCCCTGAATGGTGCGGCCGTGAGACCGATCGGTCAGGGCTGTGGCGCGATCGCGAAACTCGGTCAACAGCGCCTCGCGGTCGATCGTCGTGAGTTGACGATCGCGCATCAACACCTTGCCCTCGACGATGGTGGTGCGCACGTCGGATCCTCGAACGCAGTAGACGAGCGTTGAAGCGAGGTCGTGCAACGGCTGGCAGTGGAAACCCGAGACGTCGACCAGGATCACGTCGGCGCGTGCACCAACCCGAAGCTCGCCGATCGCTCCCGGCTGGCCGAACACCGCTGCCGCGCCGGGCCCGGCGAGCTGCAACGCGGTTCCGCTGCGAAACCAGGTGGCGTCATTTTCAGCGTGCTTCTGGGTGATTGCGGTGATGCGCATGTTCTCGAACACGTCGAGCGTCGAGTTCGACGCTGCTCCATCGGTGCAGTAGCCGACGGGCACACCGGCCGCGAGCAAGCCACGGATCGGAGTCAGTGGCCCGAGCGAGTACTTGAGGTAGCCCTTCGGGCCGTGTGTCACGCCAACGCGGTCGCGATGTGCTGCCAGCAGCGCGATGTCGGCATCGATGATGCCGTTGCCGTGAGCGATGATCGCCCCGGCATCGAGCACACCCGTCTCAGCAAGCACCTGGATCGGGGTGATGCCGCGCCCCTCGACGCTGAGTTGTGTCTGATGCATGTCCTCGGCAGCATGTGTGTGAACCCTCACACCCAATCGGCGTGCTGCGTCGGCAGCACCTCGCAGATCGGCGTCATTGCAGGTGTATGGGGCGTGTGGCGCGATCGAGGTGGTGATCCTGCCTCCGGCGCGGCCATTCCAGGCGTTGGCGAACTCGACCGACCGGGCCAGGGCTTCGGGACCCTGTGAGCTGAAGAAGGCCGAGCCGAGGTTGGCGCGCATGCCGCTCTCGTCGACGGCCCGGGCAGCCTCATCCATGAAGACGTAGTGGTCGGCGACCGAGGTGATCCCTGACTCGATCATCTCGGCGGCGGCGACCATGGTTCCGACGTACACGTCGCGCTCGCCGACGTTGACCTCCATCGGCCAGATGTAGTCGTTGAACCACGTGGCGATCGGGACGTCCTCGGCGACGCCGCGCAGGAACGTCATTGCCGCGTGGCAATGAGTGTTGATCAGGCCGGGCATTGCCACCAGGCCGCTTGCATCGATCAGCTCGCGGGCCGCCGGCCGGACATCTGAAGATGGCCCGGTCCAGGTGATCGCACCACCCGTGATCTCGATCGTGGTGTTTGCCGCGAACACCGCTGGGCCGTCGACCCCGATCGCCGGTGTTTCGACAAGCGCTGTGGCACCGACGATGGCCAGGTCGACGGCCGGCTGGCCCGTGGCGAGATCGCGGGGCGCCATTGTTTCAGCCTCGCATATCCAAGACCGCTCCGGTCACGCTCGGTGGCCCTCTTTCGGCGCCGAGTCGCGTGCGGCGTCTCGGGCTCGTACGCCACGACTGATGCGCCAGCCGATGAACGCCAGGCCGAGGGTGAGGGCGACGAAGACCAGGTAGGTGTGGCCGTCGGCGCGCGCCTTGCTGCCGCAGTTGGCGCTCTCGACAGTGCCCACGCAGTTGGTGACGTCGTTGTTCTGGGGAAGCAGGTCGTTGGTGACGATGGGAACTTCCGTGGTTGGCGGCGTCGTCGCGGCCACGTGCGCCGCCGGCAGCATCGACGTCGTTGCAGCAACTGCTGCGAGCAACACCACAATGATCCGCCACCGACTCGTCATCCGGTCATCGTCGCACCTCGCGCCCCTTGTTCACACATCACCCCGCAATATGCGAGGCGCCCGTTCGCCCAGCACGTACCATCGAGTGCCAATGGTGCAGCGCAACGAAACGGTGTTGGTACTCGACTTCGGCGCGCAGTATGCGCAACTGATCGCACGCCGGGTCCGCGAGCTCAACGTGTACAGCGAGATCGTGCCGCACCGCATCACGGCCGCCGAGATTGCTGCTGACCCACCGGCAGCGCTGATCCTGTCGGGTGGTCCGAAGAGTGTCCATGTCGATGGTGCACCCTCGCTCGACCCCGTCATCTACGAGCTGGGGATCCCCATCCTCGGCATCTGTTACGGCGCGCAGTTGATTGCGCTGCAACTCGGAGGGGAGGTCGGTCGGGGCCTGCGCGGCGAGTACGGCCGCGCCAAGCTCGAAGTTGCCGAGGGCCCGACTCAGCTGCTGCACGACCTGCCGTCGACACACGACGTCTGGATGAGCCACTTCGATGCCGTCACGCGGGCGCCGGAGGGCTTCATCGCCACTGCCTCGACTGCCGACGCACCGGTGGCGGCGATGGAAAGCTCCTCCCGCAAGATCTGGGGCGTGCAGTTCCATCCCGAGGTCGCACATTCGCCTCACGGCATGATCGTGCTGCAGCGCTTCCTCCACGACCTCGCCGGCTGTGCACCCACGTGGACGATGGGCTCGATCATCGATACCCAGGTTGCGGCGGTGCGCGCCCAGGTGGGTGAGAAGCGGGCAATTTGCGGCTTGAGCGGCGGCGTCGATTCCGCCGTTGCCGCAGCGCTGGTGCACAAGGCGATCGGACACCAGCTCACCTGCGTCTACGTCGACACCGGCCTGATGCGTCGAGGCGAGAGCGACCAGATCGTCGAGACCTTCCGTCGGAACCAGGGAATCGAACTGATTCACGTCGACGCCGGCGATCGTTTCTTCGAACGACTAGCCGGGGTCACCGAGCCGGAGGCCAAGCGCAAGGCGATCGGGGAGCTGTTCGTCCGCGTGTTCGAGGAGAACACCGGGGGACTGACCGACGCCGAATACCTCGTCCAAGGAACGCTGTACCCCGACGTCGTCGAAAGTGGTGGCAGCGACGGCACGGCCGCGGTGATCAAAAGCCATCACAACGTTGGCGGCCTGCCCGACGACATGACCCTGAAACTGGTCGAGCCGTTGCGCTCGCTGTTCAAAGACGAGGTCCGCCGACTTGGTCAGGAACTGGGCCTGCCCGACGAGATCGTGTGGCGACAACCGTTCCCCGGCCCGGGTCTCGGCGTGCGAATCATCGGTGAGGTCACGCCAGATCGCGTCGCGATTCTGCAACATGCCGACTCGATCGTGCGCGAGGAGATCCATCGCGCCGGTCTCGAACGCGAGTTGTGGCAGGCGTTCGCGGTGCTCGCCGACATCCGCTCGGTCGGCGTGATGGGCGACGAGCGAACGTACGGGCATCCGATCATCATTCGTGCCGTGACCAGCGAGGACGCCATGACGGCCGACTGGGCGCGGCTGCCGTACGATCTGTTGGAGACGATGTCGAACCGCATCATCAATGAAGTCAGCGGAGTGAACAGGGTTGCCTACGACATCACCTCGAAGCCGCCGGGAACCATCGAGTGGGAGTAGTCGCCGGGGCGATCTGTGGCGGCTTCGACATCGGTTCGTAATAATTGGTAGGCTTCGCCCTGCATGCGGTCCAGGGGCATCCTCTTTCATCGATCTGTCGCGGCCGCTATTGCGGTCGGTAGTTTGCTCTCCTCTGCAACAATCGTCAGTGCCGGCAGCGTCGACAGCCAAAAGCAGAAAGTCGACCAGATCGCCGGACAACTCGATGATCTCGAGAATCGCATCGGCCAACTCGGCGAGGACTACGGCGCAGCGCAAGACCGCAAGGCCGTGCTCGATCAAGACATCGCCGACTCGAAGGCTCGAATCGCCCAGCAAGAAGCCCGTCTCGGCGAGCTCGCCGGCACGCTCGGCGACATCGCCGTCGACAAGTACGTCACCGGCAGCGCCCTCGAACTGAGCCCGCTGTTCTCCAACGCGGCTACCTATTCCGCGGCCGAACAGAAGGATTCGTTCAGTCGTCTGGCGCTCGACAATGGCTCGGGCAGCACCGACGAGATGCTGGCGTTGAGCGAGGATCTTGCCAAAGAGCAGGCCTCCCTCGACCGCAAGCAGGCCCAGGCCGCTGACCTCGTCGCCACGCTCGACTCCAAGCTCGCCCAGGCTCAGGTGCTCCAGACCGAATTCCAGCAGAAGCTGTCGTCGGCACAGGCCGACCTCGGTGCGGCAATCGACCAGGAGCGCGAACGCCGTGCCGAGGCTGCCGCAGCCGCCGAAGTTGCCAAACAACAGCAGGCCGCCGCCGCTGCCGCGGCGGCGTCGGCTGCCGCAGCTGCCAACACGAACAAGAGCGCAGTCGCTGCGGCGCCACGTGGTGGCGGTACCAGCGCTGGTGGCCCGTCGAGTAGAGGTGCCGCTCCGCCGGCGAGCCCGGCGCCGCCGCCGAATGGCGGAGACACTGGTGGTGGTGCCCCCGCCGATCCCGGTGCGGGTACCTCAGCGCCGCCCGTTTCGTCGAGGGCCTCGATTGCGGTCAACGCCGCAATGAGCCAGCTCGGTGTGCCGTATCTTTTCGCCGCGGAATCACCGGGTGTCGCATTGGATTGCTCCGGTCTCACCAAGTACGCGTGGGGCCAGGCCGGGGTCTACCTGCCACACCAATCCGGCGCCCAGTACGGATCGATAGCGCACATCACCCAGAGCGAGATTCAGCCGGGTGACCTCATCGTCTACGGGTCGCCGATCGGCCACGTCGCCATGTACATCGGCGGCGGCTCGTTGATCCAGGCAACGCGTCCTGGTGACGTCGTCAAGGTCGCGGCGGTCAACTGGGCCAAGGTCGTCGGAATCGGTCGACCCGGCTAATCACCGTTACGGTGTCGAGCTGTGCAGGGCATCGATGTCGGTCGGGTCAGTTCATGGCTCGACGCCAACATCGCCGGTGCCAGCTCGCCGTATCAGTTCGCGCTGATCGCCGGCGGTCGATCCAATCTGACCTACACCGTCACCGACAGCACGGGCCAGCAATACGTGTTGCGGCGGCCTCCACTTGCTCAGGTTCTCGCCACTGCACACGACATGGCCCGCGAGCACCGCATCATCTCCGCGGTTGGCCGAACCGACGTGCCCGTGCCGAACGCGCTGGGATTGTGCGTCGATCCGGCCGTGAATGATGCGCCGTTCTACGTCATGAGCCATGTCGACGGCGTCGTGCTCGACAGCCCCGACCGAGCGGCGCAGTTGCCAGCAGGCCTGCGGTGCCAGGTCAGCGAGCATCTCTTCGATGTGCTTGCCGATCTGCATGCTGTCGATGTCGACGAGGTTGGTCTCGGCGATCTTGCCAAACGCGAGGGATACGTCGAACGCCAGGTCAAGCGGTGGTCGCAGCAGTGGGAGCGGTCGAAGACCCGCGACTTGGCTGCGATCGACGAGGTTGCCCAGCAGTTGCGCAAGCACCTGCCGATGCAGCAGGGAGTGTCGATCACCCACGGCGACTTTCGCTTCGGAAACTGCCTGACCGACATCGACCTCGGCAGGATCAACGCGGTGCTCGACTGGGAGCTGTGCACCCTGGGTGACCCGCTCGCCGACGTCGGCTACATCGGTGTCTATTGGTACGACGGCAACCCGGCACTCGCTCGCGCCAACGACCCGACATCGGCCGGCGGGTTCCCGACCTACTCGGATCTGCTCGAGCGATACGCCCGCCGCACCGGTCGCGACCTCAGCGGCATCGGCTACTACATCGCCTTCGGTTGTTGGCGCCTAGCGGTGATCAGCGAGGGGGTGTACTCACGTTACGTGCACGGGGCG
The DNA here is from genome assembly GCA_031370745.1 of Ilumatobacteraceae bacterium. Taxonomy (GTDB): domain Bacteria; phylum Actinomycetota; class Acidimicrobiia; order Acidimicrobiales; family Ilumatobacteraceae; genus JAENVT01. Next base: position 10,287 of record JANMQX010000402.1, read on the forward strand.
ATGGGTGACGGTGGCGATGTCGACATCTCGACGTTCAAGGAGACCACCGACTCATTGGCCGAGCGGGCTCAGGAAGCGATCCGACGGTGGGCGTGATCACCCTGCTCGACGGCTGGCAACGCTCGGAGTTCACCGCCGATGGCCGCACCCGCGAGGTGTTTCGCGGCGGTCACGGTCCTGGCGTCATCGTCATCCACGAGATTCCAGGTATCACCCCGAAGGTCGTCGCCTTCGCCAACGATGTGGTTGCGGCGGGTTTCACGGTGGTGATGCCTTCGCTGGTCGGCAGGCCTGGTCGGCCAGTCTCGCTTCTTTACGGCACCTCCTCGATGGCCAGGATCTGCATTGCCCGCGAGTTCGTCACTTGGGCCTTGCAACGCACGTCGCCGATCATCACGTGGTTGCGAGCGTTGGCAACTGATCTGCACGAGTCGGTCGGAGGATCGGGAGTCGGCGCAGTGGGCATGTGTTTCAGCGGCGGCTTCGCGTTGGGGATGATGGTCGAGGATGCGATGATTGCCCCCGTTCTCAGCCAGCCGTCGTTGCCTTTCGCGCTCGGCAAGCCGGCTCGCCGTGCCGACCTCAACCTGTCACCCGACGATGCCCAGCGAGTAGCCCAGCGAGCCGCCGAGGGATGCGAGGTGCTGGGATTGCGGTTCGACGACGACAAGCTGGTCGGCACTCGCTTCGATTCGTTGCGCGCCCTGCTTGGTGACGCATTCATCGCCGTCGAGTTGCCCAGTGCAGCCAGGAGAGATCACTCCGTCCTCACCGAACAGCGCGACGAAGCATCGGTCCAGCGGGTGATCGAGTTCCTCCAAACCAAACTTCAGCGCTGACGTTGATGAGGTGTCCCTGATGCCATCTCGGCGACGTACTCGATTGGTTCAGTTCCTCGTCGGAGCAGTCGTGCGGCCGAGGGCGTCGAGCGCGTATTGCTTGGCGGTGGTGTAGTCGGCCTTGCCGTTGGGCGAGCGCGGCACCTCGGTGACGAACACGACGCGCTTGGGTGCTTTGTAGCGTGCCAACTGAGTTTTGACATGGGCGATCACGTCGGCCTCGTCGAGCACGGTGCCGTCGGTTGCCGCTATCGCGGTGACGGCCTGCCCGAACCGTTCGTCGTCGATGCCGACGACCAGGCAGTCGCGCACACCTGGCACTCGCTTGACCGCTTCTTCAACTTCCTCTGGGAAGATCTTTTCGCCTCCAGAGTTGATCACCTGGCTGCCGCGACCGAGCAGGATCAGTGTGCCGTCGGCGGCGACCTGGGCGAGATCACCGGGGAACGCGTAGCGCACTCCATCGATGGTTCGGAACGTGACCGCCGACTTGTCGGGATCCTTGAAGTAGCCCAGTGGCACGAATCCTCCGGCTGCAACGACACCGATCTCACCGGACCCTGGCGTGACTTCTCGTCCATCGTCGGTGAACACCTTGGTCGTAGGGTTCTGCGTGAACTTGGCGGTTTCAGTTGGCCCGCCGCGGGTGCTCATCTGGTTGCCCATCGAGCCCTCCGTGGAACCGATGGCATCGAACAGCACGACCTGCGGGATGCGTTCGAGCAGCTGCTCTTTCACCTCAGTTGTCCACATCACGCCGGACGACAGGATGACCCCGATGCTCGACAGGTCGTACGGATCGCCGCGCTGCTCGGCCTCGTCGATGGCCGCAACCAACGGCTTGGCGAACGCGTCGCCGACGATCACCAGCGACGTCGCCCGTCGGTGCTGCGCGGTGCGCAGGACCTCGTGCGGATCCAGTGTTCGACTGGTGAGTGTGATCACCTCACCGCCGGTGAGATGAGCCGCAAAGGCGCCGAGCCACAGTCCGGTGCCGTGCATCAGCGGCGCACACGGGATGGCCACCATCCGGTTTCCGGACTCCGTGATCGCCTCGACGAGCGGTGCAACCTCCTCGCCGGAGCGGGGGACCCGCTGACCGAGAAACGGAAAGCCGGACCGTAGGAACAGCGACACGTGCGACGCCATGTCGTACATCACGCCCTTTGGCATGCCGGTGGTGCCGCCGGTGTAGAGCATGTAGATGTCGTCACCGCTGCGGACGATGCGCTCCATCGGTTCGTTTGTGGCGAGGACCTCGTCGAATGTCATCGCTCCGTGCACTTGGCCGGTGCCACCGTCATCGACTTCGATCAGCAGCTTCACCTTCGGAAGTCGCTCTGTGACCTGCGCGACGCGGGCGCCGAGCGACGAATGGAACACCAGCGCTTCGGCATCCGAGTTGTCGAGCAGGTAGCACAGCTCGTCGTCGAGGTAGCGGTAGTTGACGTTGACCGGCACGCCGCGCATCTTGAACGCGCCATATTGAGCTTCGAGGTATTCGTTGCAGTTGTACATGTACAGCCCGATCTTGCTGTCGGGCCTCAACCCTGCTGCGGTGTACGCAGCCGCGAGCCGGGCGGCACGATCGTCGTACTGCGCCCACGTTCTCATGACCTCGCCATGCACGACGGCCGTTGCGTCGGGAATGATGTCGGCGATCGACTCCCAGATCGTGGCGTACTGCAACTCCATAACTGGAGCGTACGTGATCAGTCCGCAAGGAAGAGCGTGTCGAACGACGGCGTCGGCGCTCCATCGCGGACGGGTGCGGGAAACTTCGTCCGAGCTGCCGGCCCTGCGGCGTCGCCAACCTCCGTCCGATGACGAAGAACGTAGCCGGCACCAGATGCGCGGCAAGGATGTCGAGCACGGCCCGTGATACCGGCCGTTGGGCCGTTGTCGAACGTCAGGGTGACGTCGGTGGTGTCATTCAGGTCGTTCGACCAGGCCACTGGGATGGCGTGCGAAGCGCGCTGGATCCGTGCCATGCACGGGACCGTCGTCATCCCATGGCCAGCCACCGAATCCGGTTCGCCGATAGTCGGTGAACGCCTGCTCGATCTCGTCGGGCGTATTCATCACGAATGGCCCGTATTGCGCAACCGGCTCGCCGATCGGCCGACCCTGCAGAACGAGAATTTCGACTGGGGTGTCGCCGGCGCGCACCTCGGCGTCAGCATCGCTTCGAACGACGGCGCCGGTCGATGAGTCGAGATGATGATCGCCGACCGAGACTGTCTCGCCCTCGAAGAAGTAGACCGTTCGGGATACGTCGGTGTGATGACTCGCGGGCAGGGTCCACGATGCGCCCGAGTCGAGGCGTAGCAGCCAGATCGCCACTTCAGAGTCGTCGCGCGATGCCCACGAATTCGGCGGGGGCGAGGCCGGCTTGGCGTCGCCCAGGCTGCCGGCGACGACGGTGACGCTGCCGCCCTCGAACTCGACCACTGGGATGTCAGGCGCCCACAACATGGTGAAGTACGGATCGACCATCTTGTCGGTCGAAGGAAGGTTCAGCCAGATCTGGAACAGCTCCGTGGGGTTTGGTTCGACGGTGTCGACGAGCGGGAACATCTCGCTGTGCACGATGCCGGCACCCGCGGTCAGCCATTGCGTATCCCCACGGCCGAAGCGGGCGGTTGCGCCCAATGAGTCGCTGTGGTCGATCAGACCTCTGCGCACCAAGGTGACCGTCTCGAAGCCGCGATGTGGGTGATGCGGGAACCCCGGCACCTCGGCGCCGTGGTACATCCGCCAGCCGTCGAGCGGCTGGAAATCATTGCCCATCTCGCGGCCTTCGAGCAGTGCTGGATCCGGGCCGAATTGGCCGTTGCCGGCTGGGTACATGTCGAGATGGTGGACGCAGAACAGGAATGGGTCGAGAGTCGGCCACTGGAAACCCAGCGGAACCTCCCGCAACACGGGATCGTTCATGCCTCAAGTTTACGGGGCTAGACCAGCGAGGCGATCACATCGCCGAGCTGGCGGAGTGAGCGCACCTCGAACGCACCACGGCAATAGGCGCGGTAGCCGTCCATCGCCGAATCAGTGGCACCCCACTCCTCTTCCGGCTCTGGATTCAGCCAGAACACCCGCCGGGCCTGCTCGGCAATCTCCCGCAGCGCCCCGGCGCCATCGGGGCGATAGTTGGTTCGTGCGTCGCCGCAGATGATGACCGTCGAGCGCGACGACACCGCGTCGGCGAGGTGGAAGTCAACGAACCGTGTGAACGCTCGGCCGTAGTCGCTGTGCCCGTCGTCGCCGAGCACACCGCGTCGTTCGACGAATCGATTGACGTGGATCTCGTGGCGCGCGCTTTCGAACAGATCGGTCACCTCTGCGATTCCATCGACGAACGCGAAGCTACGAACGCGTCGTAGCTCGTCGTGCAAGGCATGGACGAGGGTGAAGGTGAACTGGGCGAATTCGGCAACCGAGCCGCTGACGTCGCAAAGAAGCACCAACTCCGGTCGGTGGGGGTGGCGGCGGCGCATGACGACATCGAGCGGTACGCCTCCGGCCTGCAACGAACGTCGAACGGTGCGGCGAGCGTCGAGCCGGCCCGTGCTGCGCAGCCGGCGGTGACTGCTGATCCGCGCCGCGAGTTGACGAGCAAGGGGTTGCACCACGCGACGCAGCTCGTTGAGCTCGAGCGAGGAGAGTTGCAGCATGTCGCGGTCGGCCAGACCGGTCCCGATGTCGACGTCGGTGTGCGCGATGCCGGCGGCCCCCATGCGCGCGGAGATCTCGGCAGCCAGGCGCCGACGAAACTGCTCGAGCATCTCGGCGAACTCGTTGCGCGCCAACAACAACTCCAACTCGGTCAAGTCGCCCGCCCGCCGCAACTGCTGCATAGCTGCGCTGAGCATCCGCGCCAGGTCGATCGCCCGCATCACCTTGTGCAGGTAGTAGCGCTCGCTGTGCTCGGCGTCGTGGTCGAAACCGGCGAGCGCATCGACCGCCTGTTGAGCGAGGATTGCGATCTGTGCGTGGTCACCGAGTTGCATTGCGTTGAGCAAGGCGCGCGACAGCTGATTCCCCGTGGCGGGAGACTGTGCGTCGTTCTCGGTGCCGGCAGGCTCGCTGGTCGGCATGTCGAGCGAGGCGCCGGCGAATGCCATTCGAAAGGCGCGATCGAACTCGCCCGTCGGGTCGGAGCTCTTGACGAGTGTTGCCCGCAACCCGGCCTTCACCGACTCCGGTTCTTCGAGCGGCAAGTGGGTGAGTGCAGTGAACGCGTCGATGACGGCACCAGTGGTCACCTCGATTCCGCGCCGGCGTAGTTGATCGACGAGAACCTCGACGCGACCGATCAGCGGGTGGATGCGCGTCAACGTACCAGCGGGTGGGATCTGACCGCCACGGTGCCCCACGAGCGCGGCCGCCGGGGTTGACTCGAAGAAGAATCGGCTTGCTCACTCGCTTTCTTTTGAGCGCCAGAACGTGGAGTCGGTTTGTGGTGTGGAATCGTCCACCGAATGCCTCCTGTTCGTCAACGCTTGGCGAGCTGAGACTCGATGCTGTGTGCTGTCGCGAGAAGGTCCGGCAGGATCACGCCGCGCAGTTCCTTCAGTGTCACGCGTGCTGCGTGGGTGCCGACATTGATCGCCGCGAGCGTTCGACCGCGGCGATCGCGCAGCGGTGCTGCCACGGATCGGATGCCCTCCTCGAGCTCCTGATCGATCAACGCGTATCCCTGGCTGCGAACCGTGTGGATCTCGGCTCGCAGCGCTTCGACGTCGTTGATCGATTGCAGCGTCGGGCCGCTGACCACCAACCCAGCGAGGAACTCGTCGAGCTGTGGATCGTTCAGGCCCGCCAACAGCACTCGCCCCATCGATGTCCACGTCGCCGGCAGCCGGGACCCGATTGCCAGCGAGATGCGCATGATCCGCTGCGTGTTGACGCGAGCTACATACACGATCTGCGAGCCGTCGAGCACGGACGCCGACACGCTCTCGTGCACACGATCCGACAATGCCTCCATGAACGGCTGGGAGATGTCGGGGAGCTGCAACGATGAGACGTAGGCGAAGCCGAGGTCGAGCACTCGTGGCGTGAGCTCGAAGGTTCGCCCGTCGCTGCAAACAAATCCGAGCGCCACGAGCGTCAGCAGGAGCCTTCGGACCGTCGCCCGGGTCAGGCCGGTGGCGCGAGACACGTCGGCGAGGGTCATCGCCGGTTGTTCGGCGTTGAACGCCTGCAGCACAGTTAAACCACGACTCAACGATTGGACGTAGTCTCTGTCGAGGCCGTCACTTGACAGGCTCTTATTTGACACTTCACGCACCTCTCGCGACAATGTTCACATATCGCACGGGTGTGCGCAATGCGAACATTCCAGAAGGGGGCTGTGTGACCGAGTACGTCACCAAGTTCGGCTCGCTCGCCGACTTCGACAAGGGCAACATCGAGCTGATCAACGACCAGGCCAAGAACTACGCCTTCTCCAACATCTTCGAAGTAGCCAACGCCTCGAAGCCGTGGGAGAAGGTCGCTGTCGGCAAGAACATGCAGTACGTGCTCGAGGCCATTCGCGCCGAGGGCACGAGCGAATGGCGCACCTGCGCCCACGACGAATTCCCGCTGTGCATGGATGGCGAGGTCACCATCGAGTTGGTCAAACTCGACACCCCCGCCGTCCCGGCCGAAAAGGAAGGCTCGGTTCGCATCGACGGCGAGCCAGTGGGAAAGAAAATGGGTCGCATCGTCCTGCGCAAGGGACATCAGGCTTTGTTGCCTGCTCATGCCGCCTACCGCATGAGCGCTTCGGCCCCCAGCGTCATCTTGTTGCAAACCATCCTCGGCGACGACACCGTCGAGCGCTGGGCCGAAATCTGTTTGAGCTGAGAAAGAGGAATCCCTGATATGACACTGACCGACGTTCAATCGACCGATCCCAACGCGCAAGGCTATCGCGAATTCAGCCTTGGCGCGTTTCGCTTCTCACGCGACGAGTACTTCGTGCACATCACATGGCCAACGGGCAAGCATGTGCTCAGCGCCGACGTCTTTCTCCGCGCGTTGCAGCGCGACGTGGCATGGGACTTCTTCTACGGCACGGTCAACTTCGACAGCGTTTTCGGAACGGTCAATCATTACGGCACGGTCGACATGTTTGCCGGCCGGTTCAATGACGCATACCGCAAGGCCGAGCTCGATCACACCGAGAACTTCGAGACCGGACTCATCCGTGAGACGTTCAAAGCGATGCTCGACGACTGGACCAACGCCTCGTTCGATCCGTTCGCCAGCCCGGCCGAGACCGACAAGCCTTTTGGCGTCAAGGATGGCAGCAACACCGAGGCCATCACCCGCCGTCGGGTTGCTGCAAATCGGATGGTCAGCGTGCCGGGCGACGAGATGATCCGAACCGACGAGACGCACCCTGTCAATCGGATGTTCGCCGACGTTCCCCAAGACGCCCCCGAGGTCTACCCGGAGCCGGGTTTCGAGGACGAGGTCGCCGCCTACAACCTGTACGCCTACATCAGCCGCAGCGATGTCACGTGGAACCCCAGCGTCGTCAGCGTTTGCAAGGCCAGCCTGTACTGCCCGACCAGCGAGGAGTACATGCTGCCGGTGTTCCACGGCAACGACCGTGTCGAGTGGTTCGTGCAACTGAGCGACGAGATCGTGTGGGACGTGCAGGACCGCGACTCCGGCGCCCCGCGCAGCAAGGTGACGATGAAAGCGGGCGACGTCGCGGCGATGCCCGGCGACATTCGTCACCAGGGCTACAGCCCGAAGCGCTCGATGTTGCTCGTGTGGGAGAACGCCTCGCCCGAGCTGCCGGAAATGATCCGCACCGGCAAGGCAAGCGTGTATCCCGTGGAGTTCTGACTCTTGATCTTCGCCCGATGATCACGAGCTTGAAGGAGGCCGTCGCCGAGCACGTGCACGACGGCGACACCGTGGCATTGGAAGGTTTCACTCACCTCATTCCGCACGCCGTCGGCCACGAGATCATTCGCCAAGGCCGCCGCAATCTGCACCTCATCCGGATGACACCCGACCTGGTCTACGACCAGTTGATCGGCTCTGGATGTGCCACGAAGTTGACCTTCTCTTGGGGTGGGAATCCCGGTGTCGGTTCGTTGCAGCGCTTTCGCGATGCCGTCGAGAACCAGTGGCCGCATCCTCTCGAGATCGAGGAGCACAGTCACGCCGGCATGGCCACGCGATACGCGGCCGGTGCTGGGGGGTTACCGTTCGGCATCTTGCGTGGATACATCGGCACTGACCTGCCGAAGCACACCGGCACGATCAAGACGGTCGAGTGTCCGTTCACCGGAGAGGTACTGGCAGCAGTACCAGCCATCAATCCGGACGTCGGGATCATCCATGCCCAACGCGCCGATCGTGCTGGCAACGTACAGATCTGGGGCCTGCTCGGGGTGCAGAAGGAGGCCGTACTGGCTTCGACGCGATCGATCGTCACGGTCGAGGAGGTCGTCGACGAGCTCGCGCAGGTGCCCGGCGCAATCGTGCTGCCGTCGTGGGTGGTCAGCGCGGTGTGTCATGTTCCAAACGGCGCACATCCCAGCTTCGCCATGGGCTATTCCGTTCGCGACAACGTGTTTTACAAGGCGTGGGACGCGATCTCGAAGGACCGCGATGCGTTCACCTCGTGGATCGACGAGCACGTCATGGGCACAGCGAACTTCTCCGAGTATTGCGAGAGTGTGGGTATCTGATGGCGGAGTACACGACCGACGAGTTGATGATCGTCAACGCCGCGCGCCATCTCGGCGCCCTTGCTGCCGCAAACAGGCGGCAATGCTTCGTCGGCATCGGCTTGCCGTCGACGGCGGCCAACCTTGCCCGCCGTCTCTATCCGATCGAGCCGGTGTTGATCTACGAGTCGGGTTGCATCGATACCAAACCAACACGTCTCCCGTTGTCGATCGGCGACGGCGAGCTTGCCGAGACGAGCGACGCAGTCGTCAGCGTTCCCGAGATCTTCGCCTACTGGCTGCAGGCCGGACGCATCGACATCGGGTTTCTCAGCGGTGCCCAACTCGACAAGTACGCCAACATCAATTCGACCGTCATCGGCTCCTACGAGTCGCCGACGACTCGGTTGCCCGGGGCCGGTGGCGCACCGGAGATCGCCGCGTCGGCCGGCGCAGTGATGGTGATCATGCGTCAATCGGCGCGGGCGTTCGTCGAGCGTTGTGACTTCCGTACTTCGATCGGCTTCGGGGATGGCAAGGGTGATCGCCAACGATTTGGCTTACGCGGTGGCGGGCCGAAATGGGTCATCACCGATCTGGCGGTGTTGGAGCCCGACCCCGATACGTGCGAACTCGTCGTTGTTGCGTTGCATCCCAACGTCACTCGCGAACAGGTTCGCGCCGCCACCGGCTGGGATGTTCGATTTGTCGACGACCTCGCAACGACCGCCGAGCCGACCGATGAAGAACTCGACACGTTGCGAACGCTGCAGGCAGCATGAACCCGTTCACCTACGACCAGCTACCCGCTCGCATTGTGTTCGGTGCCGGTCGCCTCACCGAGGTCGGCGCCGAGGTCGAGCGCCTCGGCGGGCGACGCGTGATGTTGATCTCCGACGGCGCGGCGACAGCACCGGCACGTGAAGTCACCGGTCAACTCGGATCACGACTTGCGGTGGCGTGGAAGGAAGTTGCTCAGCACGTGCCGGTCGAGCTTGCCGAGCGAGCGCGCACTGCAGCGACCGAGGCCTCGATCGATTGTCTCGTGTGCATCGGAGGTGGTTCGTCGACGGGCCTGGCAAAGGCGCTGGCGCTGAGTCACGCCATCCCGATCGTCGCTGTGCCCACCACGTATGCGGGCAGTGAGCAAACCTCGATCTACGGGCTCACCGGAGGCCGCCGCAAGGAGACCGGCAAGAACGCGATCGTGCAGCCGAAGACCGTTGTCTACGACCCGGAGCTGACGGTAGGTCTCCCGACGTTCATCACAGGCCCTTCGGCGTTCAACGCCCTTGCGCATTCCGTCGAGGCGCTCTATGCACCCGGCAACAACCCGGTGACGTCGGCGCTGGCCCTCGAAGGCGTGCGGGCAATCAACGACTCGCTGCCGACCGTGATGGCCTCGCCCGACGACGTCGAGGCCCGTGGCAGGTTGCTGTACGGGGCCTACCTCAGCGGCGTAGCCCTCGGCAGCACATCGCCCGGTCTACATCACAAGTTGTGCCACGTCTTGGGCGGCAGGTTCAACCTCGTTCACGCCGACGCGCATTCGGTCATCTTGCCGCACGCGATAGCGTTCAACGCCTCGGCACTGCCTGCCGAGATGACCCGCTTGGCAGCCGCACTCGGCGTGCCCGGCGGCGACCCTGCGTCGGCGCTGTGGGACCTGGCCAAAGCCAGCAACGTGCCGACTCGACTGGCCGATCTGAAAGGCGACGATGGTCTCTTGAAGCTCGACGACCTTGCGGGTGCTGCACACGCCGCCGTCGAAGAGATCACGGTGAACCCGCGACCCGTCACCGAGGCCGACCTGCTCGCCCTGCTCGAACGGGCATACGAAGGAGCCCGACCATGACCAACGAAGCATTCATCGTCGACGCCGTGCGGACGCCGCTCGGGCGAATCGGCGGTGCACTGGCAGGCATTCGTCCCGATGACCTGCTCGCCGCGGTAGTACGCGCCATCGTCGCCCGCTCGCCATCGCTCGATCCGGGATCCATCGACGAGGTCTACGCCGGCGACGCCAACGGTGCGGGGGAAGACAACCGCAACGTCGGCCGAATGGCATTGCTGCTGGCGGGCCTGCCTACAACGATCCCGGCGGCGACGGTCAACCGTTTGTGTGGCAGCGGCATCGAGGCGATCTTCGGTGCCTCACGTACCGTCGCTGTCGGTGACGCCGACATCACGATCGCCTGCGGTGTCGAGAGCATGACCCGCGCTCCTTGGGTCGTGCTGAAACCGTCGAAGGGCTACCCGACGACGCACGAGCAGCTGTGGAACTCGGCGCTTGGCTGGAGGATGGTCAACCCCAAGATGCCGGCGGAGTGGACGATCTCGCTCGGTGAAGGTGCTGAGGTGTTGGCCGACAAGTACTCGATTTCGCGAGACGAACAGGACGCCTTCGCGATGGGCTCGCATCAGCGCGCTGCGGCCGCCTGGGCGGTCGGCCACTTTGCCGCCGAGACCGTGCAGGTCGCTGGTGCCATGCTCGAACGCGACGAGTGCATCCGCCCTGAGTCGTCGATGGAGACGCTGGCCAAGTTGAAGCCGGTCTTCCGCCAAGGCGGATCCGTGACGGCCGGCAATGCGTCGCCGATGAACGACGGCGCCGCGGCGGTGTTCGTGATGTCGTCGCGCGGCGTCGAGATGTCGCAGGCCACGCCGATGGCGCGGGTCGTCAGCCGCGGCACCAGCGGCGTCGAGCCTCATCTGTATGGCATCGGCCCCGTCGAGGCAGCACGAACGGCGCTCCGGCGCGCCGGAATCGGCTGGGCTGACCTCTCGGCCGTCGAGCTGAATGAGGCATTCGCTGCGCAGTCGTTGGCCTGCCTGCGCGAGTGGCCCGAGCTCGATCCGTCGATCGTCAACCAACAAGGCGGCGCAATATCGATCGGCCATCCGCTCGGCTGCAGTGGTGTGCGTATCGTTACCACGCTGGCTCATCACCTCCGCCGCACGGGCGGCCGCTACGGCTTGGCAACGATGTGCATCGGCGTCGGCCAAGGCATCGCCATCGTCTTGGAGAACCTCACCTGACCCGATCCGTCGCCTGCGCCGTCGCGGGCTGGAAACACTCGCAACGGGTCAGCGGTTGCGCGCTACCTCGGCGACGGCGTCGAGCGATTCGGGGTTCTTCAAGGCACCACGACTGGCCACCGAATCGGGGTCAGCACCGCGCAGGATCTTCTTGACAGGAAGTTCCAGCTTCTTGCCGGACAGCGTGGTGGGGATCGACGGCAGCGCGTGAATTTCGTCGGGCACATGCCGAGGTGACAGGTTGCTGCGCAGGGCACGCCTGATCGGATCGATCACGTCATCGAGAATCGTCTCGCCGGCCGTGACAACAAACAAGACCAGCACCCCTGCACCACCGCCCTCAGCATCTTCGAGGTGAACGATCAAGCTGTCGGCGACTCCTTCGACTGCCTCGACCGCTCGATAGATCTCGCTCGTGCCGATTCGCACGCCACCGCGGTTCAGCGTGGCGTCGGAGCGGCCGGTGATCACGCAACTGCCGTCGTCGTCGATCGTGATCCAATCGCCGTGCCGCCACACGCCCGGGTACGTCTCGAAGTAGGCGGCGCGATATTTCGAGCCGTCGGCGTCGCCCCAGAACCCGATCGGCATCGAAGGCATCGGCTTCGTGATCACCAGTTCGCCCTGCTCGCCCACGACCGAACGGCCGGTCTCATCGAACGCCTCCACCGACGCGCCGAGGTATCGGCACGAGATCCTGCCCGCATCGACCGGCACCATCGGGCAGCCGCCGACGAAGGCCGAACAGATGTCGGTGCCGCCGCTGATCGACGACAACATGACGTGGTCGGCGACGCAGTCATACACCCAATGAAAGCCGTCGCCCGGCAGTGGCGCCCCGGTGGATCCGACGGCGCGCAGTCGTGACATGTCGAACGTCGCGCTGGGCCGCAGATCGGCCTTGCGGCACGCCATGTAGTACGGCGCACTTGCCCCGAACCAGGTGATCTCGGCTTGCTCGGCGAGCCCCCACAACGTGTCGAGCGACGGCGCGGCCGGGTCACCGTCAAACGTGACGATTGCGGATCCGGTCAACAGACCGCTGACGAGGTAGTTCCACATCATCCAGCCGGTGGTGGTGAACCAGAAGAACCGGTCGGTCGGGCCCAGGTCGGCGTGGAGACCGAGGACCTTGAGGTGCTCGAGGAGTATGCCGCCATGACCGTGGACGATCGGCTTTGGCATGCCGGTCGTTCCCGAGGAGTACAGCACGTACAGCGGACGATCGGCAGCGACCTGCTCGAACTCCACGGGTCCAGCATCGGCGAGGAGGTCGGCCCAAGCGATTGTGCCCGGCAAGCGCTCGTCGCCGAGGTACGGCAACGCAACCGTCGCCTGCAGGCTGGGGAGACCTTCACGAATGGCCCGCACCTCAACGCGCCTGTCGATGTCTCGGTTGCCGTATCGATAGCCGTCGACGACGAGCAACACTTTCGGGTCGACCTGGCCGAAGCGGTCGAGCACGGCCTGCACGCCGAACTCCGGCGCGCAGCTTGTCCACACCGCACCAAGGCTTGCAGTGGCCAGGAAGGCGACGATCGTTTCGGGCACGTTCGGCATGTAGGCCGCAACCCGGTCCCTCGCGCCGACGCCAAGGGCCTGCAACCCAGTCCGCGCCCGACCGACCTGCTCCGCCAATTCGTTCCAGGTCAGCGACGACGGTCGGCGGGTCTGTGAGTGGGCGATGATCGCCGGCCGGTCACCGTCATGACGCAGGATCTGTTCGGCGTAGTTCAGACGAGCACCGATCAACCACTTCGTGCCGGGCATTGTCGTCGAGTCGAGAATACCGGAGATCGGCACGCTGGAATGCAGGTCGAAGAAATCCCACACGGCACCCCAGAATCCGGCGATGTCGTCGACTGACCATCGCCACATTGCGTCATACGAATCGAATGGCCCGACGCCGCGCCGGCCCAGCCATTCGCTGAACTGGCCGATGTTGCTCCGCGAGATCGAATCGGGCGTCGGAGCCCACAGGTGATGCGACGACGTAGCCATGCGTCGTGGTCTAGATCACCATCGACTTCAGTTCCAAGCCGGTCATCCATCCGACGACGGAAGTGACGTGCCAATCAACGAAGTCCGGCCAGATCTGCTCAGATCAACGGCGTGTTCGGCTCGAGGCCCATCTCGAACTTCGTTCGACGTTGGTTTACGGTTGGGCAATGACGGGGTTCTCGAGAACCCCGAGCTTGTCGATCTCGATGCGCACGGTGGAGCCTGCATTCATGCACCGCGGCGGGTCCATGACGAAGCCGACGCCGGCGGGTGTGCCGGTGGCGATGATCGTGCCGGGCAGCAGCGTGAACGCTGTCGAGAGGTGGGCGATGAGCTCCCAACAATTGGTGATCATCTGCCTGGTCGATGCATCCTGGCGAAGGTCGCCGTCGACCCACGTGCGAATGCCGAGGTCGTGCGGATCGCCGACCTCGTCGGCGCTGACCAGCCACGGCCCGATGGGGCCATGGGTGTCCCACGACTTGCCCATGGTCATGGTCGGCGTCGCCCGCTGCCAATCGCGCACCGACACATCGTTGACGATGAGGTAGCCGGCGACGACCGACGGCGCGTCCGCGACTGACACATTGCGACAACGGGTGCCGATGACGATGCCGAGCTCGCCTTCGTAGTCGACCCACTTCGGGGCGACGGTTGGCACTTCGATGCCGGCGCCTGGACCGACGACGCACGTGATCTGCTTGTTGAACACGACCGGGGCCTTCGGTTTTTCCATACCGCTCTCGGCCACGTGGTCGGCGTAGTTGAGACCAATCGCCAGAAACGTCGGAGGTTGGGCGATGGGTGCCTCGAGCTGCACAGCCGACAGGGCGACGCGTGGCGCCGAGCTTGCGGTACGGGCAACATCGGCGAGCGAACCGTTGGCCAGGAGGGGACCGAGGTCGGTCGGCAGCGAGGGGTCGGCTGTACCGACGTCGATGATCTCGTCGGTGTCGGTGGCAACGATGCCGAGTCGTGTGCGGCCATCTTCGGTGAAGCGGGCGATCTTCATGAGACTCCTTGCAGTGCTGCGGCGATTTCTTCGAGATCGTCGGGATGAACGAACGCTTTCGGAACGGGAGGTCCCCAGGCATACAACGACTTGTCGGGTGCCCAGTCGCGAGCATCCCACTCGGCGTCCTCGGGGATCTGGTCGAGGTCTGCGTAGTACTCGGCAAAGTTGCCGGCCGGGTCGCGGAAATACCAGAACAGGTTGCTGCCGAGGAAGTGCCGACCGAGGCCCCAGACATCGCGCGTCGGGTCGACGGCGAGCAGCGTCTGAGCGCCCTGGCCGATCTCGTCGACATCGTTGACCTGCCACGACGAGTGATGGAAGAACGGCACCGGTGCGTTGATCAGCCCGACGTTGTGATGGTCGGTGCTGCAGCGCAGGAACGCGATCATGCCGGCGCTCGTGTCGCTGATCTTGAAACCCAGCACGTCGGTGAGGAAGCGAATGCTGGCCTCGAAGTCGGGCGTGGTGTACAGCACGTGGCCGAGCTTGCGTGGTCGCGCCGAACCCTCGTTGAAGATCGCCGGAGCGCGGGTGCCGGAACGTGCCGGGTTGCCGGGAGAGTTCATGGCTTTCCAGGCGTACGGGTCGGGCTGTTCGATTCGTGAACGCACGGTGACCTTGGCGCTGATCCCGACAATGGGCTCCGACATCGAGATGCTTCCATCTTCGTGGTCGATAACGGCGATGTCGTATGCCGCGGCTGCTGAGCGAATGCGTTCGATGTCGTCGGTGTCGTCCGCGGCGAGGGCGAACTCGACGAGACGACGGTACGACGAGTCGACGATGCATAGCTGGTCGCCACCGTCAGACGAGGCAAACATGCCAGTGGTGCTCTCGGCGAGCCCGAACTCCCGGTAGAACTGCTTGGTCGCGTCGACGTTGGGAACCCCAAGTGTCATTTCCGCAAGGCCGTGCAAACTCATCGTGACATCCCCACTGTAGACCCCCTACTCGTGTCGCTTTCGGCGGCCTGTTCTACCGCTGGATGTTCGACATGTCAAGGAAATTTCGATATTGCGGTGTATTCCCGAAAGTGCTTGACTATGCGACTATGGGAACCGCCGACGAGTCGCCGACAGCACGTGCCGATGTGCTCCCCGCGCGTCACCGTTCGTCACTCGCCCCAATCACGCGTGCAGAACAGGTCTACTCGCAGTTGCGCTCCGACATCCTGGCGGGCCGTGTGCTGCCAGGCACGAAGTTGCGTTTCGCCGACCTCACCGAGCGCTACGACTGCAGCACCAGTGTGGTGCGCGAGGGCCTGACCAGGTTGGCCGAACAAGGTCTGGTGCAGTCCGAGCCACAGCATGGATTTCGTGTCACCCCGCTGTCTCAGGACGATCTCGAGGACCTCACGACTGCGCGCTGTGAATTGGAAGGACTCGTGTTGCGCATGTCGATCGAGAATGGCGACATTGCTTGGGAGAGCGAGGTCGTTGCCGCACATCATGCGCTCGATCGAACGCCGATGGAATCCGACGGCGACCCTGCGCTGATGACCGAGGACTGGACATCTGCACATTCGCGATTTCACGGCGCGCTCTTGGCAGCATGCCCGAATCAGCGACTGCGCATGATGGCGTTGTCCTTGCGGGACTCGGCTGAACTGTATCGACGCTGGTCGCGACCGATAGGTCACGACCAGCATCGCGATGTACGCGGTGAACACCGTGCATTGGTCGACGCCGCGTTGCGCGGCGATGCCACCGAGGCGGTGCGCTTGTTGGAGGAGCATCTCCGACGCACCACGAGAGCGCTCGGGGCACGCGAAGGTGCTATGACCCGCTAACGCACGCCGACGAATGACACGACCATCCACAAGGGGGATCAGCAATCATGGACGATCAGACCTGACCAGAGCGGCCGATCTACCGCCGTCGTCGAGTTCTGGCCGTCGCCTTGCTGCTGCAAGGTGGCACATGGGGGACGATCCGCCGCAAGCTCGGTGTCGAGTTGTTCCCCGTCCGCCGCCTCGTGGAGTAGCAAGCTGGCACAGCGACGAGATCCCGGCCGAGTCCGGAATCGAACGATGACCTGGGACGGTCAGGCGGTGGCCCAGACCAACAGCTCTGCGCCTTCGCTTCCCGCGGTGAAACGCAGTTGCTGCTGGCCGGTGATGCGTGCACCGTCGCCGGTTGCCAGCAACGTGTCATCACCGAGAGCCCCGTCGCCGAGTGCCACGAAGACATGAACGTGCTCGTCGGCCGGCAGATCGACCGTGGCGCCGGCCCGCACCCGGGCGCCCCACAGAACGGCATCGCGCTGATGGAGACCCACCGCGCCGTCGTGACCTTTGCCCGAGGCGATCGGCACGAGTTGGCCGGTGGCCAATGCCTCGTTGATGTCACGCTGCTCATAACCGGGATCGATGCCAGCGGTGTCGGGCAGGACCCACATCTGCACGAAATGCACCGGCTCTGTTGCACTGGCGTTCATCTCGCTATGGCGAATTCCGCGGCCCGCTGACATGCGTTGGGCGAGGCCGGGGTAGAGCACGCCTTCGTTGCCCTCGCTGTCGTGGTGCGCCAACTTGCCAGACAGCACCCACGTGACGATCTCCATGTCGCGGTGGCCATGCGTGCCGAAGCCTCCGCCGGCGGCAACCCTGTCGTCGTTGTTGACGAGCAACAATCCGTGGCCGCCGTCGCCTTCTCGATAATGACTGCCGAAATTGAATGAATGCTTCGAGTCGAGCCAGTCGATGTCTGTGTGGAAACGATCGCTTGCTCGTTGAACTGCAATGGTCATGATCGATGCAACATAGTTGCGGGCGCAACTATTCCCTCAGGCCTTGGTCATCCGACCGGGTTACCGTACATTTCCAACAGCGGGTCGCTGATCAACTCCAGTCGCTCGCCATCGGGACCGCGGAAGTACAACGAGGAGCCGTCGACGTGAGCAGCCTCGATGTGCTCGTGCTCGAGCCGTTCCTTCAACCGTTCCCACGTCGGTCGTTCGACGGAGATGGCCAGGTGATGGTGGCCGCCGAGCACCTCTTGGTACGGGCCGAGGTCGAGACCAGGGAGGTCGAAGTAGGCAAGCGTGTTGCCGTTGCCGATGTCGAAGAAGAAGTGCGTCGAGCCCTCGTAGTCGCGGTTCTCGAACATCTCGATCAGCGGGAAGCCGAGCACGCCTTGGAAGAACTGCACGGTGCGTTCGACGTCGCTGCTGATCAAAGCGACGTGGTGCACCCCGCGTGCGGTGCTGGTAGGCCGTTCGGCTCGCGGTGAGAGGTATTGAGTTGTCAGCTCTTCGCGGCGGGTGGCCAGGCGGGTGCGTTGGTCGGTATCGATGGTCATAGTGGCAACTCCACAGGATCGGTCGGCAAGGGGCAGAAGACCACAGTACTGGCGCCGGCAGCGACCCAGCGCTGGGCTTGCTCGACCCAGGTGACTGGGTCTCCGGCCACAACGAGCTCGTTCAGAGCGACATCTTCATCCCCGTAGGCGGTCAGCTGGCTGGCAAACCGGGGGAGGGCCATCTTCTCGGCCATCATCGCTTCGAGCGCTGGCACGTTCGCGCTCGCCTGCACGAATGCAGTGAACTTGGGTCCTGCGCCGATCTGGGCGCGGACCTGTTGGAGGTAGCGGGGGCCCGACCATTCCGCAAAGATCACACCGGCGCCAACCTCGGCCGCCAGCGCCATCGATCGCGGGCCGCGCACGCCGAGCGAGATTGGCGGCATGATCTTCGCCGGATGGGCAAGTCGCACGGCCTCGAGATGCACGTGACTGCCATGCATCGACACGTCATCGCCGGCAAGCAACTTGTTCGTTCCGACGACCACCTCGCGCAACGACGACATCCACGATGTCGGCACTTCGCCGACCTGTTCGATCCAGAAATCGACGCCGTGGCCGAACCCCATGTGGAAGCGGCCGGGGAACATCTGTGCCAGGGTGGCGATCTCCATCGCGCTGTAGGCGACGTTGCGCACAACGGCAGGGGCGATCCCGATGCCGACCGTGATTCGGGAGGTTGCGGCCAAGGCCGCGGTCGCCTGGGTGAAGCCGCCATGGAAGCCGAGGTCTTCGACGACCCACATCTCGTCCAGGTCGTGAGCCTCGACCTGTCGGGCGTAGTCGATGAGTTGATCGGCGGGCCATTCCCTGCGGAACATCACGCCATAGGTGGTCATGGTGCGACCACCGATGTGCCAACCGTCGTCGACCCCGGGATGTGTGCCAACTTGCCGATGTTCTGCCACGTCGCCGGGCTGTCGAAACCGAGGGCCCACAATGAGACCGCACCAAGCCGCGCTTTGCGCGCCATGTCGATTCGGATGCGAGCGCCTGCAGCATCCACGTAGTGCACCTCGCGCGTCTGCGTGCAGCTTGTCCTGCCGTCGGCGACCTCCAGTTGATAGGTGAACGACGATTCGCCGGTCACCGGGTCGTGCACCGCTGCAGCCGTGCGCTTGGCAAGCAACTCGTCGATGTTTCGTTGGCTCACGCTGGTCTTACCTTCTTTTGTTGCGGGACAGGTGCCAACCGTAGCGATTGGCCAGTTGTATCCGTACAGCGCCACGCCCAGCACCAGCTTGGTGTCGTCGTGGACGGTCTTCTTCGCTGCGGAGATCGCCTGCTTCACGAATGACAATGGAGCTATTGGTCCAGCCTTGTCTGTGGAGAAGTCGTAGGCAAGAATCCTGATCTGATCGACGTGCGGCTCCATCCCCGCGTAGTCGTAGACCCAGTATCCGCTGAGGTCGGTGCGCCGATCGTCTTTGATGTAGGGCACGCTGACCGACAACGTGCGGCCATCGGCATGCAACCGATTGCCGAGCTCGGTGACGAAGTCGATCCACAACGGGCGCGTTGTGGTCCATGTTGCCCTTTTGTCGGCGAACGCGAACTTCTCGTAGTCGATATCGATCCCGTCGTAGCCGTTGGCCGCAGCCAGATCGGCTATCGCGGCAACATGGGCCGCTCGCGACGCGGGATCGGCCAACACCGCTGCCATGCCGCCGGCGTCCATAGCATCGGCGATCGATGGCACGACCTTGGCCCCGGCAGCACGGGTGGCAGCGATGAACTGCGCTGTGGCATCGGCCGTCAGATTCTCGTTGACGGTGATGGCCGTCGCCCCCTTCACCGAATACCAGACCGGGGAGACTTGACGCAGCAATCGACCGTTGGTCGCGAGGCTCGCCTCGGCCTCCGGGAGCACGAAATACGGAACCCACGCGTCGATCGGGATGTCGATAGGGGGCGGCGGAGGCGGATCGCGGCGCAATGTGATCGCAACGCCTGCGGCCAGCGCCACGACGGCAATGCTGGCACCCGCAACGAGACCAGCGCGCCGCCAACGGTTGGTTTCGAGCAGATTGTCGACGCTCAAGTCGGTCAGCGACTTCACCTGACGGTGGCCGCGGCCGTGCGGCACGTCGACGATGTGTGGAATTGCGATCACGTGACAGCCTGCTGCAGTGGCCGAGCGCACACCGGTGGGCGAGTCCTCCAAGGCGACGCAATTTCGTGGCGAGACCGAGAGTGCACGGGCTGCTGCAAGGTATGGCTCGGGGTGCGGTTTGCCGCGGTGAACCTCGTCGCCGACGATGGTCGCGGCGAACGAACCGCGCGGCAGCTGGCCCACGACCGCGTCGACCAGCCGTCGCCACGACATCGTCACCAGCGCGCACGGGATGTCGTCGAGCCGAAGCTCTGCCAACAGCTCGCGGGCACCCGGTCGCCATGGGACCTTCCGTCGAACGCGCGCGATCACGCCATCCATCAGCTCGTTGACGATCTCTTCGGGCGCCAGATCCACGCCGCCGTGCTCACGGATGTAGCGCGCCGATTCCATCAGATCACTGCCGACGATTGCATGAGCGTGATCGAGGTTCCACGTGCCGCCATTGGCTTCGACGAGCTCGAACTCACATTCCATCCAGTAGGGCTCGGTGTCGACCAACGTGCCGTCCATGTCCCAGAGAACGGCGGCGGGACGTCGGCGGGCGCGGTCGTGCCGCCGAGAGGATGTCATGCGAGTTCGAGGCTATTCATCGCGGCGGCTCGTTACCGGTCATCGCCGGCAGGCCTACACTTCGGCGCATGATCGCACTCGGGTTGTTGCTGGTGCTGGTCGGCTTCGCGTTCATCGCCCCACGAGGTTGCGTCACCGGTTCGACGGCACGTCGCAACGTGTCGATGGGCAGTGTGCAACTCTTCAAGACTCCGGGTTATCAAGGTGTCCAGTCGTGGAAGTATCGATTGATCCAGGTGTTTGGGGGCTCGGTGATCATGGTCGGCGGCGTGGTGTTGATCGCCATTTCGTCATGATTACCAGAACCGGGTGACGGAGCCTCGCCTGCCGAAGCTGCGCTGGACACCGCGTCCGGCTTCCCCGATGCGGCTCATCCTGGCCAGCCGCAGCAGCATTCACGCAACGAAAAGCTCCAAGTGTTGCTCGCACCACGACGGTGCTGCGCACCGCCTGCACGTCCACTATTCGATGGTGTCGATGGCGAGCGCAGCGCGACGTCCTTCGAGGACGGCTTCGTAGATCGTTCGGGGCGCGACGCAATCGCCTGCCCACAGATCGGCGCCGGGCAACGCGTCGGTCGGCAGGCGAAAGCCACAATCGATCAATGCGGCGCAACCGATGAAGCGCCGAGTACCAGAGAATCGATCCTCGATCTCTACCTCGCCGCGACGTACCGATCGCAGCAGCGATCGTCGCTCGATCGTCACGCCGCGCTGAGCGAGTCGAACGTTGGCAGGTGCCAGATCTCCGGTGCGCGACAGTTCGTTGCCGGCAATGTGGTCCTGAGTGATCAGGATCGCCCGCTCGCCAAGTTCCTCGGCAAGTGCCACAGCGATGGGACCACCGATTGGATCGAACAGCGCGATCCTTCCGTCGGGCGTCGCTGCGCCGCGACGTACGTCGGCGATGTCGAGCACCATCGACGGATCAGTGACTTCGTACTCGCGCAGGCCTGGTTGGGAACCCGTGCATTGGATGATCGTGTCGCCAGACGGTATCGACGTGCTTGCGGTGGCGACCTCCACGCCGAGACGGTTGCACTCCGATGCGAGCCATGCGGCCAATGGCGCGCCTGGTCCGGCCACTGCCGTCATGCCGCCAAGGTAATGCTCCCTCTCGACCAGCGCGACGTGGTGTCCGCGCATCGCCGCAACGCGGGCGGTCTCCAACCCGGCGACGCCGCCACCGACGACGACAACGCGGCGCGCCGCGGGCGTGGGTAGATACCAGTCGGGATCCTCGGTCTCGCGTCCCGATGTCGGTTCGCCGACGCAACTGACGATCGGATTGCGGACGTCGCGCACCTGGCAGGTCTGATTGCAGCGGATGCAGGGCCGAATCGAGCCGACGGCGTCTGCTCGCAGCTTCGCCACGAGGTCGGGATCGGCAATTTGAGCACGAGTCATCTCCACGCCGTCGCATATGCGCTCGCCGATCGCCCATTCGGCTTGACCGCAATCGACGACTGAGCCTTGCAAGAACACCGTCGTGTCGGCGAGCACCGTCTTGATCGACCGGCACACATCGATGTTGAAGCCGGGAGGTTCGTGGAAGTCCGGTCGCGTCTTTTCTGCGGAATAGATCGAACCGCGCACCACCACGACGTAGTCGAGCCCAGCGGCGACAAGGTGTGTGGCGATCTCTGGCGCGTTTTCGGGAGTCATGCCCGCCCACGGGGCCAGTTCATCGCAGCACAGGCGCAGACCGACAAGCGGGGCGTGCTGGCGAACAGCCGCAATCACTCGTCGAGCAAAGAGCAACTTGTCGATGCCCCACCCGTCCGCGCGGTGGTTCGTCAGTGCCGACATGAATTGGCGCACCAGGCTGTGCTGCCCGGCGTTGATCTCCACCCCATCGCACCCAGCGCCCATCGCGACCTGGGTGGCGGAGGCGAATCCGTCGATCACGGCCTCGATGTCTTCATCTTCCATCCATTTCGGTGTCTCCCGGCTGTTGACCTCGGGAACCCTTGACGGTGCCCACAGCGGAAGTTGGCTGTAGGCGCTGCTGCCTTGCCCACCGGCATGGTCGAGTGATGCGATGACGAGGCACGAGTGTTGATGGCATGCGTCGGCGATCTGTGTCCAGCCCGGCGCGCATCGAGCCGCCAAAGGGGCTCGCTCGTAGGGCCAGTCGCTGTCGTGCACGCTCGCGCCCTCCGTCACGACGATGCCGCAGCCGCCTGCAGCGCGCCTCGCGTAGTAGGCCGTGTGCCGAGACGTGAAGCACCGATCGTCGTCGCCGAGGTTGGTGACGTGCGGCCCGAACATCACCCGGCTCGGCGCCTTGCGCGGGCCGAGCGACAGAGGGGTTGCCAGCTTCATCGGCTGTCGGCCGGCAACTCGCGTCGACCAATCAAACGTTTGATGTTGTCGATGTGACGCACGAGCACCAGCGAACACAGCGCGATGACGTAGACGATCTCCCAGGCCGGCACGCCCAAGAGTGCAATGCCGATGGGCAGCCCGATGGTGATCAACAGCGAAGCCAACGATGCCTTGCGGGAAATTTGGCGGACGATCAACCACACGGCAAGCAGGGCGATCGAGGTCAGCGGATGGAGCGTCAACATTGCTCCGCCCATCGTGGCAACGCCCTTGCCACCGCGGAACTTGCGCGTCGCCGGGAACATGTGGCCGAGCACGGCGGCCGACACCAAGACGTACGCGCCGGGCCGCGTATCGAGGGCCAACCCGACCAGGACCGGCACAGCGCCTTTGAGCGCATCGAGTACAAAGACCAACGCGCCCCACCTGCTGCCCAGAACCCGGGCGACATTCGACGCACCGGGATTTCCGGAGCCCTGCGCGAAGATGTCGACACCTCGCGATCGGGCGACCATGACGGCACTGGGAAAGGTGCCGAGCAAATAGGCCAGGGGAACGAGTGCGAAGGCAACGGCGATCCGTCAACCTTACGGCAGCACACAGTTTGTCGCAGCGAGGTCAGCGTGACACGAACGAAAGAGCTCGCGATGGTCGCGAGTGATCCGGCGAGGGACGTGGGGTCAGCTCGACCTGCACCGCTCCGAGCACGGCGTCTGCTTGGCCGTCGACGCACTCCGGGTCGGGCCCGTCGAGCGGCAGTCCGGTGAAGAACTTGGCTGCCATGCAGCCGCCCTGACAGGCGTCGTAGCTTCCGCAGCTCGCGCAGGCTCCTGCTGACTGCGGTGCGCGCAGTTCGAGGAACAGGTCGCTGTGCTTCCAGACATTGGCGAACCCGCCCAGGTCGCGCACGGAGCCGGCTTTGAACTGGTCGTGGATCACGAATGGGCAAGCGTAGACATCGCCGACCGGGTCGATCAGGCACACGACCCTCCCGGCCCCGCACATGTTCAATCCCGGCAGACTTTCTCCCAACGCGTTGAGATGGAAGAAAGAATCGCCGGTCAGCACCGTTTCGCCCTTCGCCAGCAACCACTGGTAGATCTGACGCTGCTGGGCGGAGGTGGGGTGCAGGTCGTGCCAGGTGTCGACGCCGCGGCCACTCGGCCGCAATCGGGTGATCCGCAGCTGCGCGCCGTACGACTCGGCGAGCTCTTGGAACCGGTCGAGTTGGTCGACGTTGTGACGAGTGACGACGACGCTGATCTTGAACGGTCCGAAGCCGGCCGCAGCGAGGTTGTCCATTGCCCGGCGGGCTACAGCGTACGAACCCTCGCCGCGCAGCGGGTCGTTGGTGGCGGCGTCAATTCCGTCGAGGCTGATCTGTATGTCGAGATAGTCCATGGCAGCCAGCCGTCGCGCCGTCGAGGCGTCGATGTAGGTACCGTTGGTCGAGAACTTCACACCGATGCCGGCGCCACCATCCGGTGGGTTGATCGCGTATTCGACGAGCTCGAAGAAATCTCGTCGAACCATCGGCTCGCCGCCACCGATATTGATGTAGAAGACCTGCAGAGCGCGAAGCTCGTCCAGCACCCGCTTTGATTCGGCGGTGGTCAGCTCGCGCGGGTCGCGCCGCCCACTTGACGACAGGCAGTGCACGCACTGCAGATTGCAGGCGTACGTCAACTCCCACGTCAAACAGATCGGCGCGTCGAGCCCGCGCTTCAGTTGCTCAACCAGTGACTGGGCGCTCACGGACGATCTCCGATTCGTTGAGCTTGGTAAACGCTTTGTCAAACGAAGGCCAACGCGATTCGGCAATTCCGCAGGCCGCCAAGGCCGCCGACAACGACGGGTGGACGGCGAGTTGACGGGCAACTGCGACAACATCGCTGTGCTTCATGAACACCAAGCGGCGCGTGCCGTAGTGATATGCAAGCGCGCCGAAAGGTTCAGGTCGCAAGGAGACCTGCGGATCGAGTTCGAGGGGTGTCTCGAGCAGTGACAAGCTCAGTACACGCCGCACATGCCGTCGATCGAGATCTCCTCGATCAGCAGTTCTTCGTCGATGACTGCCTCTTGCGTCGGTTCGCCGGGTTTTTCATCGCCAACTTCGCCGATGTCTTCGTTCTCCATGCACGGAGCGTAGTGCGTGCCGATGGAAGGGCTTCAGCGGTGCAGGTAGTGTTAACGACCCCGTGCACGCTGACCTCTTCCCCGAACTTGCAGCTGAGCGCGAGCACCTGACGTTCGCCAGGCGGTGTCGCGACGCGATGATCCAGCGGTTCTGCGCCGTCGACCCGTCGGCATCGGCCGACGAGATCACCTCCGAGTACGTCGAGGTGACCGTTGCCGAGGCGTTGGAGGATCTGCACAGCCCCGGCGCCGGCGACTTCTTCGGACGGATCACCGACGACCACGCGGATCGCTGGTACATCGGGCGGCGGCACATCGAAGATGACGCCCACGATCCGGTCGTCGTCGACTGGCGAGCTCCGATTGCAGCGCCGTTCTACCGAGCCACCGGCGTCGACCCCCTGGGCCTGAGTCATCGCCGTCGGTTCACCATGGTCGACGCTGACTTGTCGGCATACCTCGATGAGCAGCTCGATGATCCAGACTCGGTGACGGCTACCGGCGTGCCCGACCCGGTGCTGGCCGAGATTGGTGCGGCGCGCACCGGTGCAATGCGCGAAATCGTTGCCACGATTCAGGCCGAGCAAGACGTGGTCATCCGTGCGCCGCTCGACCAGTGCCTTGTCGTGCAGGGCGGGCCTGGCACAGGCAAGACCGCGGTGGGCTTGCACCGTGCCGCCTTCTTGTTGTTCGAGCATCGTCGTCGACTGGCGCGCAGCGGAGTACTTGTGGTCGGACCGAACCCGGTCTTCCTTGACTACATCGCCAACGTGCTGCCATCACTGGGCGAGCGGTTGGTTCAGCAACGAACGGCCCTCGACATCTGTGTGCCGAAGGTGGAGATCGCGGCCGTCGACGACGATGCGACGCGACGTTGGAAGGGCGCACCGGAGATGTTGGAGCGGCTCGCCGTAGCCAGCGTGCGCCACATCGTGCGCCCTACGCAGGACCTGCGGTTGCCGGTCGGTGCCCGAACCCTCGAGATCAGCGCCGCCGAGTTCTCTGGATGGGTCGACGAAGCGATCCATGGCGTGACTCCGGTCAACAAGCGACGCGACGGCTTGAAAGGACTCGTGCAACGCGAGTTGATACGTCGCACCGATCGAGACGACATCTGGGAGCGTTCGCCCGAACTGCGCGCCGCCGTTGCCAAGGCGTGGCCAACGCAGCAACCGATTCGGATGGTCGACAAGCTGTTGCCGGGTCCGTCGGGCAAGCGCCGTCGGTGGTCGGTCGCCGACCAGTTCCTCGTCGACGAAGCCAACTCGATGCTCAACGGCACGCCCTTCACATTCGGACATGTGATCGTCGACGAGGCGCAGGATCACTCGGCTGTGTCGTTGCGAGTCATCGGCCGCCGCAGCCCACACGGCTCGATGACCATTCTCGGCGACCTCGCCCAATCCACCACACCGGCCGGTCAGCAGGATTGGGGCACCGCGTTGGGGCACATTCGTGCCACTGCTACCGAGGTTGCGGTGTTGACCATCGGTTACCGCGTCCCTGGTCCGATCCTCGACGCCGCGAACCGGTTGCTCCCGTACACAAACGTGTCGAGCGAACCAAGTCGCAGTGTTCGTCTCGAAGGCACGGCGCCGGTTGTTCGTCTCGCCGACGCTGCCGGGCTTTTCGACGCGGTCGCCCGAGAAGTTGCTGCCGTCCGCCATCGGCATCACAACACCGGTGTCGTCGCGCCTGCCGACCTTCACCAGCCCATCGGCGAGGCGCTCGCGACTCACGGCCTTCGCCTCGTCGATCATGTGCACGATCTTGACTACGGCGATGTTCCAGTTTTCACGGCTGAAGCAGTGAAGGGGCTCGAGTTCGACGGCGTCGTTGTCGTCAATGCCCACCAGATATTCGACGGCTCAGCCCTGGGCGCGCGCTTGCTCTATGTGGCGATGACGCGTGCCGTGCAAGTACTGCACCTGGTCGGCGACGCCCTGCCTCCCGCCGAGCTGGGATTGTCGTTGTCGGGCAGCGAGGACTGAGACACCGCGTCACACGCTTCCGCGGGTTTTTCCGACGTCCGTATTCGGCACCGGGGCTTCAGCGGACACTGGACAGTCACAGATGTTGTCGTGAGCGAACTTGCCACTATGGTCGGCGGCACGAAGTCGGAGATGGGGGTTCTGTTGTGAAGACGAAGGCCGCGATCCTGTGGGAGCGCAACACGCCGTGGAGTGTCGAAGAGATCGACCTCGATCCACCGAAGGCCGGCGAAGTGCTGGTGAAGTTGGCCGCCAGCGGAATGTGCCACAGCGACGAGCACGTTGTCACGGGCGACCTGGCCGGCGTCACGGGAGAGCCACCGTGCATCGGCGGCCATGAAGGCGCCGGTGTGATCATGGAAGTCGGGGCCGGTGTCACTTCGTTGCAGGCCGACGATCATGTCGTGTTCTCGTTCCTTCCGGCGTGCGGTCGCTGTCCCAGCTGTGCTTCCGGACACTCGAACCTGTGCGATCTGGGCGGCACCACCGCAACCGGCATGCAGCTGTCGGATGGCACCACTCGCCATCACGCCCGCGGACAGGATCTGCGCCTAGCCATCGGCGGTCTCGGCACGTTTGCCCATCACACAGTCGTCAACGAGGCCAGTTGCGTGAAGATCGAGAAGGAATGGCCGCTCGATCGCGCCTGCCTGCTGGGGTGTGGTGTGGTCACCGGTTGGGGCTCTGCGGTCTACGCCGCGCAGGTGCAACCCGGCGACATGGTCGCGGTCGTCGGAGCTGGGGGCATCGGATCCAACGCAATTCAAGGTGCCAAATTGGCAGGGGCGCGAGTGATCGCAGCAATCGACCCGGTCGAGTTCAAGCGCGAAAAGGCGATGGAGTTCGGTGCAACTCACACCTACTCGTCGATCGAGGAGGCGATGGCGGATCTGCCCGCCAGCACGTGGAGCCGCGGGTTCAACAAGGTCATCATGACCATGGGCGTCGGTAACGGCGAGGTGCTCGGTCAGGCGTTCTTCTTGGCCAGCAAGGGCAGCAAAATCGTCATCACCAACGTCCATCCCATTTCTGAGCAGACGATCTCGATTCCAGCGATTCTGTTGACCTTGCAGGAGAAGCAGCTGATCGGGTCGTTGTTCGGTTCGGCCAACATGCGCAAAGACATTCCGATGTTGATGGAGCTCTATACCCAGGGTCAACTCGACCTCGACGGCCTCGTCACCCGCACGTATCCGCTCGAGGGAATCAACGACGGCTACGCCGATATGAACGCCGGCAAGAACATCCGCGGCGTGCTGGTATACGAGTAACCGATGGCCGACGCTGCCGCGCTGGTCGAGCGTGTGCTGGGTCGCGTCGTCGGCCGCGAACGCGAGGTCGAACTGGTGGTCGCGGCGTTGGCCGCCGATCGTCATGTGCTGCTCGAAGGCCCGCCTGGTACTGGTAAGAGCACGTTGCTACGCGCCGTTGCCGACGAGCTCGGTTTGGGCTTCGAGTTCGTCGAAGGCAACGCTGAGCTGACCCCGGCTCGGCTGGTCGGACATTTCGATCCCGCCAGAGTGTTGGTCGACGGCTACGACCCAGATGTGTTCGTCGACGGGCCGTTGGTCTCGGCGATGCGCGACGGCTCGCTGCTCTACATCGAAGAGATCAATCGCATTCCAGAAGAGACGCTCAACGTTCTGATCACCGTCATGAGCGAGCGCGAGCTGCACGTGCCGCGGCTCGGTCGAGTGGTCGCCGAGCCGGGTTTTCGTCTCGTCGCCGCGATGAACCCGTTCGACGCCATCGGCACAGCTCGAATCAGCAGTGCCGTCTACGACCGTGTGTGCCGCCTATCGGTCGACTACCAGTCGGCTGCCGACGAGGAGGCAATCGTCGCCAGGCTGGTCCGTCCCGCACCGGATCTGGATTGGCTAGCCAAGGTGGTCGAGGTGGTCCGGCTCACCCGCACACATCCCGACGTGCGCATCGGGTCGTCAGTTCGCGGGGCGATCGATATCGCCGCAGTCGCTGCCTCGCTGGCGCCGTTGCGTCATTCGTCGGCCACCGCCTTCGACGTGGGTCTCGATAGTGCGATCGTTGCCCTGTCCGGTCGGTTGCGGCTGCGAGAGGGTTTGTCGCGCAACGCCGAATCGGTGGTCACCGAACTGTGGAACGCGGTGTTCGCAGATCGCGAGTCGGATTCGCCGGGAAAAGCAACAGCCCCGGCCGGGGCGACGCATCCCAGCCCCTAGCTCGGGAGGGTTCTGAGGCCGACGCGGCGATTGCCGAGTCCGGGCGGCGCACGACGTCGCGGCGTGAGCTCGCCTCCAGGGCTCGCTTCCAACAGGTCTCGCCGGAGGTCGGCGAGCTCGACGAAGCCGCGGTCGAGGCGGGATTGGTCGACGACCCCGACGAGATGCTGGCGATGCTCGCCGACCTTGCGGGTGCGACAGATCAACGCCTGCGCGACCTTGCGCGCCGCCTTGCAGCCCGGCTGTTCTTGGATCTCGCGCGCCGCGGGCCAACGGTACGGCGCGGCATCGGCAGGATCGTCGAGCAGCCGTACCGGCCCGACGGAGGCGACCTCGATCTCGACGCCAGCTTCGGTGAGATCGTCGAAGCCGCAGCAGCGGGCGCTGCGGTCAACGCCGAGCGATTGCGGATCAGATCTTGGAGCACACCCGACACGGCGTTGTGCCTAGTGGTCGATCGCAGTGGATCGATGGGCGGCAAGCCACTGGCGACCGCAGCGATTGCCGCAGCCGCAGTTGCTCTACGCAGCCCGGCGAGCTACAGCGTGCTGGCGTTTGGCAAGGATGTCGTCGCCGTGAAGAGCCAGGGGAGCGACAAGTCGAGTGAGCGAGTCGTCAGCGAGGTTCTCGCACTGCGAGGGCACGGCACGACCGATCTGGCCGGGGCGTTGCGCTCGGCGGCTGAGCAACTGAATCGCAGCACCGCGGCCCGCAAGATCGTCGTGCTGCTGAGCGATTGCCGGTCGACGGTCGAAGGCGACGTACACGCGGCCGCGGCAGGTTTGCCGGAGCTGGTTGTCGTCGCACCCAAACAGGACTGCGAAGAAGCAATCCGGTTCGCCAGCGACTGCGGCGCACGAATTGCCACGACCGCCGGTCCATCGCACGTGATCGAAGCACTTGCGCTCGTGCTCGAACGCTGAGCCGTCAGCACTCTTGGGCGGGATCCGGCACGATGGCGGTCTTCGGGGTGTTGGAAGGCGGTGCGCTGTCGCCGGTGGCAACGCTGGTGCCGGTCGGCGCGATGCTCGGGGGCGCTACTGAGGTGACCGACGGCGGAACAGACGACTTCGTCGTGGTCGTTGTGTGCGGCAGTGTCGAAGTCGTGGTGGTGTCCTCGAACTGCTGGTCGGGTGCCGAAGCCAACGGCGCGAGTCCCTTGAAGATGTTCAGGATGGCCTGCATGTTCTTCGAGTCCTTGTGCCATATCAACACGTCGGCGCCACCGACGATCTTTCCTGTGGCCTCGATCTGGTAGGTGCGGATCGCTGAGGCGGTGACCTTGCGGACAACGCCGACGAACTGAATCATCTTGTCGATCGTCATGCCGGTGTCGACGACAAGATCGGAGCTGTACGACTGATACAACGCGCTGATCGTCTTTGGCTTCAGGATGCTGTTCTTCAGTGCGGCCGTCAGCGTGCGACGTAAAAAGTCTTGCTGACGTGCGATTCGCCCGAGATCCGAGGACGGGTCTTCGTGCCACTGGCCGGCGGTGTCCTGGTATTCGAAGTGGCGCGACCGCACATACTTCAGCGCTTCATCGCCCTCGAAGGTGTGACACCCGGCGACGTCGATGTTCAATCCAGTAGCGGCGTCACGCACCGGGAACGGCAGCGGAACAGTCACGCCGCCGATACCTTTCACGAGCCGTTGGAACGCGCAGAAGTCGATCTGGATGAAGTGCTGAATCGTGAGGCCGAACTCCTGATTGATGGTGTCGATCAGCAGCTGCGGATCGTCGCGTCGGTACGCCCCGTTGATCCGCTGAGTTCCGTGACCGGGCACCTTGACCCACAGGTCCCTGGGGAATGACAACACGGCCGATCGCTTGGTGGCTGGGTCGA
Source organism: Ilumatobacteraceae bacterium (assembly GCA_031370745.1). Classification (GTDB taxonomy): domain Bacteria; phylum Actinomycetota; class Acidimicrobiia; order Acidimicrobiales; family Ilumatobacteraceae; genus JAENVT01. Next base: position 41,344 of record JANMQX010000402.1, read on the forward strand.
GACGGATCACCATGATGGTGTCGCTGCGTTCTCCGGTGCGCGGTCCTTTGTCTTGCAGGTTGACGCACGTCGAGTCGGTGGAGTTGTCGGCGCCGGTGACGAGGAAGTTCTGCGCCGTTGGATCGGCCTCGGGGAACGTGTCGGGCGAACCAGTGTCGTTGGGCAGCGTCTGGCCAGGAGCGGCGGTCACCGCGGGCCGTTGCACGGTGGGCCGCGGGCTGTTCGACGACAGATTGATCGCCACCTTGCGGCCCTTCTCGCCGGCGTTCTTGCCGATGAGCAGACCGATGGCACCGGCGAAGCACAACACCACGATGAGGCAGTTGACGACCAGAACCAGGCGCTGCCCTGCGGTGTGATGGCCACGGAACGGCTTGGGTTCTATGGGTTCCGCTTCAGCCATGAGGCGTTCAGGTTAGCGGCGCACCTCGTGAGATGGGGAGCGCCCTGACCCAGGCTTGACTATGGTCGGATCGTGCCAACCTCGTCGCGGCCCAAGTGGATGCAAAATCTCGACGATCTGCACTTGCTGACACCGTTGCGGATCTTGGCGATCATCATCGTCGCCATCGTCGTTGGTGTCGTCTTGCGAGCCATCGTGACCCGTGTGCTGAGCCGCACACTGGCGATACCAGGCACCGACCGCAGCCGTGCCGACGCCAGGCAGCGAGCGCTGTCGTCGGCATTGCGTTCGGCGGTCGTCGGTGTTGTATGGGGCACTGCGGTCATCACCATCATCAGTGAACTCGGTGTCAACATCGGAGGCGTCATTGCCACGGCGACGGTCATCGGCGGCGCAGTTGCCTTCGGTGCCCAAACGTTGATCCGCGATGTGATCGCCGGCCTGTTCGTTCTCGCCGAAGATCAATACGGCGTCGGTGACAGCATCGACCTTGGCTTGGCGACGGGCGAAGTCGAACGCATCACGTTGCGCAGCGTGCGTGTACGCGATGGCGAGGGGCGCGTGTGGCACGTTGCTCACGGCAATGTGATGTGCGTTGCCAATCTCTCGAAGTCGTCGATCGCCCTGCTCAATCTCGAACTGTCGCGCGAGAGCGATCTCGATGTCGTCGAGGAAGTCGTCGGGCGTCTGGCTGCTCAATTGCGCGAACACCCGGCGGCCGCACCGGCGCTGCGCGGCGACGTCACGATCGTCGGGCTCACCGAGTTGCGCGACGACAGGCTGGTGTATCGGGTGTCTGCTCCGACCCTGCCAGGAAAGCGTGAGGAAGTGCGTCGCGCGTGGCACCGGCTCACGTTCATCGCATTCCGTGAGGGCGACTTGCTCGCACCACCGGGGCCGCCGACTGCGGCGCACATCGTGTCATCTGGACCGGCGTCTTCGTCAGGGCCGACTGACCGCGATTGAGGGCGTCAGTCGGTTACGACGACTGTTGTGCCGATGCCGGCGAAGTCCCACATGAACATGGCGTCGGCGGTCGATTGACGCACGCATCCGCCCGACAATGGCTGTCCCAGCTGGGCGTCGGCCTCGATAGGAACTCCATCTTTGCGTGGGATCTCATGGAAGCCGATGTTGTCGCCCAGCGGCCCATGGGCGAATCGAACCATGAACCTCATGCAGATGTTGGGGTGGTCGATGTTGCAGGTGAACGCGGACCGGGAGTACACGTGATAGGTGCCGGGATCCGGCTGGCCCATGCGGCCCGACACGCGATACGTGCGCACGGTGACGCTGTTGGCGTCGACGATCCAGACTCGCATCTGGTTCTTGGAGTACACGACACGTTGGCCGATGCCGGATGAGAACGGCACGCCGGTGTTTGGTGGGATGGCCAACACCGTCGTTGCCGGCACTTCAGCAGGAGGCGGAGGCTCGGTAGGCGTTTCCTGGATGCTGCTGCCGCGGGTCGCGGCTGCACCTGCGTTTGCGGGAGCGACATTGGCGGCGATGGGCACGTTGACTGCACCACCGTCTCCGACGATCGTTGTCGTCGTCACCGGGGTTCTCGCCGAAGCAGGTGTGGGCGCGACAGCAAATCCTACCGATAGCACTGCGATGCCCGCGAGCAGCGATGCAACCCGAACCCTCAACTTCACGTCGAGCAGGCTAGTGGGCAGGCGTTGAATCCGTCGAGGGCGCCAATCGCACAGTCGTCGCCAGGGTTGGGCCCTCTGAGAAGGTGAAGGTGGCCACTCCGCCTGCGTCTGCGAGGTCGGTGCGGCACGCCTCGATTGCGGCCAGAGCGCCAGATGGACCCTCGACGAGCAACTCCTCGACCGCAGCGCGCTGGCTCAGCTTGGCCTCGGTCTTTGCGCGGCGAACCGCAGCCAGGACCTCGCTGACGGGTGCCAGCACAGAGGCATCGCCAACCGGCGCCGAGGTTTCGGCGGCGGGCCACGACGAGGCGTGCACCGATCCGTCGTGCCACCAACTCCAGACCTCCTCGGTGACGAACGGGAGGAACGGTGCGAACAGGCGCAGCATCACATCAAGGGCCTGACGGAGAGCGGCTCGGGCCGAGTGCGCCGCATCATCGCCCACGTTCCCGTAGGCGCGGCCTTTGACCAGCTCGACGTAGTCGTCGCAGAACCACCAGAAGAATGCTTCAGTGCGCTCCAACGCCCTGGCGTAGTCGAAGTCGTCGAGGGAACGGGTCGCCTCGTAGACGACTTCGCCGAGTCGTGCCAGCATCGCCTGGTCGATTGCCGCGGTCGGGTCAGCTCCGACCGGCGGTTCTCCGAAGCCGAGCACGAACTTGCTGGCGTTCAGCAGCTTGGTGCCCAACTTGCGGCCGATCTTCATCTGCCCGTCGTCGAACGCAGTGTCGACGCCCGGTCGTGCCGACGCCGCCCAGTAGCGCACCGCGTCGGCGCCGTACTGTTCGAGGAGGGGTAGCGGTGTGACGACGTTGCCGACGCTCTTGGCCATCTTCTTGCGTTCGGGGTCGAGGATCCAGCCGGAGATCGCCGCGTGGGTCCACGGCAGACAACCATGTTCGTGGTGGCTGCGCACGACGCTGCCGAACAGCCAGGTGCGGATGATGTCGTGCGCCTGCGGGCGCATGTCCATGGGGAACACCCTGGCGAACAGGTCGGGGTCATCGACCCATCCGCCGGCGATGTGCGGAGTCATCGACGAGGTGGCCCAGGTGTCCATCACGTCGGAATCACCGATGAACCCACCTGGCTTACCGCGCTGATCTTCGGTGAAGCCCGTTGGGTAACTCGTCGATGGATCGATTGGCAGCTGCGCCTCGTCGGGCGTGAGGATCTCGTCGTACCTGGCGTTGCCTTCGTCGTCGAGTCGGTACCACAGCGGGATCGGCACGCCGAAGAAGCGCTGGCGGCTGATCAGCCAATCGCCGTTCAGACCTCCGACCCAGTTCTGATAGCGGTTGTGCATGTAGCCCGGGTGCCAGATCAGTTGCTCGCCGCGTTTCACCAGAGCGGCGCGCAGTGCGTCATCGCGGCCTCCGTTGCGGATGTACCACTGTCGGGTGGCAACGATCTCGAGCGGTCGCGACCCGCGTTCATAGAACGCGACTGGGTGGGTGATGGCGCGGGGTTCGCCCAACATCTCTCCCGATTCGACGAGCATCTCGACGATCTTGCGCTGCGCCTGTTTGGGAGCCAAACCGGCGATCTGCGCATACGCCGTCTTCCCGGCCGGCTCGGTGATCCACTCCGGCGTCGCCAGGGCCATCCGTCCGTCGAATCCGAGCAGAGCACGAGAGGCCAAGTTGAGCTCGCGCCACCAGGTGACGTCGGTGGTGTCGCCGAACGTGCAGATCATGGCGATGCCGGTTCCCTTGTCGGGGTCGGCGAGGTGATGGGCGAGCACCGGCACTTCGACATCGAACAGCGGTGTGCGGACCGTGGTGCCGAACAACGGCTGGTAGCGCGGATCATTGGGATGTGCGACCATCGCCACGCAACTGGCCAGCAACTCGGGCCGGGTTGTGTCGATCAGCAGGTCTCCCTCGCCGTCACTGCGATGGAAGGCGAGCTTGTGGTAGGCCCCGGGCATGTCGCGGTCCTGCATCTCGGCCTGCGCGACGGCGGTGCGTTCGTCGATGTCGTACAGCGTCGGTGCGTCCTGCTGGTACGCCTCGCCGCGGGCCAAGTTGTGCAGGAACGCCAACTGACTGACCCGCTGGGAACGCTCGCCGATGGTGGTGTAGAGGAACGACCAGTCGATGGAGATTCCCAGTCGGCGCACGAGTTGCTCGAACACTTTCTCGTCGTCGTGAATCACGCTGTGACAGAGACTGACGAAGTTGGGCCGGCTGATCGGGGTAGCGCTGTGACCCTTCGGGACATCGCCGTTGTATGGCGCGACGAAGTCGGGGTCGTACGGCAGCGACGGATCGCAGCGAACACCGGTGACGTTCTGCACCCGCCGCTCCGTAGCCAGCCCGTTGTCATCCCAGCCGATCGGATAGAAGACGTTCTTACCGCGCATCCGCTGGAAGCGAGCGATCGCGTCGGTGTGGGTGTAGCTGAACACGTGGCCGATGTGCAGCGAGCCGCTTGCAGTCGGCGGAGGCGTGTCGATCGCGAATACCTCATCGCGGTTCGCGGCGCGATCGAAGCGGTAGGTGCCATCGGCGTCCCACCGCTGCATCCAGCGAGCTTCGACGCCGTCGAGTGACGGTTTCTCGGGGATGTTGGACGCGATATCAGGCATGGTCCGTCAAGGCTAGCGACCACCCGGCGCTGGCAGATTCGTGAATTCGAAGCCACGCTCACCGGGTGCTCGCACCCTCAGGGTCGACGCAGTGCTGTCCGCACGCGGTCGGACCAATCGATCGACTCTGTCGACACTCCGGCAGCGTGCAGTTCGCTGCGCTGCGCGGCGAGGGCAACTGCAGCATCGGCTGCTCCGATGTCGCGGAGCCACACCTCGATCTCGCCGCGCAGGTGCGAAGCCAAGGCCGGGCTGGCGCCACCCGTGCTGACCGCTACCGTGATCTGTCCATCTCTGGCGATGGCAGGCAGCGTGAAGGTGCAGTTGGCTGGGTCGTCGGCGGAGTTCACCCAGATCCCGCGGGCAGCGGCTTCGGCCGAGACAGCGGCGTTGACGGCGGGGTCATCGGTGGCGGTGATGACCAAACGCACATGGTCGAGGTCGGCGGGTTCGTACCGCCGCAAGTGAACGCGAACAGGCATCGAGCAGATTGACTCGACCGCTGATCGGGCGACGACGGTGACGTCGGCACCTGCCTTGAGCAGGCATTCGATCTTGCGTTGGGCGACCGTCCCGCCGCCGACGACAAGCACCGGCACGCCGGCCAGATCGAGCATGATCGGATAGTCGAACGCCACCTCACCACGCTACCAATGCTGAATTGCCCAAATCTTGATCGAATTAGTCGTAATTAGATAGGATGCCGGGGTGAGCCTGCTCCAAGCCCCCGACAACGTCGAGCAGTTGCACCCCAGTGAGGTGATGCGCTGGGCGTTCGACACGTACGGCGTCGACAACGTAGCTGTGACCTCGAGCTTCGAGGATGCGGTGCTCGTGCACCTCGCGGTCAGCGCCAATCCCATGGCCGACATCGTGCTGCTCGACACGCAATACCTCTTCGCCGAGACGTGGTGGCTCGCTGAAGAGATGCAGAACCGTTTCGACATCAACCTTCGCATCGTCGCACCACGTCCCGAGATCCAGCGCGACAACCTCTGGCAGACCGATGTCGAGGGATGTTGCGCAGTGCGCAAGGTCGAGCCGCTCAATCGTGCGCTCGATGGCAGGGCGGCATGGATCACCGGCGTCCGTCGCGTCGATGGCCCGACCCGCGCCCACGCACCTGTGGTGACGTACGACATCGGGCGCAACCTGGTGAAGATCAATCCGCTGGCCACGTGGACCGACGATGACATGTTGCTGTACACCGAGATCAATCAACTACCGGTCAACCCGCTCAGCGAGCGCGGCTATCCATCGATTGGTTGCTGGCCATGCACTCGGCCGGTCGCCGAGGGCGATGACCGTCGCGGTGGCCGGTGGGCGGGCAATTCGAAGACCGAATGCGGATTGCACGCGTGAACGCGACGGCGAGCCCCCATCTCGAGTCATTGGCCGACGAGGCGGTGACGATCATTCGCGAGGTCGCCACCGAATGCGAGAATCCAGTGCTGTTGTTCAGCGGCGGCAAGGACTCGGCCGTGCTGCTGCATCTTGCAGTGTTGGCATTCGCGCCGGCCCGGTTGCCATTCCCAGTCATGCATGTCGACACCGGTCACAACTTCGACGAGGTCATCCGGTATCGCGACGAGTTCGTGCAACGTGCCGGTGCCAGGCTGGTGGTCGCCAGCGTGCAGCAGTCGATCGACAATGGTCGTGTTGTCGAGGACCCGGGTCCCCGGTCCAGCCGCAACCGTCTGCAATCGGTCACCCTGCTCGACGCAATCACCGAGCACGGCTTCGATGCCGCGTTCGGCGGTGGGCGCCGCGACGAAGACAAGGCTCGGGCCAAGGAGCGCATCCTCTCGTTCCGTGATCGCCACGGTCGATGGGATCCGCGCAACCAACGCCCCGAGCCATGGGATCTGTTGAACGCGCGGATTCGCAAGGGCGAGCAACTACGCGCGTTCCCGCTCAGCAACTGGACCGAGCTCGACATCTGGCAGTTCATTGCCGCCGAACACATTCCGCTGCCCAACATCTACTATTCACATCAGCGTGAAGTGGTCGAGCGCGACGGAATGTTGCTGGCCGTTGGCGGGCCTGTGGTGCTCGAGCCGGGCGAGCGGTCGTCGGTGGAGACGGTGCGCTATCGCACGGTCGGCGACGCCAGTTGCACCGGCGCCGTGCGCTCGAGCGCTGCGACCATCGAGGACGTCATCGCCGAAGTATCGGCGGCGCGCATCACCGAACGCGGCGCGACACGCGCCGACGACAACTTCAGTGAATCAGCCATGGAAGACCGCAAACGAGAGGGCTACTTCTGATGACCTCATCTCCCACACTTCGCATCGCACCGCCGAGCGTCGCCACGCTCCGTATCGCCACGGCGGGCAGTGTCGACGACGGCAAGAGCACCCTGATCGGTCGGCTGCTCCACGACACCAAGACGGTGTTCGAAGACCAGCTTGCCGCTGTCGAAAAAGCAAGCCGACGCTACGGCGACGGCGAGCGCAACCTTGCGTTGCTCACCGATGGGCTCCGTGCCGAGCGCGAGCAGGGCATCACCATCGATGTCGCTCATCGCTACTTCGCCACACCACAGCGCAGCTTCATCGTGGCCGACACGCCCGGCCACGCGCAGTACACCCGCAACATGGTCACCGGTGCATCGACTGCCGATGTCGCAATCGTGCTCGTCGACGCCCGGCATGGCGTGCTCGAGCAGACTCGCCGCCACGCGTTCATCGCTGCTCTGCTCGGCGTCAAGGCCATCGCCCTGGCTGTCAACAAGATGGATCTCGTCGACTGGGACCAGGGCGAGTTCGACTCCGTTGCCAAGGATCTCGCCGGATACGTCGAGGCCCTACCCACGCCGGTTCCGGTCGTCGCCTTTCCTATCAGCGCCCTGCATGGCGACAACGTCGTCACGGTGTCGGATCACTCGCCGTGGTACGACGGCCCGGCCCTGCTCGACTGGCTCGAGACCTTCGACGCCTCCGGTATCGTGGTGACTCCGGCTCGACTCGACGTGCAGCGTGTCATTCGTCCGCAGGGTTCTGACTTTCGTGGGTTTGCCGGTCGTCTGTCGGGTGGCAGCTCGTTGAGTGTTGGCGATGCGGTGACCGTGCTGCCCAGCGGTCGCACCAGCACGGTGTCGGGGATCCAACGGTTCGGTCGTGAGATCCTCGTTGCCGCGACCGGCCAGGCAATCACCGTTTCGTTGGAAGACGACATCGACGTTGCCCGCGGCGATGTGTTGGTGGTCGGCGCGGCCTCGCCCACCGAAGCCGTGTCAGGGCACCTGTGTTGGATGATCGATCAGCCGTTGCGCGAAGGGTCGCGCTACTGGTTCAAGCACGGCACCCGCGTCGGCCGTGCCGTGGTCGATGCGGTGGAGTATCGCCACGACTTGCACACCCTCGAGCCGATCGCTGCCGACCAGGTCGAACTCAATGACCTGGCAATGGTCCGGCTGTCGCTCAGCGAACCGATCGTCGCCTCGCCGTACGAGATCAGTCATGAGGGCGGTCGGTTGATCCTCGTCGACGAAGCCACCAACACCACCGCCGGGGCGATGATGATCACGGTCGCTGCATGATCTCGCTGGTCGGCGCTGGGCCTGGCGATCCGGAGCTGCTGACCATCCGCGGCTTGCGCCGGCTGCAAGAAGCCGATGTCGTCGTGCACGACGCACTGGTCGGCACGGGTGTGCTCGCACTCGCCAGACCCGGCGCCGAGATGGTCGACGTCGGCAAGCGTCCAGGTGCCCCGGTTCCGCAGGAGCTGATCAACGAGTTGCTGATTCAACTCGGTCAGACCGGTCGCAACATCGTCCGCCTGAAGGGCGGCGATCCGTTCGTGTTCGGACGTGGCGGAGAAGAAGCTCTCGCTCTGATCCGTGCAGGTCTCGACTTCGAGGTCGTGCCGGG
>JANMQX010000405.1:0-18759 GCA_031370745.1 Ilumatobacteraceae bacterium
CCGACCAAAGCGAGGTGCGTGATCATCGGAGCCGGCATCGTCGGCAATTGCCTGGTCGGCCATCTCAGCCGACTGGGCTGGACCGACATGGTGCAGATCGACAAGGGTCCGCTGCCCAACCCAGGCGGCTCCACGGGTCACTCTTCCAACTTCATTTTTCCCGTCGACCACAACAAGGAAATGGCGCTCCTCACCCTCTCGAGTCAGGCGCAGTACGAGGCGATGGGCGTCAACAGCACCTGCGGCGGGATCGAAGTCGCGCGCAATCCCGAGCGACTCGAGGAGTTCAAGCGGCGCATGACGTCGGCAAAGGCGTGGGGGATCGACAGCCGCCTCGTGACGCCGGCCGAGATCAAAGAGCTGGTGCCATTCATCAACGAAGACATCTTGCTCGGGGGGTTCTACACACCAAGTGTGTCGTGCGTCGACTCGTTGGAGACCGGCACGCAAATGCGCAACGAGGCCGTTGACAAGGGCGCGCTGCAGGTGTTCGCCAACACCGAGGTGCTCGACATCGAGACCGAAGACGGTCCAGGCGGCCCGAAGGTGACAGCGGTCGTGACCAACAAGGGTCGCATCGAGGCCGAATACGTCGCGATCGCCTGCGGCGTGTGGAGCCCGCGCATCGCCAAGATGGCCGGGGCCAACATCCCCCTCACACCAGCCGTCCATCAGATGGCCGACGTCGGCCCCATCGACATCCTGCAGCAGAGTGGCAAGGAGGTCGCCTACCCGATCGTGCGCGACATGGACACGTTCTGCTACGAACGCCAGACCGCCGGCTCGATGGAGGTCGGCTCGTACGCCCACCGGCCGATCTTCATGCACCCCGACGACATCCCATCCAACGAGGAATCGGCGTTGTCGCCAACCGAACTGCCGTTCACAGCCGACGATTTCGACCAGCAGTTCGAAGAGGCGATCGACCTGATGGACATGCTCGGCGAGGCCGAGATCCGCTATGCGATCAACGGCTTGTTGAGCCTGACACCTGATGCGAACCCGGTGCTCGGTGAGACGGTTGAGGTGCGCAACCTGTGGAGCGCGGCAGCGGTGTGGATCAAGGAAGGTCCCGGCATCGCTCAGATCGTCGCCGAGTGGATGACCTACGGATACCCGCACCTGTGTGATCCGCACAGCACCGACATCAGCCGCTTCTACCCGCACGAGAAGACCGAGCACCACATCCTCGCCCGCTGCGCCGAGCACTTCAACAAGACGTACGGAATCGTTCACCCACGCGAGCAGTGGGCCAGCCAGCGCGGCATGCGCCGCAGCCCGTTCTACGCCCGCGAAGAGGCGTTGGGCGCTGTGTTCTTCGATGCCCGCGGCTGGGAGCGACCGCAGTGGTTCGAGAGCAACGCCAAGTTGATGGAGAAGTTCCCCGAGGCATGCAAGCCGCGCCAGCACGAATGGGATGCCCGTTGGTGGAGCCCCATCACCAATGCCGAGCACCTGCAGATGCGCGAGAGCGTCGGGATGGTCGACCTCACTGCCTTCAACGAGTTCGACATCACCGGCCCCGGGGCCAAGGACTATCTCCAGTACATGTGCGTGAACAACGTCGACGTGGCGGTTGGCCGCAGCGTGTACACGCCGCTGCTGACGCCGCACGGCGGGTTCCGTGGCGACCTCACGATCCAACGGCTCGCCGAAGATCACTTCCGCATCATCACCGGCGCGTTCGACGGTGGTCGTGACAACTACTGGTTCCGCAGGTACATGCCGACCGACGGATCGGTGACGTTCACCGATCGTTCGCAGGGAATGTGCACCATCGGCGTGTGGGGGCCGAATGCCGAGAGGACGATGGCGAAGATCGTCACCGATCAGTCGAAGCCGTACGACCTGTCACAGGCGGGCTTCCCGTACGGAGCCGTGCGTGAAGTGCTCATCGACGGCGTTCCGTGCACGATGTTCCGCATCTCGTATGTCGGTGAGAACGGTTGGGAGGTCTACACCAACATGGAGCACGGTCTGCGGCTGTGGGACACCATTGCCGCCGCCGGCAAGGAGTTCGAGATCATCCCGGTCGGTATCGGCGTGTACGCCGTCACCGGTCGCATCGAGAAGGGCTATCGCCTGATGGGTGCCGAACTCGAGAGCGAATACAACCCCGTCGAGGCGGGCCTGGCGCGACCGAAGGTGAAGTCGGTCGACTTCATGGGCAAAGACGGCTACCTCAAGGCCCGCGAGGAGGGTCCGGCAGCGATCATGTGCACGTTGTCGATGGATTCGCAGCGGTGCGCCGAGGGCTACGACCGTTTCCCGACGGGCGGCAACGAGCCGATCCTGACGCTCGACGGCGAGCGGATCCTCGACGCCAAGGGTCGCGTCTCGCGCGTGACCACCGCCGGTGCAGGACCGTCGGTCGGCAAGTACCTGCTGCTGGCCTACCTTCCGCCGGAGCACGCCGCGGAGGGCACCAAGTTGCAGGTGATGTACATGAACGAGCTGTACCCCGTCACCGTCGAGCGCGCCGGCGCGACCCCGTTGTTCGACCCCGACGACAAACGCATGAAGTCATGAGGATCCTGGTGTGCGTGAAACGCGTGCCGGCGCCAGGGGCGCGCATCAACATCACCGCCGACGGTCAAGCGATCGACACGGCGTTCTTGGGGTTTACGATGAGCCCGCACGAGGAATGCGCGGTCGAGGCTGCGGTGCAACTCATCGAGAAGCACGGCGGCGAGGCGACGGTGCTGACGCTCGGCCCGGTGGAAGCCGACGAGCAGTTGCGTTACGCGGCCAGCATCGGCGTCTCCAACGCGGTTTTGCTGGCGATCGATGGTGCCGATTGGGATCCGCAACGGACGGCTTCCGCAATTGGCGCGGCCATCGCCGGTATCGAGGCTTCGGACGGAGTGTTCGACCTGATCCTGTTCGGCAACGAGTCGGCCGACAGTGGCGGCTTTCAGGTCGGTGTGCGTGTCGCCCATTCGCTCGGCCGCCCGATCGTCAACGGGATCAAAGGCATCGAGGTTGACGGCGACACATTGCGCGCTCGCCGCGAGGCCGATGTCGGCGTCGAGGTCTACGAGGTGCCGATGCCAGCCGTACTCGGCGTGAAGGAGGGCATCAACTTGCCGCGCTATCCGACCCTGAAAGGTCGTCTGGCATCGAAGAAGGTTGCAGTCGCGCAGGTGCGACCCAGTGACGAGCCGGGCGGGCAGAAGATGATCACTCTGCTTCCTGCTGCCGAACAAGTCAGCGCCACCGTCATCCTCGGGTCGGGCGCCGACGCCGCGCCGGCAGTGGTCGACATGCTCACCGAGATCGGGGTGCTGAAGTGATATTGGTTGTTGTCGAACACGACCGCGGCACCATGTCGCCCGCAACGTGGGAAGCGCTCGCCGCGGCCCACAGCCTCGGCGAGACGCACGCATTGACCATCGGCGAAGCCGCAGACGAGCTCGTCGAGCAGATCGGCGTATTTGGCGCGACGACGGTTCATCAGGTGCACGACGACCTGCTCGCCGACTACGGGCCAGAGGCATGGGGCGATGTGGTCGCGCAGGCGGTCACGACGTTGAGCCCATCGATGGTGTTGGCAACGGGCACAGATCGCGGCAACGAGGTGATGGCCCAAGCGGCTGCTCGGCTCGATCTGCCGATGGTCGCCAACGTGATCGAATTCGAGGCCGACGAGTTGGTGCGAGTTCGCTGGGGCGGCTCACTGCTCGAGCGCTGCACGCTCGACGCTCCGATCAAGCTGGTGACGATCGCTCATCACGCATTTGCCGCGGTGGAGTCGCCTGCGACAGCGACTGCAACTGCGCTCGCAGTCGAGCTTGATCCGACCCTCGCTCGCACGATGGTGCGCGATCGCGTCGAGCGCGCTGCCGGTGTCACGCTGTCGACAGCGGCGGTGGTCGTCAGCGGCGGGCGTGGCGTCGGTTCGGCCGACGGCTTCGCGCCACTGCAGGAACTGGCTACAGCGCTTGGTGGAGTGGTTGGTTGCAGCCGCGCCGTCACCAACCTCGGATGGCGAAATCACACCGACCAAGTTGGCCAAACGGGCACCCGCATCGCGCCCGACGTCTACATTGCCTGCGGCATCTCCGGCGCTATCCAACACTGGGTTGGCGCCATGGCTTCGAAGAAGATTTTGGCCATCAACATCGACCCGGAGGCCAACATGGTCACCAAGGCCGACTACGCCGTGATCGGCGACCTCCACCAGGTCGTGCCCGCCATCACCGCCGAGATCCAGCGCCGTCGGGGCTAAGACGTGACCTCTTTGCCGCGGAGGTAGAGCGAGCCGAAGCGATTGGCGAGGAAGTCGGAGAGCGCGCACTGCTCTTGGCGGACGAAACCGCGCTGCGGCAACTTGCCCTCCCGCATCAGGTCAGCCATCGTGCAGATCCCTGCAGCAGTGGTCAGCTGGATTGCCGACAGGCGCGAACCGTTGACTTCAGATGCATAGACCTTGCGAGCGAAGGTCTCTTGCATGAGCAGCCCATTGCGGATGCCCGACGCAGTGACGAAGATCAGCACGACGTCTTGATACGTGATCGGGATGGCAGCTTCCAGCAACTCCTTCAGCAGGTCGCGCCGGCGCGACAGGCGAAGGTCGGTGATCAACATCTTGATCGCGTCGCGGTGACCCGGGTAGCGGACGGTCTTGTAGTTGAGGGTCTCGACTTCGCCGAGCAGTGTCTCGCACAAGGTGCCGAGCCCGCCGGATGTGTTGAATGCCTCGTAGTCGACACCGTCGAGTGAAAATGCTTCGAGCTCTTCGAGCGGCAGCACCTCCAGCATCTTGCCGTCGACGATTGCCTCGCAGGGATTGCAGTACTCGTTGATCAGGCCGTCGGTCGACCAGGTGAGGTTGTACTTGAAAGCGTTCGTCGGGAATTGCGGCAATGCGCCGACACGCATCGAGATCGATCGGATGTCGTCGAACGATCTGGCCAACTCGGCCGCGGCGATGGACACGAAACCGGGCGCCAAACCACACTGCGGGACCAGCGCCGATGTCGAGTCGATCGCCAGGCTCTTGACAACGCGCGTCGAGTCGACGTCTTCGGTGAGATCGAAGTAGTGAGCCCCGGCGTTACGCGCTGCCGTCGCAATGATCGACGTGGCGTGGAACGGCGCCGCGCTCAGCACCATGTCTTGGCCGTCGACCTGGGCGGCGAGTGCGATTGGGTCGGTGATGTCGACCTCGAAGGCATTGGCACCGCGTGCACGAAGCGCCGACACCGCGGCCTCGTCTCGATCGATGACGGTCACATCGAATTCGGGCGCAGCCGACAGCAACTGCACGATCGCTTGGCCGATCTTGCCGGCGCCGATCAGCGTCAGCTTTGTGGCCGGCGGGGAAATCACCCGACGACAGTACACCAGGAACTCTCGGGCAGGTCGTGGCTGACATGACAGGCTGGCCACCAATGGAGCGCAGCGACGACGGCCCGTCCCTCAACCGGGACATCGCCCTGGCCACGTGGGGGCTTTTCGTCGGCTTGGCGTTGCTGTTGCTCGCTGCCGGATTGTTCGGCACGTTGCTCGGCGTGCGGTCCGAGTTGATCAAGTTGCCCACTGTTGTCAGCAGCATGATCAGCGCGTCGTACTACATCGGCTTCCTCGTCGGTTCGCGCGTCGCCTTGTCCGCTCTGGGTCGTGTCGGCCACATTCGTGTGTATGCCGCGCTGGCCTCGTTGCTGTCGGCAGCGATGTTGGCAGTGGGGCTGACTCAGTCTGCGCCGGCGTGGGCATGGCTGCGGTTCGTCACAGGCCTGTGCCTGGCCGGCCAATACGTGGTCGCCGAATCGTGGCTCAACAATCTCGCCACGAACGAGAATCGTGGACGGCTGTTGGCCATCTATGCGGTGGTCACGTCGGGGGCTTTCGGCCTCGGGCAGGTGCTGTTGTTCGCCATCGACGCCCGTGTCATCACCGGCTTCGCGATCGCCAGCATCATCACTTCACTCGCGGTAGCACCTGTCGCATTGTCTGAGGACGCGGTCGCCCCAATGGTTGCAGTTCGAGAGCACATATCGCTCCGTGAGCTGGCCGCGCTCGTACCGACCGGCGTCTTTTCGTGTCTGCTTGTCGGCATGGCCCACGGCGCCCTCACGGGTATGGCGGCGATCTACGCGACGCGCGTCGGCTTGTCTACCGGGCGCATCGGCTTGTTCGTCGCAGCTCCGAACATCGGCGGAATGTTGCTGCATTGGCCGGTCTCCGCGGCATCGGACGACATCGATCGTCGAGCTGTCGGCTTCGCCGCATCCCTCGGCGCGATCGGCGCAGCGGTGCTGCTGCTACTCGGGCCGTCGACCAGCCCGATGGCATTGCTGTTGATTGCCGCGCTCGGCGGTTGTAGCTACCCGCTGTACTCGATCGCCGCTGCGTATACGAACGACTGGATCGAGCCCGAACACGTCAACGCAGCCGCGTCACAGCTCGTCACTCTGTACGGCCTCGGCGCCGTGGTCGGGCCGTTCGTGGCCGCCGGGATGATGATCGTGGTCGGGCCGAAGGGATTCTTCTGGGCGGCGATCGGCCTGCACAGCCTGCTGGCGACGTTCTTCCTCTATCGCATGCGGGCCTGGCGGGCCCCGTTGGCCAAGCGTCCATGGGGCGAGGTGTCGCTGCCGGCCAGAGCGTTCTTCGTGCCGGCAACCGTCGTGGCGATGGGCCGCCGCTACCGCACCAAGCGCGGCCGCTGACGGATCGCCGCGATCTGCGCGGCGAAATCACGGCTCGACATCAGCGCCTTGCATCGTTCGAAGCGTCCCACTGCATATGCCCAGAAGTCGTCCGCCGGGTTGCCGTTGACGTGTTGGATCACCCCCCACAACGTCCACAGCAAGTCGCACAAAGCCTTGTACGCAACCATTCGACCGCGTTGGCTCACGGGCGGGTCGTCGCCGAAGTACGCGTTGAGCAGCGCGTCGTCCTGCGCCGGCGTGAAGGCGCCCTCGACCGAGAGATCGCCGAGGTCCCACATCGGGTCGTTGTTGCCGGCGTACTCGTAGTCGATGATGAACATCCGCTCGCCGGTGTCGAGGAAGTTCTCGCACAATGGGTCGCAATGACACGGCGCAGGACGAACTGGAGCGGCCTCGAGCGCAGCGCGTGCGACTTCGGCCTGTCGCTGCACCTCGTCGTAGCCGGCGGGCAGCGCCGCTCCCTTCGATGCCAGCAACGACTTGTACTCGTCGATCATCGGGAACAACCTGAAGGTGGACGCGAATGGTGCGGCCGTGGTGTGCAACTGACGGAACGCGTGGCCGGCGCGAGCAACCGCACCGAGATCCTTGAAGAGCTCGGCGTTCATCGTCGCCGCGCCGTCGATGAAGCGGGTCACCATCAGCCCATCGCTCGGGTCGAAGAAGATGACCTCGGCATTGACTCCGGCCGCGGCTGCCGATCGAGCGGCCACCTGCTCATCGGCACGGTTGATGTACTCGCTCGTACCTTCACCCGGCAGGCGCAACACGTAACGATCATCACCAACGACGACGAGATGATTGACGTTTGTCATACCTGCGAGGCGGGTCGTCGTCAGCCCGGTTGCCAGTGCAAGAACTGGCACCCTGCCAATCGCAGCGTCGAGGTCGCCCATCGGTGCATCGTGTCACGACTTGGCGTTGGCGCAGAACGTGTGGTGATGCCGGCCGCGCCATTGGCAACCTTGAAGTTGACGAACCTCGAACGTTGGTCTACTATCCAAACAGTGTTAGATATTCCGATACGCGATAGGCGAACCGAACGACGTGAGGCGACTACTGCGGAGATCATCGAAGCTGCTTGGGAGCTCGTTCGCGTCGAGGGACTCGCCGGTCTCGCGATGCGCGACCTCGCCCGCCGGGTGGGCATGCAAGCACCATCGCTGTACTCCTACTTCGACTCCAAGCACGACATCTACGACGCCATGTTCGCCCAAGGCGCCCGCGCCTACCTCGAGGAGGAGGCGCGTGTCGCGTCGACGGGTGACCCCCTCACCGACCTGCAGGCCGGCGCGCGTTTCTTTGTCGAGTTCTGCACGAGGGACCCTGTGCGCTATCAGCTGATGTTTCAGCGCACGATCCCTGGCTTTGAGCCATCACCCGAAACCTTCGCGGTGTCTATCGAGGGGCTCGAGCGGCTGAGGGCGCGGCTGACTGGGATGGGCATCACCGATCGGCGATCGCTCGACCTGTTGACCGCGATCGGTACCGGGATCACGGACCAACAACTCTCCAATGATCCCGGTGGCGATCGCTGGATCCAGCTGGTCGACGAAGCCATCGAGATGTTTTTCAAACACGTGACAAACAACACCGCGCAGCGGAGGAGGAACAGGAAATGAGCATGACTGTTATCGCGGTGGACGATGTCCGACCGATCAGCCGATCGGAAGCCGAGGGGTTGGCGGCGGCGGAGAACGATCGGATACTGGGTCTGCTGAGCTCCCTCAGCGACGACGATTGGTCGAAGCCCACCGATTGCTCGGCGTGGAACGTGCGCGCTCTCGCAGGCCACATCCTCGGCGGCATGGAAGGGTTCTGCTCCTTCGGTCAGCTCATCCACATGATGCGCGCCGCAAAGAAAGAGGCCGGCAACGGCTCGTTCGTCGACGGTATGACAACGGTGCAGGTCCGTGAGCGCGCTGGTCTGAGCAACGGCGAGTTGGTGCGCCGCGTCGGGGACGCCGGACCCCGGTCGGCCCGATTCCGGTTTCGGGTGCCGGCCCCATTCCGCGCCATGAAGATGAAGCAGGAACTGTTGAGCGGGAAGACAGAGAGTTGGAGGATGGGTTATCTACTCGACACGATCTTGACCCGCGATACATGGATGCACCGCGTCGACATCGCCCGCGCCACCGGACGGGAGCTCGTGCTCACCGCCGAGCACGATGGACGCATCGTCGCCGACGCAGTTGCCGAGTGGGCTCGCCGGCACGGCCAGCCCTTCACCCTCGTGCTCACCGGTCCGATCGGGACCACGTTCAATCAAGGCTCGGGCGGTGAGACCATCACGATCGACGCCGTCGAGATTTGCCGAATCTTCTCGGGCCGTGGCAGGGGTGTCGGCCTGCTGAACCAAGAGGTGCCGTTCTGAGGAAGTCCGGCCGGGCCGCAGCCCGGCCGGACGGAACGTGCACCTACGACTTCAACCGTGTGTTCTTCGGGTCGTACAACGCTGCGTCGTGGCGGAGCGCGGCAATCGGTTCTCCGTAGACCTCGATCACGAAGTCTGTGCGATCAGCGAGCTCGATAGGGAGATAGCCATTGGCAATCGGCTGGCCGATGGTGTGGCCGAAGTTGGCGCTGGTCGTGAATCCCACCACAGTTCCATCGGCGATGATCGCCTCGCCACTGACTGGATACGCCATCTCGTCGAGGGTGAACGTGCACAGCTTGCGGCTCACACCGGCGGAGCGCTGTGCTTCCAGGGCGTCACGTCCACAGAAGTCGCCTTTGCCCATGTTCACCCGCCAACCGAGGCCCGCCTCCCATGGGGTCGTGTCGGGAGTGATATCGGTCGACCAGTACAGATATCCCTTCTCCATCCGCAACGTGTCGATCGTCCGGTAGCCGACATTGGCGATGCCGTAGTCGCGTCCAGCCTCGTGCAGCAGTTCGTAGACGTGTGCTGCATACGAGGTGGGCACGTGCAGTTCCCATCCCAACTCGCCGACGTAGCCGATGCGCATGGCCAACACCGGTGCGGCGCCGATCGTGATCTCGCGGGCAGTCGCGTACTTCAATGCGTCGTTGGAAACGTCGTCCTCGCTCACCGCTTGCAGGACGTTGCGCGCCATCGGACCGCAGAGGTTGATCACCGCGTTCGCGGACGTCAGGTCGCGAACGTGAATGCTGCCGTCGTCGGGTGAGTTCGAGCGTATCCAGCCCATATCGTGCGCGCCGAACGCCGAGCCGGTGACGACATACCAGTGCTGCTCGCCGAGGCGGGTCATCGTCAGGTCGCATTCGATGCCGCCCTGCGGATTGCACAGCTGCGTGTATGTGACCGTGCCGACGGCCTTGTCCATGTCGGCAACAGATAGCCACTGCACGGCATCGAGCGCGCCCTGACCGGTGATGTCGAACTTGGCGAACGACGTCTGGTCGATCAACCCAACACGTTCGCGAACGGCGCGGTGCTCCTCGGCGACATGGGGGAACCAGTTCGGTTGGGTGAACGACGGCTGGTCGACGGCCTCCACGCCGCGCGGGGCGAACCAGTTTGGGCGTTCCCATCCACCGCGCGATCCGAACACCGCACCCTGAGTCGCCAAGGTGTCGTGCAACGGGCTGCGTTTCACGCCTCGCGATGTGACGTGCTCGGTGCCGGGGGCGGCGAGCTTGTAGTGATGGGCGTACAGCTCGACCATGCGCGAGCCCATGAAGTGATGCGTCGTGTGGTGGAACGCGAAGCGGCGAACATCGAGCGGCCACAGGTCGAGCGACGGGCGTCCCTCGAGGATCCACTCGGCCATCATCTTGCCGGCGCCTCCGCCGGCCGCAATCCCGTAGAGAAAGCCGGTGGCGACGAAGTAGTTGTCGAGCTCGGGAACCTTGCCCATCACAAAGTCGGCATCGGCGGAATACGGGATGGGCCCGTTGATCATCGTGCGGATGCCGGCCTGCTCGATCGTCGGCGTGCGTTGCCCGGCCAGCATGGCCAACTGCTCGAAACGATCGAAGTCGGGGTCCAGCAGCTGACGTTGGAATGGCTTCGGTATGCCGTCGAGTCCGAACGGCACCGTGTTTGGTTCGTAGCCCCCGATCAGCAGGCCGGGGCCATCGGGCTTGTAGTAAACGAGCAGATCCGGGTCGCGCATCGTCGGCATTTCGCGCAGCTCGGCAGCTGTGAAGTCGGGGATCGGGCCGGTGATCACGTACTGGTGCTCGACGGCGACTGCGGGGATGCGCACGCCTGCCATTCGGCCGACCTCCATCCCCCACATTCCGGCAGCGTTGACCACCATCTCGCAGGCGACGTCACCCTGGTCGGTGTGGACAGTGGACGCACGACGTCCCTCGACCGTGATCGAGGCAACCGTGGTGTGTTCGCAGATGCGTGCATGGCGCATCCGCGCGCCCTTGGCGATTGCCTGAGTGACGCTGGCCGGGTCGATGTACCCGTCCGTCGGAAGGAAGGCCGCCGCCAGCACGCCATCGGTGGTCATCAGGGGGAACAGCTCCTGAGCGTCGTGTGGGCTGATGATCTCCATCGGCAATCCGAAGCTCTTGGCCATCGTCGTCAGTCGCTTCAGCTCCATGACCCGCTCGGCCGAGCACGCCAACCGCAGACTGCCGACCTGATGCCAATCGACCGCCTGACCGGTCTCGGCTTCCAGCCGCGCGTACATCTCGACGGAATGTTCGAGCATGCGCGTCGTGTTTCGCGACGAACGCAACTGGCCGACCAGTCCAGCCGCGTGCCATGTCGCACCGTCGGTCAGTTGATTCTGCTCCAGCAGCACGACGTCGGTCTCGCCCATCGCCGTCAGGTGGTACGCGATGCTGCAACCAATGATGCCGCCACCGATGATCACGATCCGGGCCTGAGTCGGCACGGTCGTCATGACTTCACCTGCGCGTTCGTCGGATCGTAGAAGGGTTGCAGCGAAACGTCGGCCGCCACTCGCTCACCGGCCACTTCCAACTCGTACGTCCCGCTGGTCACGAAACCGGCGGTGACTCCCGACGGGTTGCGCACGTTGCCGTACCCGATCGAGCGACCGATGGTGTACCCGTAGCCGCCGCTGGTCAGCCAACCGACGCGCTCACCATCGCGATAGATGGTTTCGCGCCCGAGCAATACCACACAAGGATCACAGGTGAAGCCGGCCAGCATCTTGCGGACGCCATCGCTGCGTTGCGCGGCAATTGCGTCGCGGCCTCGGAACTCGACGCCACTGCGCAACTTCACGGCCCAGCCGAGCCCGGCCTCGATCGGTGTGTGGTCGGGCCCGATGTCGCTGCCCCACGCGCGGTAACCCTTCTCCAACCGGCAACTTTCGATCGCTCGATATCCGGCGTTGATCAATCCGTGAGCCACACCAGCACTCATCAGCGCGTCGTAGACCGTAGTGGCGTACTCGACCGGCAGGTGCAACTCCCACCCGAGCTCTCCGACGTAGGTGACGCGCAGGGCCCGCACAGGGCACCCGGCGATGCCGATGACCTGCTGGGTGCCGAAAGGGAACGACTCGTTCGACAGATCGGCGCGGGTGACGGCACCGAGGATGTCTCGGGATCGTGGCCCCATCAACGACAGCACGGTGTTGGCCGAGGTGATGTCGAAGAGCTGCGCATTTGTGCCCGCCGGGATCGAACGCTGAATCCAGTCGAAGTCGTGCGTGGCGAAGCCCGTGCCGGTGACGATGTAGAACTCGTCGGTTGCCGCGCGGCACACGGTCAAGTCGCATTGAATGCCACCGTCGTCGTCGAGCATCTGCGTATATGTCAGTGAGCCGACTGGTTTGTCGACGTTGTTGGAGCAGATCCAGTTCAATGCGGCCAGCGCGCCGGGACCCTTCAATGCGAACTTGGCGAACGAGGTTTGATCGATCAACACTGCAGCCTCGCGAGCGGCGCGATGTTCGCGACCGACGGCATCGAACCAGTTTTGGCGCTCGTAGCTGTAGACGTCGTGCGCCGTTTCGCCGTGCTCGGCGGACGCGAACCAGTTGGGCCGCTCCCAACCGAGCTTCTCGCCAAAGCACGCACCCGCGTCGAGCAGTCGAGAATAGAGCGGGGAGATGCGACATGGACGGCCGCTGTCGTGCTCCTCGTACGGCCAGGCCATGGTGTAGTGCTTGCCGTAGGCCTCGATCGTGCGCGTGCGCACCCAATCGGTGTCTTGATGCGGGCGGCCGAACCGGCGGATGTCGACGACCCACAGGTCGTACGGCGCGACACCGCGATGGACCCACTCTGCCAGCGCCATTCCAGCGCCTCCACCGGCGGCGATACCGAAGGCATTGAACCCGGCACCGACGAAGAAGTTCTGCAACTCGGGAGCCTCACCGAGGATGAAGTTGCCGTCGGGGGTGAAGCTCTCCGGGCCGTTGATCAGCTCGTTGATGCCGGCTGTCTGCAGGGCGGGCACGCGGCCCATCGCCAGCTCCATCGTCGGCGCGAAATGGTCGAAATCGGCTTCGAGCAGCTTGAAGTTGAAGTTGCGAGGAATCCCATCGTCGGCCCACGAGATCGGGTTGGGTTCGTAGCCACCCATCACCAGTCCGCCGACCTCCT
Source organism: Ilumatobacteraceae bacterium (assembly GCA_031370745.1). Classification (GTDB taxonomy): domain Bacteria; phylum Actinomycetota; class Acidimicrobiia; order Acidimicrobiales; family Ilumatobacteraceae; genus JAENVT01. Next base: position 13,200 of record JANMQX010000405.1, read on the forward strand.
CCTTGTAGTACGTCAAGCGATCGGGATCGCGAAGCGTGGGCAGATCGCGCGGCACGGGTGGATCGAACGGCGTGGTGATGACGTATTGGTGTTGCACCGACACAAGAGGAACACTGACACCGACCGTCGCCGCGAGCGTTCGCGTCCATTGACCTGCGCAGCACACAACGACACTGCATTCGATTCGTCCTCGCGACGTGACGACGGCCCTGATCACGCCGTCCACCACCTCGATCGACAAGACCTCGGTGTCTTCACAAATCGTCGCGCCTGCCTGTCGCGCACCCTTGGCCAACGCCATGGTGATGTCGGTCGGGTTGGCCTGGCCGTCCGTGGGAAGAAACGCCGCGCCGATCACGTCGTCGACCGTCATCAGCGGCCATCTCTCCTGCGCCTCGCCGGGCGAGAGGAGGTGCATCTCCAGGCCGAACGACTTTGCCGTTGTTGCTTGCCGCTTGACTTCGTTCCAGCGCTCTGCGTTGCACGCCAGCCGCAACCCGCCGTTCATCTTCCATCCCGTGGCCTGTCCGGTTTCCTCCTCGAGCCGCTTGTAGAGCTCGACCGAGTATCCGAGCAACTGAGTGATGTTGGCGCTGCTGCGCAACTGGCCGACGAGACCGGCCGCATGAAAAGTAGAGCCCGATGTGAGCTTGTGCCGCTCGACGAGCACGGTGTCGGTCCACCCCAACTTTGCGAGGTGGTATGCCGTCGAGCAGCCGACGATGCCGCCGCCGATGATCACGGCCCGAGCCGATGTTGGTTGCTCCGACACGTGCCGTGCCCCTTCCCCTATGGCGACAAGGTATGACTAGCATCAGCGGCGTGGGGGCAACCAACTCGTCGATCACCGTGCGCGGGCTGTGGAAGGTGTACGGGCCGAAGGCGGAGCGAATCGTTGGTTCCGAACTCGCAGATCTGCCGCGCAGACAGCTCGAGAGCCAGACCGGCAATGTCGTGGCGATGCGCGACATCGATATGGACGTCGTTCCCGGCGAGGTGTTCGTCGTGATGGGATTGTCGGGCAGCGGCAAGTCGACGTTGATCCGCTGCCTCACCCGACTGATCGAACCGACCGTCGGCACAGTGCGAATCGGCGACGTCGACGTGACCATGGCCGATCGCGACACGCTGCTCGACGTGCGCCGCAACAAGGTGTCAATGGTCTTCCAGCACTTCGGTCTGCTGCCGCACCGGACGTTGACAGACAACGTGGCATTCGGTCTCGAGGTGCGCGGCGTCGACAAGGCGGCACGACGTCGCAAGGCCAACGAGACACTCGAACTTGTGGGGTTGGCGGAGATGGGCAGCTACCGTCCGCACCAGCTCAGCGGTGGACAGCAGCAGCGAGTCGGTCTGGCTCGAGCATTGGCCACCGATCCCGACATCCTCTTGTTCGACGAGCCGTTCTCGGCGCTCGATCCGTTGATCCGCCGCGACATGCAAGACGAGGTCGTCCGCTTGCGGCGCGAGGTCAACAAGACGATGGTCTTCATCACCCACGACCTCTCCGAGGCACTCCGTCTCGGCGATCGCATCGCGATCATGCGCGACGGTCGCTTTGTGCAGGTCGGCACGCCCGAGGCGGTGGTGGTCGAGCCCGCCGACGAGTACGTGCAGAACTTCGTACGCGACGTGCCCAGGTCGTTTGTGGTCCCCGTCGAGCACGTCATGCGCGACGTGAACGGCGACCAGTTCTGCGGATCGGTCAGGCTGGGCACCAAAGTCCGAGACGTCGTCAAACTCGTCGCCCACTCGGAACACCCGGTACAGGTCGTCGATGGCGCCGGCAAGGAAGTCGGCTGCGTCGACCGAGTGCATGTGCTGGCACTGATCGCGGGTGCCGACGAATGACGCTGATAGCACCCACCGTGCCGGCAACCGCCACGGCAATGTCGCGACGCATGCTGTCCGTGTTGATCGCCGCCGGTGCATTCGTGCTTGCCGTCGTGATCTACAAGGTCACGCGCCAGCAGAACGTACCGACCTGGCTCGATCTACACGTGCAGCGCCACGCTCAATCCACCTACCACTGGATCACCCAGAACACAGGTCGCAATCGGGCTCTCGACGCGGTGAAGTCGTTCGGAACGGGTATCGGCTGGTGCGTCAAGCGCGCCCTGACGCTGCTCCGTGTCTTGCACTGGACCGGCGTCGTGGCTCTCGTCTTCGTGATCGGTTATCTGCGCGCCGGTGTGACCACGGCCATCGTCGCGGCCTGCTCGATCCTGGCGATCGGGCTGTGCGGATTTTTCGCCCTGACGATGGTCACGCTGGCGATCATGACCGTCGGCGTCGCTGTGGCGATGCTGATCGGCGTGCCCCTCGGCATCTGGTCTGGCCTGTCCGACCGTGCCGAACGGCGCCTCCGCCCCGTGCTCGACACAGCGCAGGTCATGCCTGCTTACGTCTACCTGATCCCGGCAGTTGCGTTCTTCGGCATAGGCATCCCCGGTGCCGTCGTGGCCACAGTGGTCTATGCCGTGCCACCGGCAGTACGTCTGACCAGTCTCGGGCTACGCCAGGTTCCGATCGTCTCGACCGAGGTTGGACGTTCGTTCGGCTCGACCGGATCTCAGTTGCTCGGCAAGGTGCAGCTGCCACTGGCGCGCAGAACGGTCCTGCTCGGGCTCAACCAGGTGATCATGATGGCCTTCGGCATCGTGGTGATCGCCTCGCAGGTCGGAACCGGCGACGTCGGCGGGCAGGTTCTGGCCGGTCTGCAGAAGCTCGACGCCAGACTGGCGTTCAAGGCAGGTTTCTGCATCGTGTTCGCAGCGATAGCTCTCGACCGCATCACGACGGGCCAACGGGCAGTCAGGCCCGGCAAACGCGTGACCGTGTGGGTTGCCGATCGACGGCGCCTCTGGGTGGGAGGCCTTGCCCTGGTTGTCGTTGCCGGGCTCGCCGCCAAGGTTTTTGGCGTTCAGGAGTTCCCGTCGTGGCGAGTGGGAATCGGTTCTTGGGCCAAGTCCGTGATCGATTGGTTCAACAAGCATGCCCGACGTGGGGTGCCGGTGATCGGTGGCACGGGTTCGATCAGCGACTTCTTGGTACGCGACATCCTCGACCCCATCCGCGGCGTGCTGCAGTCGGCGGCATGGTGGTTGGTCGTTGCCTTCTTCGCGTTCGTCGGCTACCTCAGCAAGGGCTGGCGGCTTGCACTGCTGTGCGCTCTGGCTCTGATCGGTATCGCGGCCATGCACAACTGGGATCTGGCGATGGACACGCTGAGCCAGGTGTTGGTCGCCGTCACGATCAGTGTTTGCCTGGCCGTGCCGATCGGCATCTGGTCAGGACGATCACGGTGGCTGGAAACTGCGCTGCGACCATTTCTCGACACCGCACAGGTGCTGCCGCAGTTCGTGTACCTCGTGCCTGTGGTCTTCCTGTTCAACGTCGGCCGTACGCCGGGCGTGATCGCCGCCGTGATCTACGCGCTCCCGCCGGGCATCCGCCTCGTCAGCCTGGGCCTCAAGGAAGTGCCGTTCGCTCCCCGCGAGGCGGCGATCTCGTTCGGTGCCACACCACGCCAGGAACTGCTCAAGGTGCAGCTGCCGTTGGCCTTCAAATCGATCATGCTCGGCATCAACCAGGTCATCTTGATGGTGCTGGCGACGGTCATCATCGCCGGCCTGATCGGTGGCGGTGCGCTGGGTCTTGAGGCACTCGGTGGATTCACGAAACCCAACTTGAAGATGGGTGATGGCGTGGCCGCAGGGGCGAGTATTGTGCTGTTGGCGATGATCCTCGACCGGCTCACCCAAGCGTGGGGCAATCGGTCGGATACGGCAAGTCGTACAACGTGAACTCGCCCCGAGCGTCGGGGCCGAAGGGGAGAACATGAGAACAAGGATCCGTACATCCGCCCGCTTCACGGCTGTTGCCGTGGCGCTTGCGTTCGTGGCAGCGGCCTGTGGTAGCGATAGCACTACGAGCAGTGCCACCACGCCGGCAGCGGGAACCCAGGCCGCAACCGGTGCGACCGAGGCTGCACCGACCGGGGCAGCCGGCACCAACCCGGCTGCGGCCGGAAGCGGCGCCGCCATCAAGCTTGCTGTCAACCCGTGGGACGGCTCTGCTGTCAATGCCAACGTCGCCAAGATCGTGCTCGAGTCAAAGCTCGGCACGCCGACAGAATTGGTTGCACTCGACGAGAACGCCTCGTGGGTCGGTCTCGACGCCGGCGATCTCGACGCCAACCTGGAGATCTGGCCGTCCGGCCACGCCGCTGACCGCAAGACCTACATCGACGAGAAGAAGAGCGTCGTTGACATCGGCACGCTCGGGCCACAGGCCAAGATCGGTTGGTACGTCCCGTCGTTTGTGACCGACGCACATCCCGAGCTCAAGACGTGGGAAGGCTTCAAGAAGCCGGACCTCGCCAAGTTGTTCGCGACTGCGGAAACAGGTGACAAGGGTCAGTTCCTGATGGGTGATCCCAGCTACGTCACTTACGACGAGCAGATCATCAAGAACCTCAGCCTGCCGTTGAAGTTCGTCGTTGCCGGTTCCGAGGCTGCCCTGATGACCGCGATCCAGCAGGCCGAGACGGATCAGAAGCCGTTGCTGCTGCAGTTCTGGCAGCCACACTGGATGCCGCCGAACACCAAGCTCACCCAGGTCAAGCTGCCCGATCTCACCGATGCCTGCAAGGCGTCGTTGGCCGCGGCCGATGGCAATTACGCGTGCGACTACCCGGTCGATGTGCTCTACAAGGCTGCAAATGCCAAGCTCCAGACCAAGAACAAGGCTGCGTTCGATTTCCTTTCCAAGTTCACGCTGACCACCGATCAGCAGAACGAGATCGCCCAGAAGATCGAGAGCGATGGCAAGACGGCTGATGTCGCCGCCAAGGAATGGGTCGACGCCAACCCCGACGTCGTCGCCGGTTGGTTGGGCTGACCCACACCGACAACCTTCGCGGCTACTTGGCGCGGTAGAAGTCGACGGGCTCCGGGGCGAGCGGTGTGTTGCCCAGGATCAGGTCGGCTGCCTTCTCGGCCATCATCATCACGGGGGCATAGATGTTGCCATTGGTGACATAACGCATCGCCGATGCGTCGACGACCCGGACGCCGTCGACGCCGTGAACACGCATCGTCAACGGGTCGACGACGCTGTCGTCGTCTGCTCGCCCCATGCGGCACGTGCACGATGGATGCAACGCGGTTTCACCGTCGGTGCGTACCCAATCGAGGATCTGTTCGTCGCTGTCGACACTTGGTCCGGGGGACACCTCGCCACCGTTGAAGGGCTCCATCGCCGGCTGGTTGAGGATCCGCCGGGCGATGCGAACTGCCTCGACCCATTCGCGGCGATCTTCGGGCGTGGAGATGTAGTTGAACCTCAGTGCCGGCTTGGCCTTCGGGTCGGTGGAAGTGATCTGCACCGAGCCGCGCGAATTGCTGTACATCGGTCCGATGTGCACCTGGTAGCCGTGCCCACCTGCCGGCGACGAACCGTCGTAGCGCACGGCGATCGGCAGGAAGTGGAACATCAGATTGGGGTAGGTGACCTCGTCGTTGCTGCGGGCGAACCCGCCTCCTTCGAAGTGGTTCGA
>JANMQX010000051.1:0-5145 GCA_031370745.1 Ilumatobacteraceae bacterium
GTAGCGTTACCAGTCGCCCTTCCGAGGGCAGTAGCTCAGTTGGTAGAGCATCGGTCTCCAAAACCGACGGTCGGGGGTTCGAGTCCCTCCTGCCCTGCCCACATCCCTATGGGAGCAATCAATGTCACTGGATGACCTCAATCGAGAGCAAAAGCGTTCGCTGAAGAAGATGGGCGCACTTGACGACCAGGGCAGGCCGACGCGCGCCCCGGCACCGCAGGCCCGTCAGCGCAAAGAACGCACGACGCCGACGATGTATCTGCGCGAGGTGCGCGACGAAATGCGCAAGGTCGCCTGGCCCAAGTGGCCGGAAGTGCGCCGATTCTCCTGGATCGTGCTCACCACGGTCATCATCTACACCGCCTTCGTCTTCGGCCTCGACTCGCTTTTCGGCGTGCTCTCCGGCTGGTTGTACGACAACTGATCATGACTGACGAGATGCTCACCGCAACAGATCCAGAAGCCACTCCACTCGAGGAGCGGGCCCTCGAAGAGGACGCGCCAGCAGGGACCGCTACCGAGCGCGACGGTGGTGCTGGCGAGCCCGAAGATACCGACCACACGGTCGATGCCTCGTTCGACCTCTCCAACGATGCCGACGCACCGACCGACGAAGAAGCAGCCGTCGAAGAAGAAGTCGTCGATGATCCGTGGACTCGTCCGGGTGCCTGGTACGTGGTGCACACGCAGTCTGGCTACGAGAAGAAGGTCACGGCCAACCTGCATGCTCGCATCCAGAGCATGAACATGGAGGACAAGATCTTCGAAGTCGTCATCCCGATGGAGGAGGTCGACGAGTTCAAGAACGGCCGCAAGCAGACCGTCCAGAAGAAGGTGTTTCCCGGCTACCTGCTGGTTCGTTGTCAGATGGACGACAACAGTTGGTATTGCATCCGCAACACGCCCGGCGTCACCGGGTTCGTGGGCCAGAACAAGCAGGGTCAAAAGCCCACGCCGCTGTCGCGCCGCGAAGTGCAGACATTCCTTGCCGCGAAGGGCGATGGCACCGGCGGCTTGCCCAATCGCAAGAAGCCGAAGCTCGACTACGAAGTCGGCGAGAGCGTGCGTGTGAAGGAAGGCCCGTTCGCCGACTTTGCCGGAACGATCGCCGAGATCAACGCCGACCACATGAAGCTCAAGGTCCTTGTCAACATCTTCGGTCGCGAGACCTTGGTGGAGATGGACTTCAGCCAAGTCTCCAAGCTGTAACCGCAGCAAAAGTTCGAAACAAGGAATCAGTCATGGCAAAAAAGAGAGTTACTGCGATCGTCAAGATCCAGATCCCGGCAGGCAAAGCCACCCCGGCGCCGCCGGTAGGTACCGCGCTCGGACCGCACGGAGTGGGCATCATGGATTTCGTCAAGCAGTACAACGCGGCCACGGAGTCGCAGGTCGGCACCATCATTCCGGTCGAGATCACCATCTTCGAGGACCGCACGTTCACGTTCATCCTCAAAACTCCTCCGGCGCCAGTGTTGCTGCGCCAGAAGGCCGGTCTCGCCAAGGGTTCCACGGAGCCGGGTAAGACAGTCGTCGGCACGGTGACCGAGGCCGACATCGAAGAAGTCGCCAAGATCAAGATGCCCGACCTCAACGCCTACGATCTCGACGCTGCCAAGCAGCAGATCCGGGGCACCGCGCGCTCGATGGGCCTCAAGGTTTCATAGTTCACACACCGCTCGACCGGGACGACCTCGCCCGGCGGCGCTACCACCGAGGGAGACAGACAATGTCAGGAAAGAAGTTCGTAGATTCGGTCAAGTCATTCGATCGTGACCGGTTGTTCACGCCCACCGAAGCGCTGGAGCTGGCCAAGAAGAGTGCCAAGGCAACGTTCGACGAGGGTGTCGATGTCGCCATCCGCCTCGGTGTCGACCCGCGTAAAGCCGATCAAATGGTGCGTGGCACTGTCGCGCTGCCGGAAGGCACCGGCAAGAACGTCCGCGTTGCGGTGTTCGCCTCGGGCGAAGCCGCCCAGCAGGCTCGCGACGCTGGTGCCGACATCGTCGGTGCCGACGATCTGGCCGAAGAGATCCAAAAGGGCAAGATGGACTTCGATCTGGCCATCGCCACGCCCGACATGATGCCGCTGGTCGGTCGTCTCGGCCGAGTGCTGGGCCCGCGTGGTTTGATGCCAAACCCGAAGACCGGCACCGTTACCCAAGACGTCGGCCGCGCCGTCGCCGAGTTCAAGGGCGGCAAGGTCGAGTACCGCACCGATCGGTACGGCAATGTGCACGTCAACATCGGTAAAGCCAGTTTCGAGCCGACAGCACTGGAACGCAACTTCCGTGCCGTTCTCGACGAGTTGCAGCGTGCCAAGCCGGCCTCGGCGAAGGGTCGATACCTGAAGAAGATCTCGGTGTCGTCGACCATGGGCCCCGGCATCAAGGTCGACACCAACCGCCTGCGCCCCGAGGTCGGGCACCCTGACTTCCGGGCGTGACGTACGGGCGAATCCGCCGGTAGTCTTGCCGCACAACCAAAGCAATCGCTCGCCAAAGACCGCTGGTCCCTCCGGGGACAATGGGTTTCCCACCAGCCGAGGTGAACTCGTGATCGGAACGTCAGGCACCTCTGCCCGTCGCTCCTCGCGGTGTTCGCTGCACAGCGAGCACCCGAGTCGAAGCGAAAGGAGGTGTACATGACAACTGAGAACCCCCGTGCCGAGAAGGTCGCAGTCGTCGACGAGGTCTCCGCCAAACTCACCGCAGCCGATGCGGCGATCATCACCGAGTACCGCGGCATGAGCGTCGGCCAACTGGCAGCACTGCGGCGTCAACTGCGCAAGAGCGGTGGCGAGTACAAGGTGTACAAGAACACATTGGCTCGATTTGGTGCCGAGAAGGCGGGCATCGACGGCCTTGCCGAACTGCTCATCGGGCCGAGCGCCATCACTTTTGTCAGCGGCGATGCCGCTGGCGTCGCCAAGGCGTTGAAAGATGCAGCAAAGACCAACCCATTCCTGATCATCAAGGGTGGGTCGATGGGCGGCAAGTCGATGTCGGCGAAAGACATCGATGGACTCGCCGATCTGCCGAGCCGCGACGTTCTGCTGGCAATGCTCGCTGGAGCGTTCCAGGCCCCGCTGGTGAAAACAGCAGGTCTGTTGCAGGCGCTGCCGCGCAACTTTGCATACGGCCTCAAGGCTCTGATCGATCAGCAAGAGGCTGCGTAAACAGCCAAGACAGGGTGACGGCGGCCGCGCAAGCACCATCACGCCCACATCAACCAACTCGTAGACAACCAAATCTGTAAGGAGACAACCCCATGGCAACAGTGAGCAAGGACGATGTCCTCGAAGCCATTTCCAGCATGACCGTGATCGAGCTCAAGGAACTGCTCGACGCGTTCGAAGAGAAGTTCGGCGTCACCGCCGCGGCCCCCGTGGCAGTTGCGGCCGCCGGTGGCGGCGGAGCCGCCGCAGCACCCGTCGAGGAGGAGAAGGACGAATTCGACGTCATCCTCACCGCGGCCGGCGCCCAGAAGATCCAGGTCATCAAAGTCGTGCGTGAGCTGACCAGCCTTGGCTTGAAGGAAGCAAAGGACCTTGTCGATGCGGCACCAAAGCCAGTACTCGAGAAGGCCACAAAGGAAGCCGCAGAGGCAGCCAAGACCAAGCTCGCCGAAGCTGGAGCATCCGTCGAAGTCAAGTAATTCGAAGAAGTAGCGATCAACGGCCCGGGCTTGTCCCGGGCCGTTCCGCGGCCGGGGAGAGCCCTGCGGAGTGTTTCTGGGCACCCAGTTAGGCGTGAAACACTCGACCGACCTGTGTGGAGTGTCGCGGTGCACCCTGGTGGGATTGAAACCCTCCACTACGATCGCGTCGTGACGCCGCGACGTGTCGACCCTGGGGCCGAACCGGCGACGCTCGAAGCGATGGATGACGTGATGCGCCAGGCATACGGCGTGTCGTCGTTCCGCACGAGCATCGAACGCTTCGCCGCCGTTCAACCCGATGGGCTGGCCGTCGTCGAAATCGACGGAGTAGTCGTCGGAACCGGATGTTGCATTGCGTATCCGGACAGCAAGTTCGGCTGGATCGGCCTGGTGGCAACGCGGACCGACGTGCAACGGCGGGGAATCGGCACGACCATCACCGAGTTCCTCAGCAACGTGCTGACGGGCCATGGCTGCGCATCGGTGCTCGATGCCTCGGCGGCCGGGGGCCCGCTCTACGAGCGGATGGGTTTCGTCGACCATGGGCTCACCACGGTGATGGGACTTCGAGAGGATGCGCCGCCGAGCGTCGACGGCGATGAATGCCAGCCGCTCACGTCTGACGATCTCGACGACGTCGTCCGGTTCGACGCCCCTCGGTTCGGCGCGAACCGCCGGTCGTTGTTAGCCAAAGCTGCCGAACAGAACCCTGGGCGGGCGCTCGTCCTTCGTCGTCGAGGGAAGATCGCTGGATACCTGGTCGCGCATGAAGCGACACTCGGACCGATCGTCGCCGACACGTCGGAGTCGCTGACCAGTTTGATCGTCGCCGCACGACGCCTCGAGTGGGGATCGCCGCCACGAATCAACGTCCCACCCGAAAGTGGACATCTCGCCACGCTTCACGGCCTCGGGTTCGAGGTCCGTCGCCAACTGCGTCACATGCGCAGAGGTATAGAGGCGCTGCCCGGCCGGCGCGAGAGCATCGCCGCGGCGGTCAGCCTCGGCGAAGGCTGAGTGGAGTGGCTTGAGGCACCCGGGTGGGCGTGAAACACTCCACACCGGCCGCAGAGTGCCTCACGGCCGCCACCTGACCGGGAAACACTCGATCACGTCTGGTTGTTGGGTTGGATCTCGCCGGATTTGGCCACCTCGGCATACCACAGCGCGCTGCGCTTGGGGGTGCGGTGTTGGGTTTCCATATCGACTGCCACGAGGCCGAACTTCGGTCCGTAGCCGTGGCCCCACTCGAAGTTGTCGAGCAACGACCAGGCGAAATAGCCCTCGACCGGCACCCCATCTTCCATGGCCTGGTGCACCTGTCCGAGATGGGCGGCGAAGTACTCGAGACGGTCGTCGTCGATGACGCGCCCGTCGACAACCACCGCGTCGGGCATCGCCGCGCCGTTTTCGGTGATGAGGTATCGAGGGAAGCCGTGCACCTCATGCAGCCCGCGCAGCAGGTGGCCCAGTGCCGAGGGGTGG
>JANMQX010000433.1:0-6931 GCA_031370745.1 Ilumatobacteraceae bacterium
GACGCATCACCCGTGTTACCCAGTGCAGATGCGGCGAACAGGCCGCCGCCCCCCAGTGCGATGGCGATCGCGGCGCCTGCCGCGGCCCACCGTGAGCGCCAGAGATCGAACTTCATGACTTCCTACCGGACCTTTCGAGACCCCACTGTGAGGTCGTGCAGGACTACTAGGTCGGCACGACCTTGACGATCTTGAGGAATTATTACTGTGCCCGGACGGTAAGGGGCCATACGACCTACCGCTGCCGTATGGGTTTCAACGGTGCCGACTGACTGCGGCGGCAGTGAAACACTCCGGCAATCCTGACGCCGACGCCCGAAGAACGCAGAGCGTGAGATCAGCGGGCGTTGTCTCCGAAACGGAACTCATACGTCATCTGGTCGAGCAGAGCCTTGATCGTGGGATCCAACACCGCCTCGACGGCGGCCACTGAATCCTTCAGCTGCTCGGGCTTGCTGGCGCCGACGATCGGGCTGGAGATCGTCGGGTTGGCCAAGACCCACTGCACGGCCAAGGTGGCCATCGACACCCCGGCCGCCTCGGCGATCGGCCGCAGTTCGTCGATCACTGTGAACATGCGGTCGTTCCAGTAACGCTCCTGGTATCGACCGGCCGCCCATCCCAACGTAAATCGACCGCCCTCCGTGGGCGCACCCGGTTGGTGTTTGCCGGTGAGGAAACCGCCGGCAAGCGGGTTGTACGGGATCACCGCGATGCCCTCCTCGGCGCAGAGCGGAAACAGCTCGCGTTCGTTTTCCCGGAACAACAGGTTGTAGCGCGGCTGCACGCTGACGAAGCTGGCGCAGCCCAACATCTCGCTGCGTCCGATGCTGCGAGCCAACTGGTACGCGAGGAAGTTGCTGCAACCGACGTAGCGGACCTTGCCCGATCGCACGACATCGTCAAGTGCCTGCAACGTCTCGTCGATCGGGGTGTCGGCATCCCACGAATGCAACTGGTAGAGGTCGACGTAGTCCGTTCCCAGTCGGCGCAGCGACGCGTCGAGGGCGCGCATGATGTTCTTGCGTGAGTTGCCAGCGTCCCACGGGTTCGGACCGGTGGGGAAGTAGCACTTCGTGGCGAGGATGAAGTTGTCGCGACGTGAACCCAACCATCGGCCGATCACCTCCTCGGTGCGTCCAAAGATCTCGGCAGGAGCGCCAAGCGGATACACGTCGGCCGTATCGAAGAAGGTGATGCCGGCCTCGTCGGCGGCATTCATGATTGCGAACGATGTCTCCTCGTCGCATTGATACCCGAACGTCATCGTGCCAAGGCACAGTCGCGACACCTTGAGGCCGGTGAGACCGAAACGAACGTGTTGCATGTGATGACCATACAAAGCCACCAGTTGCGTGGACGGGCTCTGCTAGCAAGGAGCCGTGGCAATCCTGCTGGCGGCTTTCTGTGCGGTGAACTATGGACTCGCCGATTACTGCGGCGGCCGCGCCTCTCGCCGTGTCCCGAGCCCGGTCGTCACCTTGCTCGGTCAGGCAACCAGCCTGGTGCTGGTCGTGGGCGGCGTGCTGTTGATCGGGACTCCGCTCGCCTCGGCGCACGACCTGTGGTGGGGGGCCGCCGCTGGTGCGGCGGGAGGACTGGCCCTGAGCGCGTTCTATCGCGCCCTGTCCAGTGGCGCGATGACGGTGGTGGCGCCGGTGACCGCGATAGTCAGCGCCGTCGTGCCAGTGATCGTCGGTCTGTTGATAGGGGAGCGCCCCAGCGGCATCGCCCTCATCGGAATCGTCGTTGCGTGCGTCGCAGTTGCGTTGGTCAGCGGAGCGATTGGGGTGCGCCACCAAGAAACGCCGTTGTCTACGCTGTTGCTCGCGGGGGCCGCGGGTGTCGGTTTCGGGTTCATCTTCGTCGCCTTGGCCCGCACCGCCAACGACAGCGGACTGTGGCCAATTGTGTCCGCCCGCGCCGCATCGCTTCCGGTCGTTGCGATGGTGGTCGGGTTCACTCGGTCCGGGCGCGGCGCGTTGCGGGAAATGATCTGGTTGGTGCTTGCGTCCGGTGTGCTCGACATGGCCGCCAACGTGTTCTACCTCGAGGCCAGCCATCGCGGCTTGTTGTCGATCGTCGCAGTGATCTCATCGATGTACCCGGTCGCCACCGTCTGTCTCGCTTTCGGGCTCGATCATGAGCGTGTCAGCACGACGCAAGCCGTCGGTCTGGCGTTCGCCGCCAGTGCGGTGGCCCTGGTATCGCTAGGTAGTTGAGGTGTCCGCGATCGCCTGCGACTCGCGCGCCGCCGCCATGAAGATCCCCTTGCTCATCAAACTGGGCTCGGCTTTGCGCCGTTCGACGTAGACCTCGGCGCGACCGCTGTGGATCGCTGGGTCGGCCGGCGCTGCCCAACCCGCAAGGTCCGCGAGATGGCAGGCCAACCTCAGATCGTTGTCGGCGACCGCCTGCTGGGCGCGACGAATCAATTCGGCGGGCCCTCCGCACATTTGGGCGATCACCGCGGCGAGGTGCGAATCGGGTGATGGCTTCAGCCGCGATGCGGCGCCATCCCACCAGCCACCGAACTGACGCCAGATGTTGTGGATGACGAACTCGGGTTCGTCGTACAACGGACGCAGATACGGCTTGGCCAACGTGTCGGCCGGAACGGACACGGAGTGGATGATCGCGTCCAGCGTTGCGCCTTGGTTCATCAGTGCAATGACGTCGGCGACCAACCCCTCCAGCGCGTCGGCGATGTCGCCGAGTACGAGCGCGATGCGATCCCGACCAGCGATCGGCAATCCATGGGCGGGCACCAACAACTCCGGCCCGACAGCGATCATCTCGCGCAAGGCGACGGCCCATTCCAAGGGGTACCGCTGGACCTTCTGCGGATTGCCCGCATTGGGGAAGTTCCAGATCACGAAGTCGCCGGCCATCAGCCATTTGCGGTTGGGCAGCCACGCCCATAGATGGTCGTCGGTCTCGCCGCGGGCGTGGTGAAGTTCGATCGGCGTGCCACCGACGACCATCGAGTGTTGCTTGTCGAACGTTGTGGTCGGTCGAAGTGTCGTGGCCGGCAGGAACCTGCGCGCCTCGGCGATCGCGATGCGGGCGCCACCGTTTCCGTCGCCGAGCGCCTCGCCGATCGACAGGTTCAGCTCGCCTGGGATTCCGCCGAATTGTCGAGCGTTGATGATGAGGTTCCAGTTGCTCGTGTAGTCGTATCGATCGAGTCTTGCCGCGACGTTCTGATGGCCGACGACGGTCGGCTTGTCCGCGGCGAAGAACGTGCTTCCACCGACATGATCGGCATGACCGTGCGTGTAGATCAAGTGACCCACGCGGTCGGTCCGCCAACTCTTCAATGCGGCGACCACCGCCTCACCGCTGTGGACCCCGGATGAGTCGAAGCAGACCAGACCATCCCCGCTGTCGAAGGCCACGCAATGGCTGAAGCTCTCGACCATGGCCAAGTCGTCGGCGAGCTCGCTGAGCTCGCTGGTTACGCGATTGACAGGCTGATCCACCACACCGGAATCGATGATGCGCGACGAGATCTCGACGAGGTCGGCCATGCGTCAACCGTAGTCATCCGGCCGTGTCGCCCGGATGCGCGGCGATGTACGTAGCAGCGTCGATGGGCTCGTCGTCGCGATGACGGTCAGCGGGGGAGGCCGAGCACGCGTTCGCCGAGGATGTTGCGCATCACGTTGGATGTGCCGCCCATGATTGTGTAGCCCGGCGCATACGCGAGTCCCTGCGTCAGAGGATCCCACAACGTCGCCTGCGGCCCCATGGTGCGGGCGACGAATTCTGCGACACGCATCTCGTGCTCGGTTCCGAAACATTTCGTGGCCGCGCTGAACCCGGCGGGCGCTTGCCGAAGAGCCTCGCGGATCACCAAGAGTCGGCCGATGCGATACCCGATCTCCAGCGCGGCGATCTCTTGACGCACGACGGGGTCGTTGCGATCCGCATGCTCGAGCGCGATCTGATAGAGCGCGTAGTTCGACACGAGACGGTCGACGCCACCACGCTCGTGCTCGAGCTGCTTCATCGTCTGCTTGAACGCGGCACCTTCGACACCCACCAGGTTGAGCACCGGTACACGAACATCGGAGTAGAACACCTCGCAGAAGTGGCGATTGGTCGTCATGTCCTTGATCGGACGGATCTCGATACCGGGCGTGTCCATGGGGACGATGATCTCGCTGATCCCGGCGTGCGGGGGACCGTCGGTCGAGGTGCGACAGATCAGGTAGCAGTAGTCGGCGACCTCGCCGAAGCTGGTCCAGATCTTCTGACCGTTGATGACCCAGTCGTCGCCGTCGCGAACAGCCGACGTCTTCAGTGACGCGAGGTCGGAGCCAGCGTCGGGCTCGCTCATGCCGATGCACCACGTGGTCTCGCCGGACAGGATCCGGGGCAGGAACTCGGCTTGTTGATCGGGTCGTCCGTAGGTGATCAGCGACGGACCCATCTGTCGATCGGCGAACCAGAACGCGGCAATCGGAGCTCCAGCTTTGATCATTTCTTCACCGACGATCAGTCGCTCGATTGCCGGCCGACCGCCGCCACCGAACTCTGTCGGCCACGTCATGCCGATCCACCCGTGCGCGGCCATCTCTATGGCGAACTCCTTGGAGTAGCCGTTGATCCACGAATCGTTGGAGCGGCCGAAGCGTTCGACTGCCTCGATGGCGACTTTGCGGGCCCGCTCACGCAACTCGTTCTGCTCGGGCGTCCACGTGAAGTCCATCGGTATCGATGCTAGTAGTGAGCATTCCAGAGGAACCCTTGCTACTCACCCGGCGCGTTTCGCTAGCCTGTACAAGTCCGATACAAGTGCAGACCAAACACGTGAACAAAGGTGAGTGCTGTGGCGAATGCCGGCAAGATCAAGGTCAAGAACCCCGTTGTCGAGATGGATGGCGACGAGATGACCCGCATCATCTGGCAGTTCATCAA
Source organism: Ilumatobacteraceae bacterium (assembly GCA_031370745.1). Lineage (GTDB taxonomy): Bacteria > Actinomycetota > Acidimicrobiia > Acidimicrobiales > Ilumatobacteraceae > JAENVT01. The sequence goes on from JANMQX010000433.1 coordinate 4,924, forward strand.
AGACAAGCTCATCCTGCCGTACCTCGACATCCAGCTCGACTACTACGACCTCGGCATCGAGTCCCGTGACGCCACGAACGATCAGGTCACCATCGATGCGGCCAACGCGACGAAGAAGTACGGCGTAGGCGTGAAGTGCGCCACCATCACCCCCGACGAGGCGCGCGTCGAAGAGTTCGGGCTGAAGAAGATGTGGAGGAGCCCCAACGGCACGATCCGCAACATCCTCGGCGGGGTGATCTTTCGCGAGCCGATCGTGATCTCCAACATTCCACGACTCGTGCCGGGTTGGACCAAGCCGATCGTCATCGGTCGCCACGCACATGGCGATCAGTACAAGGCGACGGACTACAAGGTGCCGGGCGCCGGCACCGTGATGATGACTTATATTCCGGCCGATGGCAGCGAACCGGTGGAGATGAAGATCGCCGATTTTGGCGCTGACGGCGGCGTGGCAATGGGGATGTTCAACTACAGCGATTCGATTCGCGACTTCGCCCGGGCATCGCTGCGATACGGCCTCATCCGCAAGTACCCCGTCTACCTCAGCACCAAGAACACCATCCTCAAGGCCTACGACGGCTCGTTCAAGGACCTTTTCGAGGAGGTCTATCAGAACGAGTTCAAGGCCGAGATGGACGCCGCCGGGCTGACGTACGAACATCGCTTGATCGACGACATGGTCGCATGCGCGATGAAGTGGGAGGGTGGCTATGTGTGGGCCTGCAAGAACTACGACGGCGATGTGCAGAGCGACACCGTCGCTCAAGGCTTCGGTTCGCTCGGCCTGATGACTTCGGTGTTGATGACCCCCGACGGACAGACCGTCGAAGCCGAGGCTGCGCATGGAACCGTCACGCGCCACTATCGCGAGCATCAGAAAGGCAACAAGACCTCAACCAACCCCGTTGCGTCGATCTATGCCTGGACCCAGGGCCTGAGCTACCGCGGCAAGATGGATGAGACGGCCGATGTCGTCAACTTCGCCCAAGCGCTGGAGAGCGTGTGCGTCGAAGCGGTCGAAGCCGGTGAGATGACCAAGGACCTGGCGATCCTGATCGCCAAGGACGCTCCGTTTCTGAGCACCGAAGACTTCCTCGATGCCCTCGATCGCCGCCTGCAGGCGAAGATGTCGTGAGCCGGCCCCAGACCTTGCTCGGCAAGTCAGTGGCCGATGTCTACGTCGCGGCATATGGTTGGAGCGGGAGGTCGGATGTTGGTGACGTGGGATGCGCCCGGACCGGGATTTTGGGAACTTGATCGATCTCATTTCGTCGGCGGCGAAACGCCACTGATCCAACACATCCAGGCCAATGCAATGCCAGCGGGCCTGCGCAGAGTTTTCGCCGAGCTCGGCACCCCGGCCGACACGCTTGACTGCGCCTTCGTCAACGGGTTCATGTACACCCGGCTGCGACCGTTGATCGCAGCCGACCGTCCAGCCAAGAATCTTCCCCCGCGATTTGTGCTCCGCGCCGTCGGACGATTTCATCCGGAGTTTCGTCGACGCACGAAGGCGGCCGAGAGGGCTCGAATCGAACGCCCGTGGCGCAAGGTCGTCGACGATTGGGAGCGCGGTGGACGAGCGTTGATCGAGTCGCAGAACCTGGCCATTCAAAAGGTCGACCTCAGCGAGCTCGACGACACGACCCTCATCGAACACGTTCACGAAGTCGTCGAGCACTGCCGCGCCAGCTGGGAGCACCACTTCTGGTTGCATGGCTACGACCTTGGTCCGATCGGGTCGTACCTCGCCGGCTGCCGCGAGTGGGGCGTCGAACCCAATGACGCAATCCCTCTCCTCGAGGGTGCTTCGCCCTCGACCGTCGGCCCGATGCACGTGCTCGCCAGCTTGCGCAGGGCCGTGGAGAGCTCCGGCGTGGTGCCGCGTGATCTCGATGAGGTCCGCGCAATCAGTTCCGACGCTGCCAACAACCTCGATCGCTACCTGGAATACCGCGGAGCGATGATGGTCAGCCGGTACGACATCGACGGCGTGACGCTGGCC
>JANMQX010000011.1:0-6852 GCA_031370745.1 Ilumatobacteraceae bacterium
CTGTACATGCACGACGAGATCCCCGATTCGGCGTTCGACGGCGACCTGCCGCCGTACTTCCGGCCAGCAGAAGACTCGATCGAGTACCAGTACATGATGGAGCGTCGCAAGGCCCTCGGCGGTTCGATCCCGAAGCGAACGACACGTGCCCGCAAGCCGCTGCAACTCCCCGACGACAGCGCCTTCGCCGAGTTGCTGACCGGTTCGGGAACGCAGGCCGTCAGCACCACCATGGGCTTCACCCGGCTGTTGCGCGGCTTGGCCCGCGATGAGAAGTTCGGGCACCGGGTCGTGCCGATCATCCCCGACGAAGCACGTACCTTTGGTATGGATTCGCTTTTCCGAGAGCTGAAGATCTACGCATCGCAGGGCCAGAAGTACGAGCCCGTCGATCACGAGATGCTGCTCAGCTACGCCGAAGCAGAGAACGGCCAGATCCTGGAAGAGGGCATCACCGAAGCCGGCTCGACCGCCAGCTTCATCGCCGCGGGCACGACCTATGCGACCCGCGGCGTGCCGATGGTGCCGTTCTACACCTTCTATTCGATGTTCGGATTCCAACGAGTCGGCGACCTCATCTGGCAAGCGGCCGACGCCCGCACGCGTGGATTCCTGCTCGGAGCCACTGCTGGTCGGACGACGTTGATGGGCGAGGGCCTGCAACACCAAGATGGTCACTCACTGGTGCATGCCTCGACCGTGCCGCCGTGCCAGGCCTACGACCCTGCGTTCGCGTACGAAGTCGCGGCGATCGTTCAGGAGGGGCTGCAGCGGATGTACGGCGGCGGTAGCCAAGATCCTGACGTCTTCTACTACATCACGCTCTACAACGAGAACTACCCGATGCCGGTGATGCCTGAGGGTGATCCAGCAGCCGTTCGCGCCGCAATCATGCGTGGTCTCTATCGATGGGCACCGGCGCCGGAGGGACCCTCGAAACATGCCACGTTGTTGTTCTCGGGGTCGGCGCAGGGCGCCGCTCGCCAGGCTGCTGGCGAACTCGCGGAGCACTTCGATGTAGGTGTCGAGCTGTGGTCGGCGACCTCGTACAAGCGGCTCCGCGAGAACGCGCTCGAGATCGAGCGCTGGAATCGCCTCCATCCCAGCCAGGCACCGCGCACGGCCGATGTCGCTCAGCTACTCGCCGATTCTCCCGGTCCGATCGTTGCCGTCACCGACTTCATGAAGATCGTTCCCGAGCAGGTTGCGCGCTTCGTGCCAGGACGTACCTTCGTTCCACTCGGCACCGACGGCATGGGCCGCAGCGACACTCGCGAGTCGCTGCGCAACTTCTTCGAGATCGACCTCGGCCATGTGGTGGTGGGGGTGCTTTCGGCCCTGCACGCCACCGGCGAGGTCGATGCTGATCAGGTCGCCGCTGCCATCAGCAGGTACGGGATCGATTCGGAGACACTCGATCCCTATCTCGTCTGAGCTCAGTTCCACCAGCCGTTGACGTCGATGATGACGTGAGCGGAGTTCGAGGAGTAGATACAGATCGCGCCGGAGGCCGAGAGGGAAAGTTCGGCCGCGTTGGCAACGGCGGTGGCGAGTTCGTAGTTGACGTTCGATGCGGTGGGCACCTCGCCGCACGGAAATGCGGTGACAAAGCCGCGGTCGTTCGCATCGACGACCGTCAGGTTGGCGGAGATCGCCCGGGCCCCGGCCGGCACTCCACGCATACCGGCGATCTGCACGACGATTGTCTGTCCCGATGCAAACCGGGTCCCACCCTGACCGGCGCTGGCGTCGGGTCGGGTGTCGCGAGTATCGGTGAAGCGGAATGGTGTGCTGGGCGTGAACCTGTTGCTGGCGCCCGGGGAGACGTAGCCAACCACATCGACGACGAGGTCGATGTCAGTGTTGGCGAAGAAGCACACAGTGCCGGCGGGCGACACCTGCGCCATCACCAGGTTCGGTGTGACCCGACCTGCCGCAGGGTTGAGGCTGGATGTCGACGGCATCGAACCGCAGGGGAAGGCGGTGATGTAGGCATCGACAGTCGGCAAAATCCCCGTGACGTTGAGGGCGACGACGCTGGCGTTCGTCGGCACACCGGCGACTCCTGCGACTGGAAGCTCGACAACCTGGCCGGCGATGAGTCGTGCGGGAGTTCCGATGCCTGCACGGCTGTCCATGAGTCGCACCGGTGAGACGGGCGTGTAACGCCCAGCGGCTGAAGTCGAGTAGTAGCCGCCCACGTCGATGACCAGATCAGCAGACACACTGCTGAAGGCGCACAAGTAGCCGCTGCTGTCGAGCGGGATCGTGGCGGCGTTGGCCACGGTCTGGTGGGCCGAGAAGTTGAGTGTCGACACTTCTGGCTGAGTTGCGCAGTTCCACATCGTGAGGAAGCCGGAGCCTGTCGGGCCGGTCACCGTCACGTTGGTCAACACCGCCGTGGCATCGGCGGGAACGCCTCCCCGACCCGTGACCTGAAGGCGAGTCATGACGCCGGCCGCCATGCGGGAAGCGCCGACGGAGAACCGCGTGTCGACGATTCGTGCCGGTTCCAGTGGAGCGAGGCCGGTTGCAGGGGCGCTCGGCTCAGCGGCCGGGACCGGAGTGACATTTCCGAGCGCTGCGGCCGAATCTACCGTGAAGCTCCAGTTGACATTGCGCGCCGATGTACCAGCAGCGACGGCATAGGTGCCTTGGGCGAGGATGGTGCGCGGCACGATGACGACTGCGTTGTCACCCTGCAGGATCTGTTGGGCGACTCCGCTGGTGTTGGCGGCCGAGAGGACGCACACGTCGATCGGATGACCATCCGGGCCCACCAGTGAGGCGGTGGCGTTGTTTGCCGCTTCAGGCATCAGCGCGATGATCGGGAGGCCGGCAGACCCGGTCCATCCGCAGTATGTCATCGGGCTCGGCGACTCGACGACGAAGCGATCGAGGTTCGTCGTAGAGCCGTTGCCGGGGAAAAGGATCGGGTTGGCGGGGCGTGGGTCCTTGCCGAGGCCGTGCAACACGTCGAGCGTGGCGCCGCTGTGCCATGTCGGCGTCGAGGCCATGTCGCACTTGCCGAAGCCGGTGGAGTGGAGATTCGGGCGCAGGATACCGATGGCGTGAAAGGGGCCGCTCATCCACAGTTCGATGTGGCTGCGGGCGCTGGTGTTGATCTGGCTCGATACCGCAACGTTGCCGCTGTTGCCTGCAGAATCGCCTTCGGGGGTATAGCCCTGCAGGCCCGGCGTCTCGTCGTGGCTGATCCCGTTGTAGAGCATGTAGCAACTGTGCGCCGCAGCGCCAGCCGACATCGAGCCATCCTCGACGATCGGGCCCAGGCCGGCCATCGCGCGGTAGTAGTTGACGGTGGTCAACCAGTCGGCGGTTGGGGGGATGAAAGCGGGCGAAGCACTTGCTGCGCTGGTAGCCGAAGAGATGCACGTAGCGGCGGTAAAGCCGATCCCTACACCCAGGACGAGGAGCCGGTTCCATCGCTGCTGCTTGTGCATCGCTAGCTCTGCCTTCCTCGGCCGTGGTTTCCCCTGACGCACTGGTCACCGGGTCAGGAAATGGATCGGGCTTCGCAAGGCGTCACTTGAGGGACGTGGGGCTCGACTCGGACGAAGCGTCAGACATCTGACGAACTCTTGACAGACTCGTTACAGAGAGCGAGACAAAGGCTCCCCTGCCGCGCCGCAGGCTGGAGTCAGCGGGCCCGGAGAGCTGCGGGGGCGTGCCAGATCCCGGCGATCAGCGCTCTGGCGTGGGTCAACCGCGGGCTCCACCGCAGCCTGCGGACCGACAACCACAGGGCCTTGCTCACCATGGCGCGATCGCCGAACCGGAACGCAAAGCGGAGCCGGTTGCGTTCCTGCAGGTATCTGGCTCGCCCACCGAGTTGCGAGGTCGATGCGCTGACTCGATGCCACACGATGCTGGACGGGACGCATTGATACGTCCATCCCAGTTCCGCGCCGCGGCGAGCCAGATCGACGTCCTCGTAGTACAGGAAGTACGACTCGTCGAAGCCGGTTGTCTCTTCCAGGAACTGCGATCGGAACAGCACAGCACCGCCGGTGAACGACTCGATCGGGCGGTCAGCGCTGAACTGCGGTGCGTCGAGCTCGCCGTAGCCGATGTCGCTACCCGCACCATCGTCACCGACCGTTACACCGAGGCTGTTGATCCGACGAGGGTCGGAGCCGGCGAGTAGCAACTTCGGTTGCACGGCACCGAGCTTCGCGTCATCATTCAACGCCGCTCGCAATGGCGCCAGCCATCCGGCCTCGACCTCGATGTCGTCGTTGAGCAACGCGACAGTCGTTGCGCCGAGTTCGGCGGCCCGTTGAAAGCCGAGGTTTGCACCGCCCCCAAATCCGAGGTTGCGCGGCGCGCGGACCAGCTCGGCCTCGGTCGCGACGGAGGCACTTCCGCCGTTGTCGACGACGATCACGCAGTCGGCGTCACCGCCGGCGAGCACCGATGCAACACATGCATCGAGCATCGCCGCCTGAGCCGAGAACGTGACGATGACCACCACAAGCACCAGGCCATCAGATCACACCCCGCCTGGGCGCAGAGTTTCGGCGACGACGCAAAGCCGTGGGCGCACCCCACTCGCTGCCCAACGCTTCCTGTTCGCGATTGTCTCACGACGTGGCCGGAGACTCCCGCTGGCATCTAGCGTTCGGGCTCATGACCGGAACCATGTTCATCACCGGCAATGCCGACGCGGATCGGTTGCTCAACACCGACGGGACTGCTGTGCTGATCGGAATGTTGCTCGATCAGCAGGTACCGATGGAATGGGCCTTCACCGGGCCGGCAACGTTGCATGCCCGGCTTGGTCACCTCGATGCGTCGAAGATCGCGGCGATGGACCAGGAGGAGTTCATCGCCGTCTGCCGCGCCAAGCCGGCGATTCACCGCTTCCCTGCCTCGATGGGTCGGCGAATCCACGATATGTGTTCGGCCCTCGTCGAGCGATTCGACGGCCGAGGCGAAGCGGTATGGGCCGGCGTGAAGAGTGGCGACGAGTTGTACGACCGGCTGCGCACGCTGCCCGGTTACGGCGACGAGAAGGCCAAGATCTTCACGGCCATTCTCGGCAAGCGTTTCGACGTTCAGCCCAAGGGTTGGCAGGAAGCTGCCGGCAAGTTCGGTGACGACAGCCCGCGCAGCGTGGCCGACATCACCGACCCGACCTCGCTGGGCAAGGTTCGTGAGTGGAAGAAAGCGGCGAAGGCAGCCAAGAAGGACAAACAGGATCGGCCGGTCGGCTGAGCGTTACGGGACCAGGATGTTGGATGACACTGGTGGGAAGGCCACGTCGGCGGTGCCTGTCGGTACGGTCGGCACGTCGTTCGTGGCCGGGGCCGAGCCGGGTACCGCGACGTCGGGCTGTGTCACGAACACCTGCGCCGGCGACTGGATGATGCCGATCGTCGGCGGTGTGTTGGAGTTTGGCTCCCGTTGGTCGTCGGAACGCGAGAACCCGAATGCAACGAGGGCCCCGGCGACAACCACGCCAGCCGTCACGCCGATGAGGGTTCGACGCGAGCGGCGCTTGGCCTCGATCGGCTCCTCTACCACAGGCTCCACCACGATCACGACACTATCGAGATGAACCGGTTCGCAGGCGGCTACCACACAGCGGTCTGGCTGCCGGCGACGACTGCGTTCGCGATCATCGGCTGTACGTGGGCACTGTCGATCGCCCGTTACGGAGGGCCCGACGAACCCGCTCACGTCACCCGTGCAGCAGGCGCGGCACACGGCGACCTCGTCGGCAGGCCTGTCGCGGGCTTCGAACCCGGCTACCGACAGGTCACCGTCTCAGCCTCGCTGGCCTCCGGCGATCCTGCCTGCTTCCGGCACGACGAGACAGTCACCGCGGCGTGCGCGATCGCCACCCGCAGCACTGCCAGCGTGGCTGTGGCGACCTCCGCGGGCACCGCGCCGCCGTGGTACTACGTGATCGTCGGTCTCGTTGCACGCGGGCTCTCGAGTGGCAACGACGTGATGGGCTACCGGATGGCAGCGGTGTTGATGGGCGCGGCGATCCTCGGATATGCCCTGGCACGGAGTCACCGCCTCGGACGCGGTGCGTGGCTGCTGGTCGCGCTCACGCCGTCGGCGTGGTATTTGCTCGGTGTCGTCGGCACGAGTGGAATCGAAATCGCTCTCGTCGCTCTGGCCTTGGTCGAGGCCGTCAATCGATTCCACGATCGAGCGAACCCCGCCTCGCTCAACCGGGTGTCTGTTCCGCTGGCGCTTTGTCTGTTACTGCGCCCGGCGGCGTTGATCGACCTTGTCGTCGTCGCCCTGGTTCTGATTCCGACCTGGCCACGACGGATGAGCAACAAACAGATGGCGAGGATCACACTGCCGTACGCGATCGTCGTGGCGGCAACGGTCGCCTGGGTTCGTTGGTCGGCCTTCGTCGTCCGCGACCGGAGGACAGCGGATTCCGATTCGCTCGCCACAGCATTCGATCGGTCGGTGCGTGGCATTCCGACAACGGTCCACCAAGCGGTCGGCGCGCTGGGATGGAACGAGTTCTACGCGCCCGTCGCTGCACAGTTGTCATGGGTCGTGGCCCTCGGCATGGCGGTGTATTGGATCGTGCGGCGCTCACCAGATCGCTGGTGGCACGCACGCTGGATCATCGCTGCGCTGGTGCTACCGACAATCGTCGAGTTGGCCATCCACACCAGGATCGGCGAGGTCTGGCAAGGTCGATATTCGATCCCGTTCGCAATGGGCGGCGTGCTGTACGCCGGCCGAATCACGGCGCCGTCGAGATCGGTGCTTCGCGCGTTGGTCGTGGCCGCGTGTTGCGCCGAAGTGTTGACCTTGTGGCACACATTGCGCCGTTTCATGGTCGGCCTCAACGGCTCG
>JANMQX010000063.1:0-4157 GCA_031370745.1 Ilumatobacteraceae bacterium
ATCCTCGAGCGGGCATGAGCGCATCGTTCGACTTCGCCGGTCGCACCGTGATCGTCACCGGCGCTGCGCGGGGCATCGGTCTTGCCCTCAGTCGATTTTACGCCGAAGCGGGTGCCACGATCTGCGAGGCCGACGTGAACGAGGCCGCGCTGGCGGAGATCACGACCGGCGTGCTCGCCGAGGCGATTCCTGTCGTCGTCGACGTGGGCAACGCGGTATCGGTTGCCAGCTGTGTCGAACACGCGGTCACACGAACGGGTCGGCTCGATGTCATCGTCAACAATGCAGGCATCCTGCGTGATCGCATGGTGTGGAAGCTCAGTGACGACGATTGGCAGGCTGTGCTCGGCGTGCATCTGACCGGAACCTTCAACATGACGAGGGCGGCCGTGCCGGTGATGCGCGAGCAGGCATACGGTCGGATCGTCAACATCACGTCGTACACGGGCCTGCACGGAAACGTCGGCCAGTCGAACTACGCCGCGGCGAAAGCGGGCATCATCGGGTTCACACGCGCGACCGCCAAAGAGCTCGCCAGTTTCGGGATCACGGTGAACGCGATCTCTCCCAATGCCGAGACTGACATGGTCGCTTCGATCCCAGAGGATCGACTCGAGGAGCTGCGGGCCCAAATCCCCATGCGCCGCTTCTCCGATCCGGCCGAGGTAGGTCCGGCGGTCGGCTTCCTTGCCTCCGAGCAGGCCGGCTACATCACCGGTGTGGTCTTGCCCATCGACGGCGGCCTCTCGATCTGATCGCAAAACAGACGTGGGCCACCAGGGTGTCAATGGGTGATCGAGTTCGGCAGCAGACACCGAACGGCACGAATCACCCAACGCACTTGCGCAAGATCATCTGTCCGGGCATTCTGTGGGCAACGTTCGATGCGTGATAGACCACGGCACGCGGGTCGCTCGCGTCGACGGAGTTGGCCGATCATCAGTGTTTTAGCTGCGCCAGGAGGCAATCTCATGTCCGACCATGTATATCGAGTCACCGAGATCGTCGGGTCGTCGCCCGACAGCGTGGACGGCGCGATTCGCAATGCCGCGACGCGCGCCGCGAAGACGTTGCACAACCTGGATTGGTTCGAGGTCACGCAGATACGGGGCCACTTCAGCAATGAGACGATCGGCCATTTTCAGGTGACGATGAAGGTTGGCTTTCGTCTCGACGACGATGAGTAGTCGAACGGCGTCTTCACGCCGCAGCGCTTCATAACTGTCGATCGGCGCACCGAACTCACGGGTGGTCGATCAGGGCCGGATGCGGGCCGTCCCACCGGTCGAACGTGACGATCTCGTGTGCCGGGCGACGAGTGACTGGCCCGAAGTTGCCGATCGGGAATCCGACCGGGATGATCGCTTGCGCGGCCGCGTCGTCCGGCAGGCCGAGCACCTCGTTCAGCTCGTCTCGGAAGCGCAGGGCGTACGTGGTCGGGACAGCCCCGAGGCCGCTGGCCCGTGCCGCCAACAGCAGGTTCTGGATCCCTGGCCAGATGGAGCTGGCGTAGCGATTTGGATCCTGCCCGGGGTGATCCAGAACCGCGCACGCCACGATGATGGCGGGAGCTTCGTGCATGTGCTCCGACTGCCACAGCACCGCCTCCCACATCCTGCGCCGCTTCTCGACACCGTGATGGGGAAGGGGCTCGCCGTGTTCGGCCTGCTCCCTGGCGGCTTCCTCACTGGCTCGACGGTTCAGTTCGGCGACGCGTTGCTTCTGCTGGTCGTTGCGGACGATGATCCAACGCCCGCGTTGGAAGTTGCGACCTGATGGCGCCTGGTTCGCAGCATCGACCAGCCGAAGAAGTTGTGCCTCGGGTACCGGATCGGGATGGAGTCGGCGCATCGCCCGGCAGGAGTACATGGCCTCGAACAGCCCGATCTGGTCGGTCATCAGATTGAATCCACACCCAATCGTGCCAGTGCGCGAGCAGCGGCGTTGGCGCCGCACATCCCGTGCGCTCCTGCGCCCGGCGGGGTCGACGCTGAGCACAGATACGTACCCGGGATGCCTGTGAAGTATGGGTCGACTGCGAAACGTGGTCGGAACAGGAGCTGTTTCAGCGAGGACGCACCGCCGATGATGTCGCCGCCGACGTAGTTCGGGTTGTAGGCCGACATCTCGGTCGTGGAGCGCACGGCCGTGCCGATGATCCGCTCGCGGAAACCAGGAGCGAATCGTTCTATCTGGGCGGTGATGGCCTCAGTTGCATCCCCGGTGTAGGCGTGAGGCACATGCGCGTACGTCCACAACGGGTGGATGTTGCCGACCGACCGGGTCGGGTCGATGAGATACTGCTGGCCCACGAGCACGAACGGGTGCTCGGGCATGGCGCCTCGATTTACCGCTTCCTCGCCGGCGACGACCTCATCGAGACTGCCACCGAGATGGACCGTGCCGGCGTGGCGTGCGGCCGGAGCCGTCCACGGAACACCGTCCTCGACGGCGAAATCGACCTTGAACGCGGCGGGGCCGTGACGGAACCGGCGGTACGACCGAGCGATGCGATCGGGCAGCCGTTCGCCCAAGATGTCGGCGGCGACCGACGGCGACACGTCGAGCATCAACACGTCGCTCGGCGGCAGGTCGTCGGCCGAGGTGACGCGCACACCGGTCTCAATTCTGCCCCCGTGACGTTCGATGTCCGCCACCAAGGCCTCGGCGATCGCCCCCGAGCCACCTTTCGCCACCACCCAGCCCTTGGCGTGCCCGGCGACGATCAGCATCAGCCCGACAGCGCTGGTCATGGGTCGGTCGAGACGGGAGAACGCGTGCGCGGCGACGCCTGCCCACAGTGCCTTGGCCTCCTCTGTCCTCCACGCCCGGGCCACGGTGGTCGCCGGCAGCATCGCAGCGGCACCGAAACGCGCCAACGTCAACGGATGTCGCGGTACCCGCAGCACCGGCTGGGAAGCATCGGCGAACAACGCGTCGAAATGCGACGTCATCGGCTCGAACACTCGACGCCACCGATGACCGTCACTCTCCAGAACCTCGGCGGTCCGATCAATCGATCGATACAACACACCAGCGGAACCGTCGTCCAGCGGATGGGCACAGTCCACTGTTGGTTGCAGCCAGGTGAGCCCCTCGGACACCAGGTTCAGTTCGGCCAGGAACGGTGACGCTGCGGCGATCGGATGGACCGCGGAGCAGTGATCGTGCACCAACCCGGCGAGGATCATCTCTGAGCTGCGTGTTCCGCCGCCGATTGCGTCGGTTGCCTCAAGCACGGTCACCTCGAGGCCAGCGCGGGCCAGCCGAGCCGCGGCTGCGAGCCCGTTGGGCCCACTGCCGACGACGATCGCTGAGGTCACGAACTCACCGAATGTTTGCCCCTCGACTCACACTCGGCCACCGCTGCCGGGATGGGCGACGCCCGGTGCCACGTACCCCGGCAGCGTCCAGGTGACCGTGTGCGGGATCGGCCCGTTGGGGAGCCACGGCTGCTCGTTGTAGGCATCGTCGTTGTGGTACCAGCCCTTTTCGACACAGCCGAGGGCGGCATCGATCACGCGGTACTGCACCTTCTTGCTGAAGGCCGGCTGCGACTCGGTCCACGCCACCACGACATCGCCGGGTTCGTACTGGCAACGCTCCTGCAGCGCCGTGATCAAGCGCTCGTCGAGGCAGTGACCGTCGCCGAAGTTCCAACCGGTGAGGACGTTGCTGACGAACTCGCCCTCGCGCTGTACCCGATCGTCGAGCCCGTCGGTGTGGCGCATCAGTGCCGAGATGTGCATGCGTCCCATTGGGTGCATCATCCGGAACGCCACCGCCTTCTGGATGAAGATCTCCGAGATCTCCTTGCCGAACAGCGGCTCGATCTGGTCGATCTGGTTGTCGGCGGCCTTCACGATCTTCTGGTTGATCCGGTCCTCCATCGACTTGTCGCGGAACGAGAACGTGGCTGCCGACCAGTTCCCCGCGTATTGCTTCATCCCGACGAGGAACGAGACATATTGCGGCCGAAGGGCACCGAGGATGATCGGCGCGAGGGCGACACACACCGCGATCACCAACAGGTACGGCGTCATGTCGCCGACCCCGTAGCCGTTACCCGCTGAGAAGTTGCCGAACAGGAACGCGACGACGAACATGAAGAACACGTTCCACTCCAACGGCACCGCCAACGGGATCGTGGAGATGAT
>JANMQX010000079.1:0-4761 GCA_031370745.1 Ilumatobacteraceae bacterium
CCGCCGCCCACACACCGAACCCCAATCCTGCGGCAGTCGCCAACACCCCACCGGCGAGGAGCGACGGAAGCGCACAACACAGTGCAACCCCGGCAACGCCGAGGGCGAAGATGCCCGACGTCGACCCGGATCGGCGGGCCCTCGGACTGCAACCGTGTTGCGCTGTCTCGTCGTTCACACAAACACCGTAAACCCTGCATCATGGTGGAAGGTCAAGAGGTATCGTGCAGATCATGCGAATCGGAGAGCTCGCCATCGCGTCAGGTCATCCAACCCGGACCATCCGCTTCTATGAGACCCGTGGCCTGCTCCCCGAACCGACACGCGCCACGAACGGCTACCGGGTCTACACCGACGCCGACCGGGACCGTCTTGATTTCATTCGCAACGCCCAGACCGCTGGTCTGACCCTCGCCGAGATCGCCAGCGTCATCCGGCTCCGCGAGGACGGCACCACACCGTGCAGCCACGTCAACGAACTCCTCGACGCCAAACTTGCCGACGTTCAACAGCGCCTCGACCAACTCACCCAACTACGCACCGAGTTACGTCAGCTGGTGCGTCGAGGGCGAACGCTCGACCCTGCAGACTGCACCACTGGCGACATCTGCCACATTCTGCGTCCGTCTGCCCAAGACCGATGACAAATCACATGGCGGATGTCGTTCAGAGCATCGATCCGAGGTCCGATCCGACGCTCGGGTATGTCGCTGTCATCGATTTCAGTTGGCGAGTCGTCAGCCCGAGCTTGATCGCCAAGGCGACAAAGTTGATCAGTTCTGCGTACTCGGGCCCGAACATGTGCGCGCCGACGATGAGATCGTTCGATTTGTCGATCAGAATCTTGACTGCTGCGGAGGTTTCCCCGATCCGGTAGTTGGAGTACCAGCCGCTGGTGTCGGTGTAGCGCACGTCGAGATCGATGCCGCTCGCCTTGGCGTCAACTTCTGAGAGGCCGACTCGCGCGAGCTCTGGAATCGTGAAGACTGCTGTCGGTACGCCGAGGTAATCGGGGATGGTCGTCGTGCCCTTCAACATGTTCGACGCCGCGACCTTGCCCTCGAACACTGCGACGGGGGTGAGTGGCATGCCAGGCGTGTCGGCCGAATCGCCCGCTGCGTACACGGACGGGTTCGTGGTGCTCTGCAAATGCCCGGCGACCGTCACACCTTTGGCGCCATACGCGACTCCGGCGGCCTCGAGACCGAGCTTCGACAATTCCGGAACGCGACCTGCTCCGTGTACGACGAGATCGGTCTCGATCACAGATGTCTGACCGGAACGTTCGACCGACACGTCGTAGCCGGCTCCCATCCTTTCGATCGAAGTGATGCTGGTTTCGCAGCGAACCTCAACACCTGCCTCAGCCTCTCGGGTGACAAGAAGTTGAACGAGATCGGGATCGAAGCCTTTGAGCGGCCGTGTCCCGTGGTCGATGATGATCGGGCTGCTTCCGGCGCGGGCGGCAATGTGGGCGAATTCGAACGAGACGAAGCCGCCACCGACGAACAGAATGCGCCTGGGCAGGTCGTCGAGGTCGAGAAAGTTGGTGCTATCAATCAGGTACTCCGCTCCGTCGAAGTGCAGGTCTTGGGGGCGGGCACCGGTTGCGATCAGGAAATGCTCGGCCATGAATGGCTGATCGTCGATCTCGAGGCGGTTGGCGCCTGTGAAGGTTGCCGTGCCGTGCAGAGTCCCGACCCCGTTGCCTGAGAGATCCCTTTCCATGTTGTCCGGAACGGGACCTGTGAAGCCACGCTTGTGCTTCATCAGGTCGGCCCAGTTGATGCACAGGCCGTTGTCGTCGATCCCCTTGCCGCGCATCAGGCGCGCGCTGTCGATGATCTCGGCGCCGCGGCGCAGGATCTTCTTGGGGTCACATCCCCGCAGTGCGCACGTTCCGCCGTACGGCAATTCGTCGACGATCGCAACGCGCCAGCCTTCCGAAGTGCACTTGTTCGCTGCGGCGACACCGGCCATACCGGCACCGATCACAATCAGATCGTAGGTCTCAGCCATCCTTGGTCACTCTCTTGTTGACGATCGCATGATCTGCAGCTCCGATGTGGCCGCCGTTCCATCTTTGGACGTCTGCTTGTTGTGGCAACCCGATCACACACGAACAAACACAAATTGGGCAGAGCCAGGCCGACGCCCGCGACCCGCTTGACGACACGCCTTCAGAGTTCGCGAACCGACTATAAACCTTCCCCTATAGAAGAAGGTCAAGGCGACTGACACGGTGTAGCCGCAGCGACCAGGTTGCGGCGGCGTACGGGTTCGTCGATCAGCCTCCGACGAAGCGCGCGAGCCGGCGAGGGCATCGCTCACGCCCTCGGTCGCCCGGATATGGATGACACCGCAGCGCACACTGCCGCGGCGCGCACGACCTCAGACAGGTCGGCCGCTGAACGCGACAAGCTTGAGCAGTGCTGTGGCGTCGAGTGGCACCTGTGTCTCTGCGGCGAATGTGTCGCCGTCGCGCATCTCCGGTGCGATGGCCTGACGTGCGAACGCATCGACTTCTTCGACAACATCATCGGGCGGGTTCCATGCTTGCTGGGTGGATGTGGCCAGATCCCAGCCATGAATCAATCCATCGAATGCGACCAGGCGAGCGAACGTCGCCCCGGGCATCGGCCCGAACGGAGTGTCGATCGTTCGTTGCAATGCACCGGGGCTCTGGACGGCATCGAGCAGCGCATCCATCGCAACCTGGAACCTCGCCACGCAGTCGATGCCGCCTGACTCTGAGGTGCCGGCGTCTGTCGCTGGCGCCTCGCCGCAGAAGGCCGGAGCGTACGAGGATGCGAGATCGGTCATGTGCCCGAGCACGCCGCGGACGGTGAACGCTACGCACGGTGTTGCACCGTCGAGTTGTTCGGGCTGGATGCCCTGGCCCACTTGCTTCAGCATTGGGATGATCACTGCGAGCTGTTCGGTGCCTTCCACGGGACCTCCTGGATCGTCGGGTTGGAGAGCGGTCGGTCTGTTCAGCCAGCCATTGTGGCGAGCATGTGGTTCATGACGTCGGCGTGTTCGACCTGTGGGCTGAACAGGATCACCTCGGCATCACTCACGACGCGCACGCTGTGCCCGGGCGGCCAATAGAAAAGGTCTTCGCCCGAGCAGGTCTCCTCGCGTCCACCTGTGTAGGTGATGACCACCTCACCAGAGATCATGAAACCCCAGTGCGGTGCCTGGCAGGCGTCGTCATCCAGGCCCTTCAGCAAAGGTGCGATATCGGTGCCAGCCCCCAGGGAGAAGTACTCGGCGGCAAGCGATCCGTAGTGGGACGCGTCGCCGAAATTGATCGCCTGTCGCGCGATGGCACCGGGCACGTCGATCTTGGTCGGGATATCATCTTTGGAGATTCGCATCGGTCCTCGGTTCGGGTGGTGGGTCTTGCTGACAGTGCCCAGCCAAGACCTCGGCCGCCCGATCGTCCAGTTCCAATACTGAACTGTGACAAGGTGGCGCATGAAGACCTACGGCCAGTACTGTCCGATTTCCCGGTCGGCTGAACTGCTCGGTGACCGTTGGACGATCCACATCGTGCGCGACCTGTTGACAGGCACCTCTCGGTTCAACGAGCTCATCAGCGGCAATCCCGGCCTGTCTCGGGCACTGCTCAGCCGACGGCTCCAACAACTGGTCCGCGCCGGCGTCATCGCGCACGACGATGACGGTGGCTACCGACTGACAGCATCGGGCCGCGATCTTGAACCCGTCGTGTTCGGCCTCGCGACCTGGGGTGCGCGCTGGACCTTCGGCGAACCCGAACCTGATGAGCTCGACCCGGATCTGCTGCTGTGGTGGCTGCACCGTCGCCTCGACCCCAGCAAGCTGCCGGGACCTCGGTTCACGATCTCCGTCAACTTCACCGACCATCCCAAGCGGTACTGGATCGTGGTCGACCACGACGCCTCGCTGTGCCTGGCCGATCCACGATTTGAAGTCGACCTCGCTCTGCGCACCGACCGCTCGACGCTGTACCGGACCTACCTCGGACACGTGCCGCTTGCCGAAGGCCACCGCAAGGGCCAAATCGAGCTTCAAGGCTCCAAGGCGTCGATTCGGTCGTTCATCGACGCATTCCAGCCGTCACCGGTTGCCTCGATCGTCGCCGCTGAGACACCCGAATGACCGCCAGATCAACCCAGCAGGCTGGGTTGCTCGCTGTCCTTGGTGATCAGCGACGCCCATCGACGCTCTTGTCGTGACTGCGGTCGCCGCTTCGGATCGGGGAGCGAGACGTTCGGAGCTCGTTCAGAGATCTGGGTCCGCCTAGGACAGGCTCCAGAACGGGTCGGTGAGCCCGAGATCATTCAGGATGGCTTGGTTTTGATCCCGGGTGCGTGGTCGCCAGTTCGCGACGATGCGGTCGCCCCACCATGCGTGGGCGAGTTCGCTGAGTTTCGTCACGGGGATCGTCATCCCGGCGTTTCTGGTACCGAGCCACTGCGTGATGTGTTCTTCCGACCGGAAGAGGTTCATCGTCCCTCAAGTGAAGACGATGTCGTCCCACCATCGAATCGCGGGGACGAGACAATGGAACAGCAGGCCGTCATCGTCGGGTTCCTCGTTGCCCACCTCGATGCTCATTGGTTCCCCGCAATCGGCGCACGATGACTCGATCCGACTGTCGGTGCGGAGAGCGGCGCCGACGCCGAACGCGTCCCACGCGCAGTTCGCGAACCACCAGCGGTTGTCCGCGAAGACTCGGTACGCGGTCGGCACGGCGGAGAACGGGTTGGCCAT
>JANMQX010000080.1:0-8009 GCA_031370745.1 Ilumatobacteraceae bacterium
GGGTTGGGGTCATGGATGAGGAGCTCGACGAGATGCGGTTCGCCGTGGTCGATGTCGAGACATCGGGCCTGTCGCTGCGGCGGCATCATGTGCTGCAGATCGGCGTCGTCGTGGTCGACGGCAACGGCCGTGTGCTCGATCGTTGGTCCAGCCTCGTCGCGCCGCGCCGGCGCTGGTGGTTCCGAGTCGGCCCGGTCGGCATTCATGGCATCCGCCGGCAGATGGTGCGCACCGCGCCGCCCGGGCGCGACGTCTTGACCGAGCTGGCGACCCGCCTGGGCGATGCTCGCTTCGTGGCCCACAATGCTGCGTTCGATGCCGACTTCTTGCGCAAAGCCAGCAAGACACATGGTGTCGTTCTGCCAATCGTCGATCCGCTGTGCACGCTCGCGCTGTCGCGCCGTCTCGATCCCGACCGACAGCTTTCACATCGTCTCGGCGACCTCTGCGGGCGATACGGGATCGAACTGGTTCGGCCTCACGACGCGCTGGCCGATGCCGATGCAACCGCCGCGGTGCTCCCCCATCTGCTCAAGGCGCACGGCATCACCAACGCCGCTCAACTGTCGGTCACCTCGTAGCGCGCCAACAAGTCGCGGGCCGCGTCGGCGGCAAGATCGTGCCACTCCGCCGGCTCCAGCACAGCAGCATGCGGACCCAGCCGCAACAGCAAGGTGCGCAGCCACTGCTCGTTGGCCACCGCCATGCGCACCACGATCGATCCTGACGAGTCAGCTTGGGGCAGTTCGTCGCGCAACGGATATCGCTCGGCCGCCCACCGGGCCTGCGGCGCCAGCCGCAACACGACCGACGGCACATCGCTGTCGACGAACCACTGGTCGCCGCTCGGTGGCACGATCGCAGCCACTCCCTCGACCGGCGCGTCGACCTCCCCCGTGCGGTCCCATGTCTCGAAGCGGTCGATGCGAAACGTCCGCGATCCGCCAGACCGACTGTCGTCGGCGATCACGTACCAGTGACCGCGGTCGAGGAAGATCGAGCGCGGTGTGATCTCACGTTCGGTCGCTTCCTCGCGGTTGGCGGACCAGTAGCTGACCCGCAGCCGGGCGTTGTCGTTGACAGCGGCAGCAAAATCGGCTGTTGCCGGCGGCTGAGGAACGTCGACAACGACACCATCGTCGCCGAGCACTGCGGCCAGCTTGTCGAGCGCTCTGGCCAGCGCACCATCCGAGTCGGCGCCCGGTAACTGCATCGCGGCCCGGCCCGACGAGAGCAACGCGAAGCCCTCGGGCGCGGTCAACCGCAATGGTCGGGTGAACAGGCGCGGCAGACCGGCAAATACCACTCCCTCGTCGATGAACACATCGATCATCTCGTCGATGAACGGTGGCAACCCGCACAGGGCGGCCAGTTCGAGATCGCCAACCAACTCGGCTTCGGTCAGCTCGAAACGCTCGGCCATCTCGGCCAGCGGCACCTCGCCGCGCTCCATCAACCACGGCAACATCACCAGCAGGCGGCGCAACCGCTCGCCAGAGCGACGCGGACCGCGGCGGGCGATCACGACCGGCTCGTCATCGCCTGCAGCCACTCGACGAGCCCATCGCGAACATCGACTGGGCCAATGACCTCGGCATGCGTACCCCATCCGAACAGCCACGACCGGAAGGCATCGAGGTTGCTGCATGGCACGTCGACCTCGACACCGCCATCGGGCAGCCGGCGAACAATCGACTCGGCACCAAGCTCGCGCACCGCGAACGTCGCCCGCGCACTGTCGATGCGAACCGTCGCCGACTGACCGCCGTCGCCCAACTCCTTCGGGTCCGCCGGGAAAGCAGCGCGCGGATCGAAATCCGCTGGCCGTTCGAACTCTTCGGGCTCGCCGTGCTCGATCGACCCCTCGATGCGGTCGACGCGATAGGTGCGCACCTCGTCGTGACCGAGGTCGTGGCCGATCAGGTACCAGAACCCCTCGCGCAGCAGCAGTGCATACGGCTGCATCGACCGCGGCGCGGAGTGGTAGGTGAACGACACGGTTGCGCGAGACGCGATCGCTTCGCGCAGCGAGGGCAACAGCTCGAGCTGCGGAAGGTTGGCGGTGATCGACGCGGAACTGTCGGCGACGCCGCCGAGCTTGAACATGCCGAACTCGGCCTCGGTGGTTCGTGCCGCCGCGACAGCGACCTGCAGCGCCCGCCGTTCGTCTTCGGTCAGATCGAGACCGTGCAACTCGTAGCGATCACGATCCACGCGGTACCCGGTTTGGCCGGCGTTGCTGCCGCGAAGCACCTCGGTCTCGATCGGCACGCCGATGTCGCGCAGCAACCCCTTGTCGCGCTCGAACGCGCCGCGCAACGCCGCAAGTCCCGTCGGGTACTGCCCAGCCAACTGGTTGACGATGTCGTCGAGGGTCAGTGGAACACGCGTCTCGAGGAGCAGCGCCAACAGATTCGTCGTGCGCTCCAGCTGATCGACCATGCCGGGAGCGTAGGGAATTCCACGCAACATCGGCATACCCTGATCGCATGTCCGTGCTCGACCACCTCCCTGTGGTCAGCGAGAAGCGGATGGCGGTTCGAGTCACACCCGATGCCCGCCGGCAGATCGGCGCTGGGCATCCGTGGATCTTCAACGAATCGATCTCCTCGATCAGCCATCGCGGCGCGGTCGGCGATCTGGCGGTGATCTTCGACAACGACCGCAACTTCGTGGCTATCGGGCTCTGGGATCCCGGCTCCCCGATCCGAATTCGGGTGCTGCACCACGGCAAACCGGAAACCATCGACACAGCGTTCTGGCAGCGGCGCATAGCTGCAGCGGTCGAGCGACGCGCCGCAATCGGCGGCGACACCAACGGCTACCGGATCCTGAATGGCGAGAACGACGGCTTCCCTGGTCTCATCCTCGATCGATACGCCGACACGTTCGTGCTGAAGATCTATTCACCCGTGTGGATACCGCATTTGAAGCAACTCATACATGTGATCGGCGAGCAGCTCGAACCGACTGCTCTCGTTCTGCGGCTGGCGCGGACGATGGCCGATCAACGGCTGTTCGGATTGAGCGAGGGCATGGCCCTGATCGGCGAGGCACCGACATCGCCGGTGCTGTTCCACGAGAACGGGTTGCTGTTCGAGGCCGATGTCATCAATGGCCAGAAGACCGGTCACTTCCTCGATCAGCGGGAGAACCGCGCTCTGGTTGGCTCGATGAGCGCCGGAATGCGCGTGCTCGACGTCTTCGCCGCGACGGGTGGATTCGGGCTCTATGCCGCGGCCGGTGGTGCAATCCGTGTCACGAGTGTCGATCAGAGCGAGCCGACACTCGCCGCGAGCGAGCGCAACTTTGCACACAACACCGCGCTTCCCAACGTTCGCCATTGCGAACATGACGCCATGATCGGCGATGCGTACGAAGTGATGGATCGTCTGATCCAACGTCGCAAGCACTACGACATCGTCGTCGTCGATCCTCCGGCGTTCGCCCAGCGCAAGTCGAACATCGACCGGGCACTGCACGCATACGGTCAGCTGACACAGCGCGCCGTGCAACTGGTGCGCACCGATGGATTGCTCGTGCAGGCCTCGTGTTCGAGCAGGATCACCGACGAACAGTTCTTCGCAACCGTACGCGGCTCGGCGCAACGTGCCGGCTACGACCTCGTCGAGGTGCGTCGCACCGGCCACGCCATCGATCATCCGGTGACCTTCGCCCAAGGCGGTTACCTGAAAGCCCTCTTCGCCAGGGTGATACCGCTCGAATGACGTGCGCGGCCGCGCCGCCGCGAGATCCCCGTGTCGCTGAAATCCGGTCAGGGCGTCCGGTTGGCGCGGTACCACTCGATCAAACTCGCCGTCGAGGTGTCGTGCTGTGGGGGGTCACTGGCGGTGAGCTCTGGTGTGATGCGATTGGCGAGGGCCTTGCCGAGCTCGACGCCCCACTGGTCGAAGCTGTTGATGCCCCACACGCACCCCTGCACGAACACGATGTGCTCGTAGAGCGCGATCAGCTGGCCGAGCACATTGGGGGTGAGACGCGGAGCGAGGATCGTCGTGCTCGGCCGGTTGCCAGGGAACACCCGTGCAGCTTGCTGGTGCTCGGGGATGCCTTCGGCGACCACTTCTTCGAGGGTCTTGCCGAAGGCCAGAGCCTCGCCTTGAGCGAACAGGTTGGCCATCAAGAGATCGTGTTGCTCGATCAGTGTGTGGTTGGGTTGGGCGAAACCGATGAAGTCGATCGGCACCATCCTGGTGCCCTGGTGCAGCAGTTGATAGAAGGCATGCTGCCCATTCGTGCCCGGTTCGCCCCACACGATCGGACCGGTGGTCGTCGAGACAGATGACCCGTCGATCCGAACGCTCTTCCCGTTGGACTCCATGTCGAGTTGCTGCAGGTACGCGGGAAATCGCCGCAACTCGTGCGCGTATGGCAGAACGGCCTTGGTCTGGGCGCCCAACACGTTGGCGTACCAGACACCCAACATCGCCATGATCACCGGCGCGTTGACGTGCAATGCCGTCTCGACGAAGTGGCGGTCGATCGTGTGGAAGCCGTCGAGGAACTGGCGAAAACCGCCCGGTCCGATCGAGAGCGCCAACGACAGTCCAATGGCCGAGTCGACCGAGTAGCGCCCGCCCACCCAGTCCCAGAACCCGAACATGTTGGCAGTGTCGATGCCGAACGCGGCGACTTCCTTGGCGTTGGTGCTGACCGCGACGAAGTGCTTGCCGACGGCAGCATCGCCAAGAGCCGCGGTCAGCCACTGGCGCGCATGACGGGCATTGGTCAGCGTCTCGATAGTGGTGAACGTCTTCGAGCTGACGATGAACAGCGTCGTCGCCGGATCGAGGTCGGCAAGGTTGCCGGCGATGTCGGCGCCGTCGACGTTGCTGACGTAGCGACACCGTAAATTCCGGTCACCAAACGACTCCGTCGCCAGATACACCATTGCGGGGCCGAGATCACTGCCGCCGATCCCGATGTTGACGACCGTCCGCATCGTCTCACCGGTCGCACCGCGCCACGCGCCACTGCGCACGCGATCAGCGAACGTGGTGATTCGTCCCAGTACCTCGTACACATCGGGCACCACGTTGTGACCGTCGACCATGATCACTGCATCGCGCGGGGCGCGTAGTGCGGTGTGCAGAACAGCGCGTTGTTCGGTGACGTTGATCCGCTCACCGGCGAACATCGCTGCCCTGCGAGCCTCTACACCCGAGGCGGCGATCACGGCCAGCAGCCGCCGCACGACGTCGTCGTCGATCAGGTGCTTCGAGTAGTCGATCCGCAGATCCCCCGCCTGGAGCTGATACCGCGCCGACCGTTTCGGATCCTCTGCGAACAGCTCGCGCAAGTGAGCCGGGCGCGCCACGGTCTGCAGCGCCGACCAGGCGGGTGTCGTCGTGATGTCCATCGTCGCCAGACGCTAGCGAGCCTGGTAGGGCAATCGTGCTGCGGATTGGCTGTCGAGCACCACCAGAGTGTTGGTGCGACTCACGCGTTCAATGGGCAGGGCGTGGTCATGCAGCATCCACCGCTCGATGATCGTTGCCTTGGGCGAGCCCGTGGCCAACACCAATCGGTGGCGAGCGGCGTTGACCGCGGGAACCGTCAGCGTCATCCGCACCCGGCCCTTGTACTCTCCGGAGATCGCGACGACACCGCCGGCGTGGATCACCGGGTCGCCCGGTGGCCACGACGCGGTGTGGCCGTCGTCGCCGACGCCGAGGTGCACGACGTCGAGTCGCTCGGGCATCAGCGCCGCGTACTGCTGGCTGGCCACGTCGAGGTCTGCAGCGGTCACGGGCATCAGGTTGATCGTTGCACTGCGCGAACGCAGTGGCTCGAGCAAACTCGCGTTGCGATCGGGATCGCCGTCAGGTGCAACGCGTTCGTCGACTTGGAAGACCGTCGTCGCCACCCACGGCACCCCTAGCTGGGCCAGCTCGGCCAGCATCAACGCAGGCGTCGAGCCTCCGCTGAGCGCGACCGTTGCCCTGCCCCGTCGCGCCACAGCATTGCGAAGCTGCCGCGCCAGCCAGGCCGCGGCCTCACTGGCTGCGCCGTGCGGATCGGGAGCAACGACGATGTCCATGGGTCAACGCTCCCCCACGATGACACGGGTGAGAAACTCGACAACCGCCACCGCGAAGGCGTCGTTGTGGTCGCCGGCCACCATGTGATGCGCGTCGCCGACATCTGCGAACTCGGCGTTGGGAACCAGCGACAGGAACTCGGCGGCCATCTCGCGGCTCAACACGTCGCTGCGACCGCCACGGACCAACAAGACCGGCAGCTGCAGTTGGCGAGCGTGACCGGTGAAGACATCGAAGTCGACAGTCGAGCGAGGCCTGCTGTCGTTCATGAACTGAGGATCCCAATGCCATCGAAAGCGGCCGTCATCACCCAGACGGAGGTTGCGGGCCAGCCCTTCGGTGTTCGACGGACGCGGCCGATGCGGAAGATATTCGGCAACCGCGTCCGCGGCCTCGTCGACGCTGGCAAAACCTTCGGGGTTGCCTCTCATGAAGCTGATGATTCGCTCGACGCCCCTGGCCTCGCTGCGATGGGCAATGTCGACCAGCACAAGGCATGACCCGGCAGGTGGCTGGCCGTTCGCTGCTCGTGTTCCCTCCGTCCACAGTCCGGCGAGCCCACCAAGCGACGCACCGACGATCGCCGGACGACCGAGCAGTTCACACCACGTATCGACATCGACCATCTGCGCCGCGAACGAGTAGTCGCCCTTGGGATCCCACCCTGATTCCCCGTGACCTCGGAGGTCGGCGTTGACCGCGTAGAAACCGGAGTGGCTCAGCGTTTCTGCCACGCTGCCCCACGAGTGACGCGTTTGCCCGCCTCCGTGCAGCAACAGAACCGCTGGATCGTGGGGATCGCCGTGAGCATCGGCAACCAGCTCGACATCGTTGGCGCCCACACACGTTCGTCTGTGCACCGATGGGTGCAGTCCCCGACCAGTCATTCGTTCCTTTCGCGGGCACGCCTGCGGGAGTCATGGCGTGAACTCGTACTCTACGAAGCGTGCTCAACAGCGAAGCAGTCAACGCCCTTCAAGTCCGCATCCAAGCCGAGATCGACGACGGCCATTCCCAGGCCGCCCAGTTCGCGATCGGATTGGACGGCGAGATCGTCGCCGGTGCGTCGTTCGGATCAGCGACCTCCGACTCCCGATTTGTGATCTTCTCGGCGACAAAGGTCACCGTCGCAATGGCGTTGCTGCCCCATCTCGCGGACGGCAGCGTCGAGCTCACCGCGCCGGTCGCGCGCTACCTGCAGGGGTTCGGCGACAACGGCAAGGAGGAGGTGACCGTGCTGCAGCTCCTGACGATGCAGGGTGGCTTCCCGCAGGCGCCGATCGGCCCCGACCGATGGGGAACCAGCGAAGGACGGCGCCAGCAGTTCGCCGAGTGGAGATTGGCATGGCCGGCCGGCACACGCACGGAGTACCACCCGATGGCCGCCCACTGGGTGATCGCCGAGCTGATCGAAACGATGTCCGGTAGGCCCTATGCGGATGTGGTCAACGAGCGCGTCGCCGCCTCGGCGGGAGCCAAAGCAGTGCTCGGCAGCGCAGCCGTCGATGCGGGCGGTCCCGCTGTGCCCATTCGTACCGCTGGGTCTGTGCCACCGCACGAACACCTCCTCGAAGCGTTCGGTCGCGCTGATTTGGTGCCCGACACGACGGTGTCGCCCGAGTTGCTGTTGGCTCTCAACGATCCACGGGCCCAGGCTGCGGCAATTCCCGGAGGTGGCGGCATCGCCCGCGCCGTCGACATCGCCCTCA
Source organism: Ilumatobacteraceae bacterium (assembly GCA_031370745.1). GTDB lineage: Bacteria > Actinomycetota > Acidimicrobiia > Acidimicrobiales > Ilumatobacteraceae > JAENVT01. The sequence continues at coordinate 7,772 of JANMQX010000080.1, forward strand.
TCTATCAATCGTTCGTCAACAACCCGACGAAGAGGCATCCAGCGGATTGGCTCGCCGATGCGACCACGACTATCCGCAACGGCAGCATCAACCACAGCGATGGGGTGCCTGCGAACCGCACCATCGCCGGTGTCGTCTCCGGTGCCGACGGAATGAACGACTACCGGTGGTTTCCGCATATCCCACGGGCGTTCGGCCACGCAGGCGCTGGCGGTCAGCTGTGCTGGGTCGATGTCGA
>JANMQX010000064.1:0-1762 GCA_031370745.1 Ilumatobacteraceae bacterium
CGACGGCGCAGCAACCATGGACCACATGGCGCAGGAGCAGGAGCGCGGCATCACCATCACTTCCGCAGCGACGACGTGCATCTGGAACAACCACCGCATCAACATCATCGACACCCCCGGCCACGTCGACTTCACCATCGAGGTCGAGCGGTCGCTGCGCGTACTCGACGGCGCTGTCACCGTGTTCGACTCGGTTGCCGGCGTCGAGCCGCAGACCGAGACCGTGTGGCGCCAGGCCAACAAGTACAAGGTCCCGCGCATGTGCTTCGTCAACAAGATGGACCGCATCGGCGCCGACTTCTATCGCACTGTGGCGATGGTCAAAGATCGCCTGCAGGCGACGCCGGCTGTCATCCACCTCCCTGTAGGTGCCGGCGGCCCCGAGTCCAACAAGCCCTTCGTGGGCCTGGTCGACCTCGTGAAGATGAAGGCCTTGATCTGGCACGACGAGGAGCTCGGCGCCAAATGGGACGAGGTCGAGATCCCGGATGACATGAAGGACCAAGCCGCCGAGTACCGCGAACTGCTGCTCGAGACCATCGCGACCAGCGACGATCACCTGATGGAGAAGTACCTGGCCGGCGAAGAGGTGACCGAGGCCGAGATCAAGGTCGCACTCCGAGCCGGCACGCTGGCGTTCGACTTCGTGCCGATCCTGTGTGGCTCGGCGTTCAAGAACAAAGGCGTCCAGCCGATGCTCGATGCGGTCATCGACTTCCTGCCCAGCCCACTCGACATCCCGCCGACGACGGGCACCAGGCCCAACCACGAAGACGAGATCCTGACGCGCAAGCCGTCGATCGATGAGCCGTTCGCTGCGCTGGCCTTCAAGATCGTTGCCGATCCGTTCGGCAAGCTGACCTACTTCCGCGTCTACAGCGGACAGATCAACAAGGGCGACGAGGTCTACAACTCGACCAAGGAGCGCCGCGAGCGACTTGGCCGAATCCTGTTGATGCACGCCAACCAGCGTGAAGACCTCGACGTGGCCATGGCGGGCGACATCGTCGCCGGTCTCGGGTTCAAAGACACCACCACCGGCGACACACTGTGCGACCGCAACAACGCGATCATCCTCGAGCGGATGATCTTCCCCGAGCCCGTCATCCACGTGGCGATCGAGCCGAAGACCAAAGACGATCAAGACAAGTTGGGAAAGGCCCTCAAGTCGCTCAGCGACGAGGACCCCACCTTCCGCGTCCGCACCGACGAAGAGACCGGCCAGACGGTGATCTCAGGCATGGGCGAGCTGCACCTCGAGATCCTCGTCGACCGCATGCAACGCGAGTTCGGTGTCGTCGCGACCGTCGGCAAACCGCAGGTTGCGTACCGCGAGACCATCACCAAGATCGTTGAGTCGGTCGAATACCGCCACATCAAGCAGTCGGGTGGTTCCGGGCAGTTTGCGGTCGTCAAGATCACATTGGAACCAAACCCGGGGAAGGGCTACGAGTTCGTCGACAAGATCAGCGGCGGCAAGATCCCGCGTGAGTACATCAACCCGACCAACCAGGGAATGCAGCAGGCACTCGACTCCGGTGTGCTTGCCGGATACCCGACGGTCGATGTCAAAGCCACTCTGGTCGATGGTCAGTATCACGACGTCGACTCCTCGGAGATGGCGTTCAAGATTGCCGGCCAAATGGCGTTCAAGAAGGCCGCCGAGATGGCCAAGCCCGTGCTCCTCGAGCCCATCATGGGAATCGAAGTCGTCACGCCTGAGGACTACATGGGCGATGTGATGGGCGACCTGTCGAGTCGC
>JANMQX010000111.1:0-6879 GCA_031370745.1 Ilumatobacteraceae bacterium
ATCATCGTCGGAACCGGCCGGATGACGATGGTGTCACCCAACGACCAGATCATGGCCGAACGAATCCTGCCGATGTCGGGCGAAGTCACCCGCATCGCCGCGGTCGACTGAGGCGAGGTCGTTCAGCCCAGTTCGGTCGGAAGTGTTGGATCCGGCAACTCCGGCGCACCGGTGGCTGCCAGCTCCACCGCCGCGGGCGGTAAGAAGCCTTCAACCGAAGTGAACTTGAGCTTCTTCTCGCCCGCCTTTTCGGGATCGTCCTCGGTGTCGACGACGATGATGTCGCCGGCGTGGAACTCCTTGTACAGGATCTTCTCGCTGAGCACGTCTTCGATCATCCGCTGAATCGCCCGACGCAACGGGCGAGCACCGAGTTGCGGGTCGTAGCCCTTCTCGGCCAGCAGTTCCTTGGCGCTCTGGGTCAGTTCGATGCCGAGGCCCTGACCTTCGAGCTGCCCTGTCAACCGCTTGGTCATCAGATCAACCATTTGCATGACCTCTTCGCGAGCCAATTCGTGGAAGACGATGACTTCGTCGATGCGGTTGAGGAACTCGGGCCGGAAGTGCGTCTTCAGCGCCTCGTTGACCTTGTCTTTCATGCGCTCGTAGCTCATCGCCGAGTCGACCTTGGTGAACCCGACGTTTGCCTTGCGCAGATCGGCGGTACCGAGGTTGCTGGTCATGATCAAGACGGTGTTGCGGAAGTCGACCGTGCGACCCTGGCTGTCGGTGAGACGACCCTCTTCCAAGATCTGGAGGAGGGTGTTGAACACGTCGGGGTGGGCCTTTTCGATCTCGTCGAACAACACGACGCTGAACGGCTTGCGGCGCACCGCCTCAGTGAGCTGTCCACCCTCTTCGTAGCCGACGTACCCAGGGGGCGCACCGACCAGGCGGCTGACCGTGTGCTTCTCCATGTACTCGCTCATGTCGAGCGCGATCAGCGAGTTCTCGTCGCCGAACAGGAACTCGGCCAGGGTCTTGGCGAGCTCGGTCTTGCCGACACCGGTGGGGCCCAAGAAGATGAACGAACCGCTGGGTCGCTTCGGGTCTTTCAGGCCGGCACGCGTGCGGCGCACGCTCTGGCTGACCGCCTTGATTGCGTTCTCCTGGCCGATGATCCGCTTGTGCAGTTCGGCTTCCATGTTGAGGAGCTTGGCGGTCTCTTCCTCGGTGAGCTTGTAGACGGGAATTCCTGTCCAGATGCTGAGCACCTCGGCAATGGCTTCCTCGTCGACTTCGTCGAACAGGTCGACACCGCTGGCCTTGACCTCTGCTTCTTTGATGGCCTTCTCGTCGAGCAGGGCCTTCTCCTGGTCGCGCAGGCGACCGGCTTCTTCGAACTGCTGCTCTTCGACAGCACGCTTCTTGGACTCTTGCACCTCGGTGAGCTTGCGCTCGATCTCCTTGAGATCGGGCGGGGTGCCCATGCGCTTGATGCGCAGGCGGGCACCGGCTTCGTCGATGAGGTCGATCGCCTTGTCGGGCAGATGACGGTCGCTGATGTACCGGTCCGACAGGTTGGCAGCGGCAACGATGGCCTGGTCGGTGATCGTGACCCGGTGGTGGGCTTCGTACTTCTCGCGCACACCCTTCAGGATCTCGATCGTCATGGCCAGCGTCGGCTCCTCAACGCGCACAGGCTGGAAGCGGCGCTCGAGTGCTGCGTCCTTTTCGAGGTGTTTGCGATACTCGTCGAGCGTCGTTGCCCCGATGGTCTGCAGCTCGCCACGGGCAAGCATCGGCTTCAGGATCGACGCCGCGTCGATGGCTCCCTCGGCGGCGCCGGCGCCGACGAGCGTGTGGATCTCGTCGATGAACAGCACGATGTCGCCGCGGGTCTTGATCTCCTTCAGCACCTTCTTCAAGCGCTCTTCGAAGTCGCCGCGGTATCGGCTGCCGGCGACGAGTGCACCGAGGTCGAGTGTGTACAGCTGCTTGTTGCGCAACGTGTCGGGAATGTCGTTGCTGACGATCTTCTGGGCAAGGCCTTCGACGATCGCTGTCTTGCCCACGCCCGGCTCGCCGATGAGCACAGGGTTGTTCTTGGTGCGGCGGCTGAGGATCTGCATCACGCGCTCGAGCTCGCGGCTGCGACCGATGACCGGATCGAGCTTCTTCTCGCGAGCGAGTTGCGTGAGGTTGCGACCGAACTGGTCGAGGATCTGGCTGTTGCCTTTGTCGCTCGGCGTGTCTTCCTTGCCCTGCTGACCGGCGGCCGCGGCCTGCGGCTCGCCCTTGCCCTGCGCGCCACCTTGGTAGCCGCTGAGGAGTTGGATGACCTGCTGGCGCACTCGCGACAGATCTGCGCCGAGCTTGACGAGCACCTGAGCGGCGACTCCCTCGCCCTCGCGAATGAGACCGAGGAGAATGTGCTCTGTTCCGATGTAGTTGTGGCCGAGTTGCAACGCCTCGCGCAGCGACAGCTCCAACACCTTCTTGGCCCGGGGTGTGAATGGGATGTGACCGGACGGCGACGTGCCGCCCTGGCCGATGATCTCTTCGACTTGATTACGAACAGCCTCGAGCGAGATGCCGAGGCTTTCGAGTGCCTTTGCCGCGACCCCTTCACCTTCGTGGATGAGGCCGAGCAGGATGTGTTCGGTGCCGATGTAGCTGTGGCTCAGTAGTCGAGCTTCCTCCTGAGCCAGCACAACGACCCGGCGAGCCCGGTCGGTGAAGCGTTCAAACATGATCGAAGTGTATCGGCCTGTCGTCCGCGCAACGTGCCGTCGACGGCCATGTTGGGTCTCGCGACCTACCGCTACTTCCGAGGCGTGGATAGGGATGGCTAGCCTGACGACGTGGCGCCTTCGCCGTTCTTCACGCTTGCCGGTATGACCGACGATGTTCAACGCATCGAAGCCGCGCTCGTCGAGTCGGTGCACTCGCCCGATCCCTACCTCAACGAGATCGCATCACACCTGATCATTGCGGGTGGCAAGCGATTGCGACCCGTCCTCACGGTCGTCGCCGCCCAGGTGTGCGGACCCTCGGATCCCGAGCTCAGGGAGAGGTCGATCCAGGGTGGCATCGCGTGTGAATTGGTGCAGACAGGTTCGCTGTACCACGACGATGTGATGGACGAGGCGACCACCAGGCGTGGTGTCGAAACGGTGAATGCGAAATGGGGCAATCTGCAAGCGATTCTGGCCGGCGATTTCCTGCTGTCGCGGGCCTCCGGGATTGCGGCGTCGCTCGGGACAGAGGTCGCCGGGTTGCTGGCGCACACCATCGGCAGGTTGTGCGAGGGCCAGATCGAGGAGCTTCGCCACACCTACAACTCGGCGCGACCCGAGTCGAGCTACATGGCTTCGATCAGCGGCAAGACTGCGTCGCTCTACGCCACAGCAGCGCGAATCGGTGGGTTGGTCGCCGGCTACGATCGCGCACTCACCGATGCCTTGACCGAGTACGGCGAGGCCTACGGAAATGTCTTTCAAATTGTCGACGATCTGCTCGACATCACCTCGACCGACGATCAGTTGGGCAAGCCGGCGGGTCACGACATGGTCGAGGGCGTCTACACCCTGCCGGTGATGCGCACGTTGCAAGCCGGCGGCGTGCCGGCGATGGAACTACTGGCGCTGTTGGGCAAGCCGCTCGACAGCGCCGAGCGCGAGAAGGCGCTCGGCATCGTCCGCGACAACGGGGGCGTCGCCTCGGCGTTCTCAACCGCGCAGGCCTGGGCCGAACGTGCAGTCGCGGCGTGCGATTCGCTTCCCGAATCCGAAGCCACCGAGGCGCTGCGCGCCGGTCCGGAAAGCCTGATGGCCTCCGTCAGCTGAAGGCACTGCAGTCGTTTGGGGGATTACGCGTTGGGGGCCAGCTTGACCAGATTGGCGGCTGCCTTGTAGGCCAATTCGGCCGGTCCGAGCTCGTCAGGTCGCAACAGGTTGGCCATGATGCGCAGCACCCATTCCATAAGGGTGCGGCTGTGCATACCGGCGCGCGTCAACTCGCGCATCAACGCCGGTCGTCCGATCACTCGGGCGAACAATCTGGCGACCTTGAAGTACTCGCCGTACTCGTCGTCGAGCATCGATGGATAACGCTGCAGCGCGGTCGGATCACCGGCATCGATGGCCTCGTGCAACACCGCCGCTGCCATGCGAGCCGTCTCGTACGCGTAGTCGATGCCTTCGCCGTTGAACGGGTTGACACTTCCGGCGGCGTCGCCGATGACGAGGTACGAGGGACCCGCTTTCGGTCCGACTGAGCCACCCATTGGGATCCTGCCACTCGTGGCCTTGCACTCCGGATGGTCGGCATCGATCTCCCACCGATCGGCAACCTGATGGGCATATGCGTCGAGCAGATGTGTCGTATTGACGCTCTTGAACTCTCGGAACGTCGACAGCAACCCCACGCCGATGTTGATGGTGCCATCGCCGACCGGGAAGATCCAGCCGTAGCCGGGCATCGGATTTCCGTTGCGATCCTTCACGTCGAGCGCCGATTCGATCCACGGCTCGGCGTGTCGGGGTGATTCCCAATAGGTACGAATGGCCGTGCCGTATGGCCACTCACGCGTGCGAAACGTGCCGAGGGATCTGCCGAAGCGACTGTTGGCACCGTCGGCGACGACGACGTAGCGGGCACGGATCTCGGTAGGTTCGCCCGTCGGCGATTGCACGATGGCACCGCGCACGAAGCCGCGATCGACGATCGGCTGCAGTGCTTCGTGACCTTCGAGAAGCGTTGCTCCGGCCGCTACCGCGTTGTGGGCAACCATCGTGTCGAGCTCGCGGCGTCGCACCACGTAGCCGTACTGCGGGTACACCGGATGTGATGGCCACTGCAGCTCGATCTGTCGGCCCATGCCGGTCGCCCGCAATCCGTTGTACCTGTGGAACTTGGTGAGCTGATCGCCGAGGCCCATTTCGTTGAGCTGGTGCACCGCTCGAGGAGTCAAACCGTCGCCACACGTCTTTTCGCGAGGGAACGTCTTGCGTTCGACGATCGTGACATCGTGACCATGACGGGCAAGCCAATATGCGGCTGAGGCCCCGGCTGGGCCGCCGCCGATGACCAGTACGTCAGTCGATGATGTCGTCACTCAGGGGCCGGCGGATGAGCCGGCTGCGGGATCGGTGCCGACTTTGATCGAACCGGGGACCTTGGTGTTGATGTCGGCAAAGGTGGCCGAGCCGTCTTCAAGTGCCGTCCACGCCGGGGCATCGACCGCGCACCAATTGTCGAACTCCTTCTGGTTGGCGCCGTTTGGGTCGGCGCCTCCGAGCGTGAATCGCTCATGACACACGACGGCAAGGATCTCAGCCTCCGTCAGCGGACCGCCGAACTTCTCACCTTGCTGGGGCATCGCCCCCTTGGCCTTGGTGATGTGGGCCCCACCCGGGCGCTTCGGGTCACCGTAGATCTGGATTCCCGCGACCGCATACGCGTCGCTGCCGCCGTACACCCAGCGCAACTGGTCTTCGATGTGCGGGAAGGTCTTCAGGACCTCCCCTTGCGAGAACTGATAGCCGACCCCGCCTTCACCTTTGCTGCCGTGGCAGGTGGAGCACCCGTTGAAGATCACGGCACCGTCACCGAGTGGGCCCGGGATCCGGTCGGCGGTGGGGGTGAGGGCGCGGACATACATGAAGGCCCACAGCGGCAACGTGCTGAGCGTCGCGAACGCCCAGAAGGGGATCTTCTTGCGCGCCTTGGCGGCGGCAACCACAGGGAGGTCGGGCTTGGGAGGAGGAGGCCCGACCGGTGAAGCCGGGACGGCGGCAGGTACTGGAACGGCAGGCGTTGCCGCCACGGTTGTGGCCGCTGCCGTGCCGGGGGTCGCAGCGGGAGTGTCGGCCGGAGGAGTTCCACCCTCTGCCTGTGCTCGTGCGGCCTTGCTGCGCTTCAGCAGGTGCTCGGGAATTTCGGTCACGGGTGCCCACGATAGACGCCGAGACGCCGAGATCAGGAAATCCTCGAGATGAAATGGGTGCGCAGCGTGCACGAGTTCACAACCAGTCGATTGTGGTCATCGGGCGTGGTAGATAGAAGGACGAATGTGCATGTCGAGTCGGAGAAAATGGCACTGGTCGGCGCATCGGTGACTACAGTTTGTGCAGCAGTTCACGAGGAAGGACAGCCGAGGTGCTGATCGCATACGACTGGTGGAGACCCTCAAAGTTTCCGTTTTTGAACGAGGCGTTCCTCTTCTCGTTCACGCTGTCGACCGTTCTGGCCTTTCTCGCCGTCCCGTATGCAAGGCGTCGCCCGAAAGGCACTCCAGTCACGTGGGGCGAGGCGATGCTCGCCGCGGTCTACGTCTTCGGCACCATGTTCCTTGCGTTCGGCGTCGTCCCCCATCAATGGATCGCCCACTCCGACGCGGACCTGCAGTGGACAAAGAGCTACATCATCTACGGCCCGGGCGGCATCCTGAAGCCCAAGGCGCTCGGTGGTCACTTCCCGTTCACTGCGTCGTATGAAGCAATTCGCGACATCATCGTCGTCGTTCTGCACGTCTGGTACTTCGGTCTCATCCTGTATTTGTGGCGCGTCTGGCAGGGGCGAGGCGATGCCAAGCCGACCACCGAGATTGCTACCAGCACGTACGGCCGCCCGCTGGTGAAGAAGGGATAGCGCGTATGGCCCGCACCGACGCGAATCCACCGATGATGCCGTACACCGACGAGTACCAACTCGTCGAGGTCGACGCCGACTATCTCTCCAAGGCGGTCAAGCCGAAGCAGTTCATCCACATCGACCAGACCGAGTGCATCATGTGCGAGGGATGCGTCGACATCTGTCCGTGGAAGTGCATCCACATGGTCACACCCGACGCCATCGTCGAGGCGACGGGTACCGAAATGCCGGGGGAAGATCCCAGCGACAAGGTCTTGTTCATCATCGACGACGACATCTGCA
>JANMQX010000066.1:0-8442 GCA_031370745.1 Ilumatobacteraceae bacterium
GCTGCGCGTACTCGACGGCGCACCACGTGTCGGGTTCGGGGCGCGCTCGAAGCCGCTCCTCATCCTGTGACATCACCTCCGACCATCGGTCGGGGAGAGCGCGAATTCGCGCGACGGCGGCGGGCAGGTCGAGCGTGCCGCCGTGGAACCCGCACTCGTCACAGATCTCATGGAAGTCGCTGCCAACAGAAAGGATCCGGTACACGCTGCCAGTATGGCTCGATCGTCCGCGTGCCTGAAGCGGAACCCAACGGCTACCGAGCAGAGCGACAGTTACGGCGTGATGACGGGCGCACAGTCGAGGTGTGTGTGCACACACAGGCGCGGATCGTTTGTGGGCTCACACAGAACCGCCGGCTCAGGCAGTAGCGCCTAAGTGTGTTGAGTGCGCCCAGCTCATCCCAGTCGGATCGAGAGCGCAGTACTGCTCAGCGGCGTTCGCTCCGCTGCATACCATCGCAGATTGCGACAGGCTCCAGTTCAATCTGACATAACGATGATTATGGGCGTTGCGCTTGCAATTCCCGATCCCGTATCGGACGGGCTGCTTCGAGCAGCCAGTGCAGCATCTCTTTGATCTCGCCCGCTGCCGGCGACTTGCCGGCCGAGGCCAGGTCGCGGTCGACATCGTCGACGGCGCAGGCCAGGACGAACAGATCGTCGTGAAGCTGATCCAATTCGGCCTTGGTGATGATCAGCTCGTCCTCGTTGAGCTGCAGCTCTCGTGCTCGCTGACGAGCCACCCAATCCCATTGCCGGCACGATTGGCCGCAGAACAACCGCGGCCGACCCATCTTCTGCTCAGGAAGCACCCGACGGCACCAACGGCACCGCGATGGCCGCTGCTGTGAGTTATCGACCACTTTCGTCATGACGAAAGTGTAGGCAATCGCAACGCTGGAGTCGGGTAATCTCGCCCGATGGTCGACTTCTTCCTCAAGATCGATTCAATTATCGGCGACAGCCACGACGCTCATCACAAGGACGAGATCGAAGTCGTCGCCTTCTCGTGGGGCGAAACTCACGCCGCCTCCCTCTCACCTGTCGTGGCCGTAGTTGGCAAGGTGGTGATCGAAGACTTCCACTTCACCACGCCGATTGGCGCGGCCTCGCCGAAGCTGATGCTCCTGTGCGCCAATGGGAAGCACGTCACGAGCGCGATCCTCTCGGGACGACGGATTGGTGTCGCCCAACAGGATTACCTCAAGATCACGCTGAGTGACGTGACTGTGTCTGCGTACCACCTCAGCGCGTCCACCGGCGATGTTCCGCTCGACGAGGTATCGCTGCGCTTCGCCAAGGTACAGATCGACTACAAACCACAGAAGAGCACCGGCGCGCTCGGCACCGCCGTGCACGCGGGGTGGGATGTCAAGTTGAACAAGGCGATCTGAACGCGCTCCCCTCTCGACCTAGTCGGCGTGCACTTGCACGATCACTTCGACCTCGACGGAGATGTCGAACGGCAACTCGGCCATGCCGACTGCACTCCGCGCACCGCGACCGGGTTCGCCGAAGACGTCGATGAACAACTCGGAGCATCCATCGATCACACCGGGTGTGTTGTTGAATCCCGGCGCGCAGTTGACCATTCCCAACAACTTGACGATTCGCGAAACCGCGTCGAGAGACCCCAGTTCGGCGTGCATCGCAGCGAGGAGCTGCAAGCCGACCAGCCTGGCCGCAGCACGTCCGGCGGCGAGATCTATGTCGCCGCCGACCTTGCCGCGCACGAACGTGCCATCGGGCAATACAGGACCCGCACCGGAACAGAAGAGCAGATCCCCGACGCGTACCCCGCTGCGGTACAAACCGGCGGGGGCCATTGGTGTGGGGAGTTCGATTCCAAGTTCGGCGAGGCGCGCTTGTGCTGACATGTCGTCAAGTCTCGCGCTGCCGACGCATATATCCCCAGCGAATCCACAGGTAGTTGGCACTAACGATCCACAGGTCATCTCGTTCACAATGACGAAATGGCGATCAGCACGCGGGACCCGGCTCTGCGACCTCGACGCCATGGTGAATGCATCGAGCCGGCCGATCGTCGTGCACTCGAGCGTGCTGGTTGGCGGACGATGATGGACTACCGCGAGAACCACGTACGCGGACGCGATGGCCGCCTGGTCGGGGTCGAGGCAGTGTGGATCGCCGAAGCCGAGCGATTCGACGGGATGATGGTCGTGGCATCAGCATCCAGATCGAACGTCGAAGACGCCTGGGCGGCACTGCGCGACGATATCGAGTGCTCTCGTTATCGAACGCTGTCGCGGATTCGTCTGCTCGGACGCTGACAACTGCCGGGCATCGGCCCATGCTCCAAGGCTGCATCGTCGCTCCTCGTCGTTGATCACCGATCTTCACTGCTCAGAGTCGTGATCATGGAATAGTTGGGTAGAGACGATTGTTGTGCAGGCAACAAAGGAGCTCCCATGTAGTTTCAACTGCAACAGTGACCCGCCTCGTCAAGGCGCAACGCGCCGTCGAGGGCGACGGTTTCGTCGTTCGCCGTCCATTTCCCACATCCTCACTCTCGTACATCGATCCGTTCCTGCTCTTCGATCACATGGGACCCGTTGACTTCGCGCCGGGCGAAGGATCCGGCACCCCGTGGCACCCGCACCGCGGGTTCGAGACCGTCACCTACGTGCTCGAAGGCGACCTCGAGCACCGCGACTCGATGGGCAATCACGGCTACCTGCGCACCGGTGACACGCAATGGATGACAGCCGGTTCCGGCGTGCTGCACAAGGAAGGACCCTCCGTTGCGTCACAGCGGGCCGGTGGCCGCACCCACGGTTTGCAACTCTGGGTCAACCTCCCCGCCGAGTTGAAGATGACGGCCCCCGCATATCAAGACCTTCGCGCCGATGAGAACGCGATCGAGACGCGACCGGGCGCGACTGTGCGCGTGATCGCCGGCGATCTGTTCGGCCTCACCGGACCGGGCCGGACGCGCACTCCGATCTCGTACGCCCATGTCACGCTGGACTCGCAAGCCGTCGCTTCGACAGTGCTGCCACGGGATCATGTTGTGCTGGCGTACGCGCTGACCGGAGGGTTCGGCGTTGGTGACACGCAGATCGATGAAGGAGTCCTGGCCGTCATCGATGGAGTCGACCTGACGGTCACCGGCGTCGCTTCGAAATCGGAGATCATCGTCCTGACCGGCCAGCCCATCGGTGAGCCGGTCGCTCGCTATGGCCCGTTCGTGATGAACACCGATGCTGAAGTTCGCCAGGCGTTCATCGATTTCGATCACGGTCGCTTCGGCAACCCGATCGATTGACCTCCACACGTCTTCTGCGGTTGGGCACTCCCCTGCCAGACTGGCGCGCATGAACGAGCAGCAAGCGGTACGCGTCGGGCTGGTCGGCACCAGTTGGTGGGCGGAGGCGATGTATCTGCCGGCGCTGGCCGAGCATCCAGTCGGCCGCATCACAGCGGTGTGCGGACGCGACCTCGACCGTGCCCAACGCGTCGCCCTCCAATGGTCGATCCCGAAGGCCTACAACGACTGGTCGGCGATGATTGATGCCGGGGAGGTCGACGCGATCATCGTCGCTTCACCGAACGAAACGCACTACGAGATCTCCATGGCCGCCCTCGATCGCGGCTTGCCGGTGCTGTGCGAGAAGCCGCTCGGCATGAACGTTGCGGAGGCCAACAAGATGGCTGACGCCGCTCGTCAGAGCCGAGCGATCACGATGGTGCCGTTCACGTACCGCAACATGCCGACCAATCAATTTGTCAAGCAACTCATCGACGACGGTTATGTGGGTCGGCCATACCACCTCAGCATGCGCTACTTCGCCGGGTACGCGCGCGATGGGTCGTATGCGTGGCGGTTCGACGAAGACAAGGCCGGCTCAGGAATCATCGGCGATCTCGGTTCGCACTGGCTCGACATGGCCCGTTGGTTCCTCGGGGAAGTTACGGCGGTCAGCGCCAACCGCGACTTCTTCGTCGACCGCGATCCCCGACCCGACGGCACGGATTACACCAAGTTGGAGGACAGTGCGGTGATGCTTGTGCGCTTCGAGTCCGGGGCGTCGGCGACGTTGCAATGCAGTGCGGTCTGTTGGGAAGGCACACCCTTTGGCCAGATCCACGAGCTCGATCTGCACGGCAGCGGCGGGACGCTGCATGCGTTGAACGACTGGGACACCGTTCAAGAGGTTCGAGGTGTGCGAGCCGGCGAACAGGGTCCGGCGCGAATCTTGCCGATTCCCGACAGCGCGTGGAATGGGGCGCCGCGCGAGCGAGTACACGACACATACCGCCACATCTTTCGACGCACCGAGGCAATGACCCGGCAGTGGGTCACGGCCATCGCTGGTGGGCATCAGCTCGAACCCGATTTCGGTACAGGAGCCAGGGTTCAAGAGTTGGTCGCCGCGGCAATCACGAGCGCGTCGACCGACGGCTCGTGGCAATCGGTCCCGGCAACCTGAGACCTACCGTTCGCTCAGCGCGTTGCTGGCCCGCCACGCAGCCTCAGCGCGATCGAGGCGCTCTGTAGCGACGCCACGAAGTTTGATCGCCGCGCCGGCGACGAGCACGTTCATCAACGCGAGCGTGCCGACGTGGCTGTCGAAGGGCCCGGCACCCGCGGCGGCGACGATGAGGGTGCGCTGGGCGCACGCGGCGACTGGCGACAGCACGCTGTCGGCAATCGAGACGGTCCACACGCCAGCTTGCGCAGCGGTGCGCGCTGCGTCGACCAGCCATCGGTCGTACCGGCGGAGGTCGACGGTGACAAGCACATCGCTCTCCTCCATCAGCGCGACCGTGCGGCGCACGGCCACGTCGTTGCCGTCGACCAATTTCACGCTTGCGCGGAGCGCGCTGAGGTCGCCGACAAACTGCGCTGCAACACCCCTGCTGGCGTCGCCCGACAACACATGAACCCGCCGCGCCGGATCGGCCAGGTGTTCGACGACGTCGGCAAGTGCGCCCTGGTCGATTTCTCCGAGGGTGTTCTGCACATTGCTCAATTCGAGCTGCAAATGGGTGTTCAGCGAGTCGTGGGCCGCCGGATCGCGAATTCGCTCCGCGGCCGGACGCAGCTGATTGGCGAGATCCTGTTGCACAGAAGCTTGCAGAGCGCTGAACCCCTCGAAGCCGAGTTTGGTGGCGAGACGCACAACCGTCGCTGCACCCGAGCCCGCACCTTCCGCCAGATCCGCCACCGTGCCGAAGGCAACAAGTTGAGGATTGGCCAGCACTACCTCGGCGACGCGCCGCTCGGCGGTCGTCAGACTCGTACTGGCTCGGCCGATCCGATCCGCCACTTCCACGACCGCGGAGCATAGTGGTGAGCGGCGGATGAACCGTTTGTTTCAGTGATAGATTGTGACGGAATATACGTTCCACTCCCCCAGACTTACCGGACGGAAGCCATGACCAGCCTCACACATCACGTCGCACCATTCTCAGTCGACTCGCCGGCCTGGCAGGAGATGTCGACCCCGGCACTGTCGGGCGATGCCTGGTCGTTCGTTCGCGCCGCCGGCCACGCGGCCGCGTCGCTGCCGTCTGCGGTCCACGACGCCGTCGTCGACTTCGCAGACTTCCCTCACGAGTCCGGTGCCCTGGTGCTACGCGGTCTGCCCATCGGCACGCTGCCGCGCACGCCCGCGACGCCGACAACGCCAGCCGAGAAAGACTCGCTGAGCGAGTTCACACTCCTCACCGTCGCCCGTCGCCTCGGTCAGCCGGTGGGCTACGGACCCGAACACGGCGGCGACCTCGTCCAGAACATAGTGCCAACCAAGGCCGCTCTCGCCCGGCAGGTGTCCACATCGTCGGCAGTGCATTTGATGTTCCACACCGAGGCGGCGTTTCATCCGTTTCGACCTCGATACCTGCTGCTGTTGTGCCTGCGCGGCGACCCGGCGGCGTTCACGACGCTGGCATCCATCTTCGAAGTCATGCCCCAACTTGCGCCCCCGGTCGTCGACGTGCTGTTCCAGATGCGCTTCCGAACCGCTGTCGACGAGAGCTACCTGCAAGGACGCGGCAATGCGCTGAGCACCCCAATGGCCGTCCTCAGCGGTGACCGCGCCCGACCGTCGCTGGTCTTCGACGCCGACTTGATGGTCGGCATCGACGAGGAAGCCGACGACGCGCTGCGGGTGCTCGGCGAGGCCATCGATGCGCGTCACACCGCCGTGGCACTCGAAGCTGGCGACCTGTTGATCATCGACAACAACGTTGCGGTACATGGACGGAGCGCCTTCACTCCCCGCTTCGATGGCAAGGACCGTTGGGTGCAGCGGACATTCGTCGTCAGTGATCTGGCACCGAGCGCCGCCGATCGGCGCGGCAGGGTGATCACCACCCACTTCGGCAGCTGACATCCGTCGGGCAGAATGACGGCTGTGACCTCCGACCTCGCCGAGCGAATTGCCACCATGCCGGCACCACCGCTGCGGACTTTCGCCAGCGACAACGCCGCCGGCGCTCATCCCGCGGTGATCGAGGCGATCGTCGCCGCCAACTCCGGCCACGCTCTCGCATACGGCTCCGACCGTTGGACAGCCGACGTCGAGGCGTCGTTCCGCGACATCTTCGGACAGACATCGGAAACGTTTTTGGTGTGGAACGGGACAGGCGCCAACGTGATGGCTCTGGCAACCATGGTGCAACCGGCCGACTTCGTGCTGTGCACCGACTGGGCGCACATCTCCGTAGACGAGGCCGGAGCGCCGGAGCGAGCCCTCGGCGCCAAGATCATGCCGGTGGTAGCCGTCGACGCCAAGCTGCACCCCGACCAGATCAACGCATTGGCACGTTTTCAGGGCGACATGCACCACGCCCAACCCGGCGTGGTCTCGATCACCCAGTGCACCGAACTCGGCGCGATCTACACCGCGAACGAGGTCGCGGAATTGTGTGAGGCCGCCCACCGCATCGGCATGGTTGTGCACATGGATGGCGCCCGCTTGGCCAACGCCACGGCGGCGCTCGGCGGAACGGTCGCGGTAGCCCGATCGTTCACCGTCGATGCCGGCGTCGATGTGCTCAGCTTCGGAGGCACCAAGGCCGGTCTGGTCGGCGGAGAAGCCGTTGTGTACCTCAATCCGAGCCTGGCCAAGCGCGCCAAGTACGTGCGCAAGCAGGTCAATCAGCTGCCCTCCAAGATGCGCTTCGTCGCCGCCCAGTTCAGCGCCCTGCTCGATGACGACCGCTGGATCCGCCTGGCGGAGCACTCCAACGCGATGAGCATGCGCCTCTACGAACTGGCTTCGACCATCCCTTCGGTCACTCTCGGTGGTCCACCGGCAGTCAACAGCCTGTTTCCATCGCTCCCCCATGAGATGATCGCGCCACTGCAGGATTGGTGCTTCTTCTGGGACTGGGATGTCACGAAGTCGCAGGTGCGATGGATGACCGCGTGGGACACCACCGACGACGACGTCGACACATTCGTTGACGGAATTCGCCATCTGCTTGGCTGATTTGCCACGTCAGACTGTTGGGCGAATTCATTGCAATCTACAATTGACTCCCCGTCAGTGGCGACTTAGTGTTTGGAGCGCTGGCCGGTCGGGTGCCCTTGGGGACGGTGCAGCACGACGTTGCAGCAGTACCACAGACAGTCACGAGGGGGTTCACATGGCCGCGGTGGAGATCTTCTTCCATCGAGTGCTCACAGACGATCGCTGGATGAACCAGGCAGCGTGCAAAGGTCTCACGCACCTGTTCTTCCCTCCACCCGCCGAACGGCCGCAGGCCCGAGATCGGCGTGAAGCCGCGGCCAAGTCGGTGTGCGCCAGCTGCATCGTTCACAGCGCGTGCCAGGAGTACGCGAGAACGAATCACGAATACGGGTTCTGGGGTGGCGAGAGCGAAGACGAGCGGCATTCCGCGGGGTATCGACTGATTGCACCGATCGGCGTACGCGCTCGCAGCGTCGGCTGAGCGCGCCAGCCGCACGGCAGAACCCGAACATCGACAACGCACGGCCTACGATCGCCGCATGAGCGGCGCGTTGACCCACCGCCAGGCTGTCGACGCGGCGTGGGCCGCATATGGCGACAGCCGGACGATCCTCAGCGGCGATGAGGTCAGTGCCAATGTCTCGACCAATCGGGTTTACCGATTGCACCTCGACGACGGTTCGACGGTCATCAGCAAGGTGTCGTCGTACGGTTCCTATTTCCTCTTCGTCGAGGATCATGAACAACTCGACCGCTGTGCCCGGTATCTCGGCTCGACGCGTTTCACCGGCATGCTCGCCGATATCTGGAGCAAGAACGGCCGCACGTTTACCTGGTACGACCAGCACATGTGGGCGGTCTTCTACGACGACGTGCCCCGTAAGGATGCGTTGCCGCGAATCCTCTCGCCCCGGCAGATAGCCAATCTGGCGACGGAGATCGCCGAGTTCCATCTGGCCTGCACCGAGATCGCCCCGCTGCTGCCGAGCGCGTCGAAGAC
>JANMQX010000116.1:0-1792 GCA_031370745.1 Ilumatobacteraceae bacterium
TGCGATGAGGTCGGACCATCGCCGAGATAGGTGTACATCCAACCATGGACGACTAGCAGACTCACGTGGTGGCGGTCGGCTTCGTCGCCCGCCCACTGAAGGGCGCGCTCGGATGCCCGCGACCCATCGATTCCCACGACGACGCGGTCTGGCCGACCGCGACTCGCGTTGCCGCGCACGACCACTACTGGACACGGGCTGTGCCTGACGAGGTGGCGGGGGGTACTACCCAGCCAGAAGGCTGCGGCTCCTTCGTGGCTGCTGGCACCGACAACGATCAAGTCGTCTGGGTCGGTGTTGTCGAGCAGCGCTAGTGCGGCCGGACCAGAAGACGCCTCTGTGACGATCTCGATTCCTGGCGTGGCTTGAGCCACAACGGTGTGAATCTCCGCTAGGGCGCTTCGGGTCCCCTCCATTATGGAGGCGTACGCTTCTGTGGCCGCCCACCCGCCGGTTGCTTCCCCAGCGTATGGGATCTCGAAGCACGAAATGATCCGCAGGCGAGCTGCCCGTGAGTTGGCTTCGGCGGCAGCCCACAAAACGGCCTCGGAGGAGGGCGCGCTACCGTCGTACCCGACTGTAATCTGCTTGGTCATGTGATCATGATCCCACCCCAACGGTTGATGCAAGTAGGGCCGTCAGTCACAAAGTCACAACTAGTCAGGTCGGCCGGATGGCGAGGGGTCGTGTCGTTCGTGCCTCACGCGACAGCGACGTATCGGAGCCGTTCGGCGCCGATGAGCGCGGGCTGCGAGAGGCACGCTGATGTCGTGAAAACTTGGAGCCCCAGGCGCGGCGATTTGGGTGGCCGTCCTGGTGCGGTTTTGGCGTGCGACGGGGAGCGAGTGCTCCGACCGTGTCTTCGGATCGTCTATTGCCGTCGGAGTGCCGGGTGGGTGACCGCCACGGGGCAATGTGCGCCCTCCGCCACGGACAGGGCGACTGAGCCGAACAGAGTCGTTTTGAACCCGCTTGACCCGCGGGACCCGACAGCAACGATGTCTGCCGTGCGACTTGCATCGATCAACGCCGACGCCGGCGATCCTTCGACCAATATGCCACGGACCCGGACGCCGGTGCGCGCTCGGCATTCGCTCACCGCCAGATCGAGAACACATCCCGCCTCCGCCCGTGCGATGCCTCGTTCCCGGGAATGGATCACAAGGAGAAGGTCGGCTCTATGCAGATTAGCCTCGCGGCAGGCCCAATCGATCGCAGCACCAGCCGCGCTCGAACCATCGACACCAACCACGATTCGGCGCATCGGTCCATTTCCCGCACCGCGAACGACAACGACCGGACAAGGGCTCCGTCTCAGAGCTCTCCGGGCGAGAGACCCCAGCAATACCGCCTCGGCGGACTCCTGGTTCGCGGCCGCCAGCACGAGCAAGTCAGCGTCACCAGCTTCCTCGATCAGGTCACTCCGACAATCGCCATCTATTGCAGTCAGTTCGACGACGACACTCGGGTGCTCGTCACGAAGCTCGCACAAGAGCCGTGAAAGCCTCTGTTCGTGACCGTCGTCGACACCACGGCGGTCGAAGCCAGTGGGACGCAGCAAGCTGCTGCCGACACGAAGCGACGATCCCCGGGCCGCAACCTCCCGAATGGCCCACTCAACGGCGAGCGCCGATCCAGGCGAACCGTCAAAACCAACGAGAACTCGACCCGGCCACTGCTCGAGTCCGGGGTAGATCTCGGGCGCGTACTGCGAACTCATGTGCCTCCAGTGTGCACGGTCGGGCGTTGAGGCCACTAGAGACTTACGTCATCACCTTGGGGCTCTTTGCAG
>JANMQX010000206.1:0-5946 GCA_031370745.1 Ilumatobacteraceae bacterium
GAATTGGTTTCTGTCAGTTGAACCTGATCGCGTTCGATCTCGGCAAGCAGATCGTCGCTGGTTTTCTGCAGCGCGATGGCTGTGCGAATGGTCTTGCTGAGCGTCGAGTGGATCACGGTCAGGGCCGCTGAATAGAACGCCCACAACGCCGCCAGCTCGCGCAACCGGAGGTCGGAGGACGTCGCCAACGTATATGCCGACAACAGCACGATCGGCATCAGCAAGCATGCGAACATGTCGCGGCGTCCGGCAGTCAGCATGGCTGCGATTGCTCCGGCCGTGGCAGGGAACACGGCGAAGAGCATCACCATCTGGACCGAGGCCGAACTGGCCACCCATGTCGTCATCCCGAAGACGACACCCATCGAGACCAAGCCGGCGCGAAGCATCATGACGATCCAGCGCGGCGTGGGCTGAGCATCGGGGCCGTCGGCGGCTGAAGAGGAGAGCCGGCGGTACCTCGTGACTCCGACGGCGATCAAGGCGGTCGCGACCGCTGCCGCGCCCACCCATGCCTGCAGGCGGCCCACGCCGTTGTCGCCGCTGGTCACCACGCTGACGAGGACCGTGAAGGGAACCAGGAAGAACGGCGCGATCGCAACGTTGGCGACAACTGATACAAGTGCCCGTTCGTGCAGGCATGCGGCCTGATCGTCCCTCGTTGGCGATTCCGCCTGCGCCACCGTGTTCTCCTTGGCTCGGAGCGCATTTGCGCTTCTCTGTTATCGGCTCGACAAGGGCGTGGCGTGAGGTCTATCTCGAATAGTTTGGGCGCGTGAGAGGCCGATTTGCTCCGTCGCCGACCGGTTCGTTGCACCTCGGCAACCTACGAACGGCGTTGGTCGCTTGGCTGATGGCTCGACGACGCGACGGTGCCTTCACGGTGCGGATGGAAGACCTCGACACGGTGACATCTTCGGCCGCTCATGAGGCCGACCAGCTGGCCTCGCTGCGCAGCATCGGGCTCGATTGGGACGGCGACGTGGTACGCCAGTCGGACCGGTTCGATCTCTACCGGGAGGCGATCGGCCATCTGCAATCGCGTGATCTGGTCTACGAGTGTTACTGCACTCGACGCGAGATCCGCGAGTCGAACCAGGCTCCGCAGGGCGCCGGCTCCGATGGCCGTTATCCCGGCACGTGCCGACACCTCACCGATCACGTCCGCCGCTCGCTGCAATCGGCAGGGCGCCGACCGGCGTTGCGTCTGATGAGCGACGGACGCCAAGAGTCGTTCACCGACGCGTTTGGTGGGACGCACACCGGTCGGGTCGACGATTTCGTGTTGCAACGCAACGACGGCGTGCCCGCCTACAACTTGGCTGTTGTCGTCGACGACGCTGCACAGGGTGTCACTGAGATCGTGCGCGGCGACGA
The DNA here is from genome assembly GCA_031370745.1 of Ilumatobacteraceae bacterium. GTDB lineage: Bacteria > Actinomycetota > Acidimicrobiia > Acidimicrobiales > Ilumatobacteraceae > JAENVT01. The sequence goes on from JANMQX010000206.1 coordinate 1,378, forward strand.
TCTCGTGTCGTCCACACCGCGCCAGATCATGCTGCATCGGCTGCTCGGGCTGCAGGTACCGCAATACGTCCACGTGCCATTGGTCCTTGCTCCAGACGGCTCGCGGCTCGCAAAACGCGACGGTGCTGTGACGCTTGCTGATCTGGCGCAGCGCGGTTGTTCACCCGCAGACGTGTGTGCCCGGTTGGCCGCAAGTCTGGGCATCGACACCGGTGGCCGGGCCGTACTCGCGCCTGAGCTGATCGACCTGTTCGATCTGCACCGGGTGCCATCTGCGCCATGGCGGCTCACCGCCGACGAACTCTGACACGATCTTGCAGATGTTCGACGATCTGCAGCAACTGTTCGGTTATCAAGGAGCGATCGACGAGCGCACGGGGGTGACTGTGGTTGCCCCTGATTTGTTCGTCGTGCCGTGTTGGACAGCGGAATTTTGTGCGACCGTCGTTCGTGCTGCCGAGGCCATTGGCGCCTTTGAGCCCCAGCCCGACGATCCCGTGCCTGGTCACGAGGTGTCGCTGGCTGTGATCAGCCCGCGATTGTTCGAGACTGTCCAGGAGGATTTCGGGGCACGGATCTGGCCGCAGTTGCAGACCGCCTGGCCCTATGTCGACTACTACGGGCTGCGCGACGCCTTCGTCATCCGATATGCACCTCATGAGCAGGAGTCGCTGCGAATTCATCACGATGTGGCCCAAGTCTCTGGATCGATCAAGCTGAACGACGGCTATTCAGGTGCCGATCTGGTGTTCCCACGCCAGTGTTTCGACAATTCCGCGGTCGCGGTCGGCGAGATGCTGGTGTGGCCGTCGCTCGTCACCCATCCACACGAAACGGCGCACCTCGACGCCGGAATCAAGTATGCGTTGACAGTGTGGTTCGAGCTGCCGTCGTTCTGAGAGTTCTATCGAGTAAAATCCGTCGCAGATGCACAAGCGCGCGACGTACCAAACCTTGCCGCTGCTCCCGGCTCTGGCTTTGTTGATGCTGTCGTCGTGCACCCAGCACAGTTCCTCGGCCGCTGCGCAGGCGATCCCGCCGCAGATCACCTTGTCGGGCCTCCCGGCTCCGAGCTTTGCAGCAGTCGCCACGACCACCGCGACGACCGAAGCCCCGAGCATCACCGAAATACCGACCACGGAAGCCCCGACCACCGAAGCCCCGACCACGACCGAAGCACCCACGACCACCGAAGCCCCGACCACGACCGAAGCACCCACCACGACGACCACTCCTGCTCCGACGAACGTCGAGATCGTCGGTGCCGCCGAGCAACCGCTCGCGGCGGTCGGCGGGCACAGCGGCGACGCGACGGCGGCTGTTCAAGCAAGGTTGTTGCAGCTGGGCTTCTGGAACAGTGCGGCGGACGGCAGCTACGGGTTCACCACCAAGCAGGCGGTGATGGCATTCCAGAAGTACATCGGCTTGCCGCCGGACGGGCTCGTCAACAGAACCACGGCCGACTATCTGACCAATTTCGTCGAGAAGGCTCACGCTTCGGCAGACACCGGCACGCTCGTCGAGGTCGACAAGGCCAAGCAGTTGTTGTTCGTCGTCGTCGATGGCAAGACCCAGTGGACCTTCAACACCTCAACGGGCAGCGGCATACCCTACGAGGCCGCCAACAAGAACGACCCGACAAAGATCGAAACCGGCGACGCACAGACGCCTGAAGGTCTCTTCCACACCACTCGCGAACGTCCGGAAGGTTGGTGGGACGGCGACCTCGGACAGATCTATCGACCGAAGTACTTCGTCGGGGGGATCGCCGTACACGGCATGACCAGCGTGCCCAATCATCCTGCTTCACACGGTTGCGTTCGCCTCAGCACGGCAGCGATGGATTTCATCTGGGATCAAAACCTGATGCCGTTGCGCACCGTGGTGTGGGTGCACAGCTAGGAACGTCAGCCCACCAATTGGCGCAGCTGGCGATCGAGCTCGACCATCGATGTCGGGACCTCGTCGTTCCACACGGCCATTCCGACCGAGCGGGTGATGGGGGCGTCGCGCAGGGTTTCGGTCAGCGCCGTGGTCGATCGACGCGTGGTGTCCGACTTGCTGGCAAGCACGATCACTCGGCTGCGGTGACGGATCAGCGTCTCACCGGAGTGGAAGATGTCGCCCACGACACCGGCGGTGGTGATCATGACGGCATCGCGTTCGAATGGGGCGAGATCGTCGGTATCGGTGTCGACGACCACGAAGCAGTAGGCGTCCTTCGGTGCAATGCCGAATGCCCGGCAGTGCTGGTAGATCTCCTTCAACCGCAGGCGCAGCACGGCAGGCGTGCCGAGACCGGTGACCGCGTCGATGCACGCACCCGAGTGGGCGCCGCGCACATACCGCTCCGCCCAGCCCTCGGCAAACGCGGCGAGTGACTCGAACGACCGAAGTTCAGACCGATGTGAACGCTTGGTCAATGACGAAAGTGCTTCGAGCCATGCGTTCAACTGGTCGAGCGGCCACCCGAGATCACCAAGGGTGTTGCCGAGCTTGCGCAGTGCGCCGCGAAGTCCGCGTCGACGCGTGTGCAACGCGTCGACGACGACGGTTGCCGCATCGACGATGCTGAGGTCGAGCTGCTGACCGGCGTCGATCTGAATCAGCGAGAGCCACTCGTCGAGGATCGTCTGCCAATTGGTGCCAACACCGACGAGACGCCCGCGAGATCTTCCCATGGCCCATTTATCGGCTTGCGGATGGCCGCACTTGAGTCAGTTGTCAGCGCGACGTATACGCAGCCGGCGATCGTCGGCAGTCGAGCAGCGACCTGTCTCGAGATCGAACCGCCATCCGTGCAGCGTGCACACCAACTCGTCATCGTCGATCTCGCCGAAGACACTGAGGTCGGCCTGCCGGTGCGGGCACAACCGCTCGACGATGTAGTCGCCGATCCGCACCTCACCCGCCAGGTCGCTGCGCAACGGGTCGAGCCGGCGCCTGGCCTCTGATTCGGCTCGGCGCATGCGCTCGGGCGATAGTGACTTGAAGAAGTTGTAGAGGTACTCGTTGAAGGCTCCCGCGCGCCAAGCCCGGAACCGCAACGACAGGAACAAGGCATTGCTCCAGTCGACGGATCTCTGAGCGACGACCGTCTCGATCAGCTCGCGTTGGATGTCGAACCGAAAGGCGTGTTGTTCGCCGGCGAACTCGCGCACCTCGCCGTTGGGAAAATCGATGATCAACGCGAGATCACCGGCGTGTAGCACGCAGCAATCACCGATGCCGGTTCGCAACGCAGGCGCCGTCGCCATCAGCGGCTCCCACCATGCTTGCAAGGTTCCCAGCAGATCCGTGCTCGGTGGATTCCAGCGTTGGTGCATGTCGTCGAGCCATGGCATCCAGTCGGCTTGGTACTGATGTAGGTACTCGTTCTTGTTCTCGAAGATGGCCTCGACTGCGCCATCGGTGAGCGGGTGCGACACTGCGATCGAGTCGGTGGTGAAGTCGATCGACGTGCCAGGGATGGCCAGCACGCCGCTGTGCCCGGCAGCTGCAAGGCGGCTCATGAAGCTGCGCTGATCGGGGAAGATGCTCAGCTCGTCGCCGGTGATCACGTTGAGGCCGAACAGCTCTGGATCTAAGAAGGCAGGCGGGCCTGCGCTCGGCACAACCGAGGTTGCCCCGACTGCGTGGACATAGCGCATTGCTCTCGCAAACTGACTGGCCACCTTGGCGTCGACCAGTTCGCGCATGCGTTGGAGCGGCTCGTCGTAGACCATCGGGTACCAGATCGCTCCGCTGAACTGCAGCCAGTGCAGATCGATCGGTCCGTGGGCGCGCAGCGCATCGAGGTCGTCGGTTCGGCAGTCGTTCTGGTTCAGAAGGCGGGCGGTGCCGTCGCTGACGACCAGTGCCGAGTCTCCTCCCGGACCGTCGGTGATGCTGGTCTCGACATGGATGGCGATTCGCAGATCGGGACCGAGTGCCAACTCGTCGCCATCGGTGGTGCGAACGATGTTGTCGAAGCCGAGTGCGCGGATCCGGCGTTCCAACTCCCGTGTCGGATATCCGGGTACGAGCACTGTCGTGCTGCGGTCGACGTGATCGGCAAGCCACACCTCGTCGAGGTGATCGGCGTGCAGGTGAGAGATGTACAGATAGGTCGGGTGCTCGATGCGCTGCATCAACTCCTCCGACAGTTGGTCGTTGCGCGGAAAAACGAACCACGATCCAAAGAACGCCGGTATGAACCACGGATCGCACAGGATCGACCCATCGACCGTATCGATCAAGATGCCGGCGTGGCCGATCGATGTAGCGCGCATTCGTGTCGAGGCTAGTGAACGTCGCTGATGATCGGGCTTCGACGCGGCATCAATGTGACGATGAAAAGAGCCGCAATCGAAGGAAACCTCAGGTCAGGCGACTGGGGGATCGGTGAACTGCTGACCGGAACGAGACACATGCTCGGTCCAGGTGCTGCCATCCCAGTACCGCAGTTCGAAGCGTCCTGCGGGGTCGGCATACCACCCTGCGGGAACGGCCGGGGCAGGAGCTGGATCGGGTGCCGGGGCCGCTGCCGGCGAAGTTGCAGCCGGTGTTGGCGCGGCGGGCTCGTAGCTC
>JANMQX010000245.1:0-1978 GCA_031370745.1 Ilumatobacteraceae bacterium
GCAGCCTCGAGAACGTTCAATGTGCCAATCACGTTCGACTTGTAGGCCTCGTCCGGATATTGCTCGAGCAACGGGAGATGCTTGAGCGCTGCGGCATGAAAGACCACGTCGGGTCGACGATCGAGGAAGAGGTCCATCAAACACGTACGATCCCGGATGTCAGCGAGGATCGTGTCGGGTGTGTCGAGCATCGCCCGGCCGAGAATTGAGAGCTGAACCTGATGAAGGGCACTTTCGTCTCGATCGAGCATCATCATCTCCGACGGCGCGTATCTCAGGAGTTGTCTGCACAACTCGCTGCCGATGCTGCCGCCGGCGCCCGTGACCAGAACGCGCCTCCCGGTCAGGTACCCGGCGATCTCCCCGAGATTCGTCTGAATCTGATGGCGTCCGAGCAGGTCCTCCTCCGTGAGATCTCGAATGTCGCTCGCAGTCACGGGTTGATCGAACAACTGCTGAACGGGCGGAAGTGTCTTGACCGTCATGCCTTCCTGAGCAGCAAGATCCGCGAGTTCACGTACAACTTGGGCCGAGGCCGAGGGAACAGCGATCAGCAACACCGTGGCCGCAGTCTTGGAGCGCGCCGCTGGCAGAGCCTCGCGGCCTCCAAGCACCGAGACACCCATGATCGAAAGCCGCTGCTTGGCCGGATCGTCGTCGAGCAATCCGACAGGCACGTATGGAGAGGTTCTGCTACGGAGCAGGGCCGTGAGAACTTGAATCCCGCCCTCGCCCGCACCGTAGACGAGGAGTCGTTCGGCTGACCTGTCGTCGGGCCGGCGCGCTCGCTCCAGCGTCAGTCGCCAGACGTAGCGGCAGCCAGCCATCAGCACGAGACCAAGCACGCCTCCGACGAGTACGGCGCTCTGCGGAATTGGTCTGACCTCGAAGTAGTAGGCGTTCAGTATGAACAACAACCCGGTGGTGAGGACCGAGGCAACGACAAGGGCAGCCACCTCATCGAAGCTCCCGTATCGCCACTTCCGGCGGTACAGGCCAACCGTTGTGCCAACTAGCACCTGTAGCACCGCGACGATCGGCAGAATCTTGAACAGACCTGACGTGGCCTTCTCGTCGAAATTCAATCCGAACCGGAGGTAGATGGCGCTGGCGGTGGCCGCACACCATGCAACGATGTCGAGCGCGATCCGCGCTGGCGTGGCGAAGCGGTGAAGCCTGCGGCTGGTTATGTGAATCCAATCGCGAGTCGCCATCGACCGAACCATCAGATCGAGTCTACGTCCGGCCAGCACCAGGAGTGCCGCAACCTGGTGAGTGGTTTCTGAGTCGTCGCTGGCCTCACTCGATAGCGTCTGGCGAATGTCCGGATCAGATACCAGCGTGCATCCAACCGCGATTGTCGAGGACGGGGCCCACGTCGGAGCCGGAACAAGCGTCTGGCATCATGCCCACGTCCGTGCTGGATCCCACATTGGGACCGACTGCGTCATCGGGAAAAACGTCTACATCGACACACAGGCGGTTGTCGGCGACCGGTGCAAGCTGCAGAACAACGTCAGCGTGTACCACGGGGTGTATCTCGGCGACGACGTGTTCGTCGGGCCATCGGCCACATTTACGAACGATCTCGTGCCGCGGGCATTCAACACGAATTGGAAGATCGTGGAAACTCACGTGATGAACGGCGCATCGATAGGCGCCAACGCGACGGTGGTGTGTGGCACGACGCTCGGTGAGTATTCAATGGTCGCGGCGGGTGCGACGGTTACGCGCGACGTGGCGGCCCATCAGCTGGTAGCGGGGACACCGGCCCGGCACCTCGGATGGGTTTGCCGGTGCGGCAAGGTCGTGTCGCGCGACAATGTGGCTCCGTCGCAGCTGCTCTGCGACGATTGCGCGTAACTGGCCTTGTCAGGCACCCCCGCCCAAGGTGATAACAGCGAGATCGGTTGTCGCATCAAGGCACCGCCGCCCGTCGACGACAACGTTGGCGCCACCGAGGTCGGCCGACCGCAAA
>JANMQX010000282.1:0-16221 GCA_031370745.1 Ilumatobacteraceae bacterium
GCGTGTCGGCCCTAGGAGCGACGCGGGTGTGGGAACGTTGACAACCGGGCATTGCAAGGTGGCCAGCCACCAGGCGAGGGTCGCAGTGGCCTCACACGCCGCGTACTCGCGGTCGTCCTTGGCGATGACGAGCATCTCCATCGCGGGTACGGCCGGAAGACGTGTGAGTACCCCGGTGACCTCGCCGGAGCAGTACCGCGTCTCTCCGGCGACGAACTGGCTGTCGGGCCGGTCCATCTCGATGCGCCAGCCGGGGCACGACAAGTCCAGCGGGGTCAGCATGGCGATGTCGCTCCGCCACCGATCGACGAGCGAGATTGCCTCGTCGTCGATGGCGGAGGCGATGACGACGATCACTTGCGGGGTGCGGCGGTCTTCGTGACGCGCTTCGTCGCGGCCTTGGCGACCCGCTTGGTCGCGGCTTTCGCTGCCGGCTTGGCATCCATCTGGTGATCGCCGACGTGCGGCCGGTCGGTCTTGGGGATGAATGTCAACGCGTTCTTGAACACCCGCTGCTCGATGCGCTGGAGGCGGACACGCACGTTCTCGACGGACGGCGGGTCGACGATCCACTTGGTGATGTCGTCGAAGGCATCGAACGCAGACAGCTTGACATCGGCAAAGCGCTTGTTGACCACCTCGGGCTCGACACGCTTTATCACGACGTCGCGAAGGTCTTTGAAGTCGACCTCGTACATGATCTCCTTGCTGATCTCCTTGATCAGGTGCTTGTGCCGCCAGTTCCACGTGCTCCACCAGTGGTCGACCAGACCGTGGATGCCGTAGAACAGCGTGCTCAGCGGGGAGTGGAATGTGCTGACGACCGATTCGCCGTACGCCGTGGCCGCTGCGCCGTGCAGGAACTGGTTGTGGAGACCGACTTCGATGAACGTACCGAGTTCGTCGGCCGTCGCGAAGTCTGGTGTGCCGGAGTCGAGGCGGGCCGCGTCGGCCGCCCAGAACGGCCATTCGGAGTCGCTCTGCAATGCAGTAGGAACGCTCGACCACGGTGCGACCAGAGCGACCTTCTGGGCAGCATTGTTGAACGGGGCCGAGGTGAACGTCGCGGTGTCGTACCAGCTGTGGAACATCCCGACGAAGTTGCGATGGAACGTCAGGAACTCCAAGCCGCCGCCGGGGCTGCCCATCGCGTGAACCCGGCCGGGCCCGGCACCTGTGTGCTCACTCGGTTGGTGCCAGTGGTGGTGAATGTCCATCAGGCTCTGCGGGAAGTTGGGAATCGTAGGCATCGCGTCCTTTCGGTGACGATCAGAGGAAGTCGTCACTTAGAACGAGAGTCGCCGGCCGTCGGTTGATACGCAGAATTCGAGTTCCTCGGGCGACGTGCCTCTCGCTAGAAGAGCGAGTCCTGCCCTTTCGGTTCGTTCCGCTTGACGGTGACCTCAAGCACTTCATGTATGTCGCTGATCGCCGTGCCACCGAGTGCGATCAGCGCATCGTTGCCAGGGCCCGCGCCAACGCCCGCCCAAACCGCCACCGGGCCGAAGCCGCGGCGAATTGCTTCCTTGGCTCCCTCCCATGTGCCACCCGAACCGTTGTCGGAGCACACGACGAGCGTGACATCGGCAAGGCCGTACACGATCTTGTTGCGACCCATCGCGTTGCCGGCGGTGAATCGCATCCCTGGTGCGTAGGGACTGGCGATGCACAACTCACCACCGTGAACCCTGCGTCGCACCTCCGGGCTGCGCGCGGCGACTCTCAGTCCCTCGGCAGGAACGCCGACGACAGCACCTCCACCGTCAAGGGCACCCGCCATCGACTCCTGAAGCGTCCCGAGATTCGCGCATCGGGCACCGATGCACCCCTGCCAGCCGGCTGATTCGAGAAGCTGACCATCTCGAGCGTTGATTCACCCGAGGACGACGAGAGCAGCCGCTCGACTAGGGCGAGGTCGATCCGCTCGAAGACCGCCACGATGGATGACGTGACGCGGTTCTCACCCTGTCGATATGTGGAGAAAAGAGGGTTCCGCGGCACAGAGGCACTCTAGGGAATCGGGGACCGGCGATCGCCCGAGGCGTTCGCAGCGCGGTCACAAACCAACCAACCGCCGCGATGGCTTGGAGAAGGTCGGCGGCGTTCTTCATACCTATGACTCAGCCAGCAGCATGGTCATCGCCATTGGACAATCATCTTGGCCCCGATCGGACTCCGTTTCCAGGTTAGATGAGCGGTGCGACCAGTGTTTTGATACGCGACCGCCAGGTCCGTGCGTCACATCTGACTGGGGATTGCCGGTGACGTCACAAGCTCGCGTGCCAAGCGCCGCGTGCCGGGCAGAATCCTTCTTGTGGGATACGTCGTGTGAAGCGGCCCGAATTTGCCGCCACGAGCGTCACCTACTGTTAGCAACGTGGCGCTGTCGATACGGACTCTCGTGTTTTCCGATATTGAGGGTTCGACATCGCTACTCGACCGCGCCGGAACGCAGTATCCCGCGCTCCTCAGTCATCACCGGCGGATCGTGCGCGCGGCGGTCGAGCATGCCGGCGGAATCGAGCACAGCACGGAAGGTGACTCCTTCTTCCTCACCTTCGATTCGCCCACCGCCGGGCTCGCCGCCGCGGTCGAGGCGCAACGAGCCATCGAAACTCACGAATGGCCCGACGGTCTCCGGCTGCGGGTCCGGATGGGCGTGCACGTCGGCGAGGTGGTTGAGGACGACAACGACCTCGTCGGCATGTGCATCAACCACGCCGCCCGAATCGCCGCGGCAGCACACGGTGGTCAGATCGTGCTCAGCGAAGCTGTCCGCGAAATGGTGCGCGAACTTCCCGAGGACGTCGAGATTCGGCCCCTGGGCAGGCATCGACTTCGCGATGTCGGAGCCGTAGCTCTCTTCCAAGTGCACCATCCGGATCTGCAACACGACTTCCCGCCGCCGCGCGGTGTCGTCGGTTATCGCACGAACCTGCCGCACAACAGGACGCCATTCATCGGCGGTGAAGGATTGCTGGAGACGATTGCCGAGCACCTTCGTGCCGGGAGCTTGGTCACACTCACTGGCACGGGTGGGGTGGGCAAGACGCGGGCCGCGATCGAGTTCGGTCACCGCCACCTTGCCGACTTCGAACAGGGCGTGTTCTTCGTCGATCTCGCACCGGTCTCCGACACGGGAGCCGTCGTCGGCGCGGTGGCCTCCACGCTGCCGATCCTGGCGGGCGGCGAGCAGATGTTGCTCGAGACCGTCGTGGATTGGATCGGTGAACGCCGCGTGCTGTTGGTGATCGACAACTGCGAGCACCTTGTCGCAGAGGTCGGCGCGCTCGTCGAGGACCTGATGGCGCGGTGTTCGAGCCTGCAAATCCTCGCCACAGGCCGCGAAGCGCTCGGGGTTCGCGGTGAGCGAGTCCATCGCGTTCCGTCGCTCGACCCAACCGGCACCGCGGTCGAACTGTTCTGCGAGCGGGCGCGCGCGATCGAAGGGTCTTTCACCCCCGAAGGGCATCTCGATGCCCTCGTACAGATCTGCACACGTCTCGATGGCATCCCATTGGCAATCGAACTCGCCGCGGCGCGGATGCGATCACTGTCGGCCGAGGAACTGCTCGTGCGCCTTCAGGACAGGTTTCGACTGTTGCGCGGCAGCGGTCGCAGCACACTTGATCGACACCAGACGCTGCGAGCCACGGTCTCGTGGTCCTACCAGTTGCTGACCGACGAGGAACGTCTGTTATTCGATCGCGCGTCGGTGTTCGCTGGCGGGTTCGAACTGGTTTCGGCAGAGAAGGTCTGCGGGTTCGATCCGATCGACGATCTCGACGTCATCGATCTGGTGACGTCGCTCGTCGACAAGTCGATGATCGTGGCGGATCTCGGAGCGGTCGGCATGCGCTACCGATTGCTGGAGACTCTCCGCCAATATGGGGAAGACCAACTGGAGCTACGCGGTGAGACGCCCATGCTGCGCGACCGCCACGCCCTTCACTATGCAGACCTGATCGCCGAGCTTGATGTGCTCGTCCGCGGCCGGCGCCAGAACGAGGGCGCGGCGAAGATGTTGATCGAATGGGACAACCTGCGCGCCGCGCACCTGTGGTCATTGGCACAAGACAATCTCGACCTCAGCGAGCGGCTCGTCGAGGGCAGTTTCCAGCACTCCGTGTTCAACATGCGCCACGAGCACGCGGCCATGCTGGAGCGAACGGTTCAACTGGGTGACGAGTTCGGTAGGCCGTCGACGAACATTCTCGGCATGCTGAGCTTCTGGATGGACGTTCAAGGCAACGAGGAAGAGGCACGACGCCTCGCTCAGCGCGGGTTGGATGTCGCCCCGGCACCCGATGATCCGGTGACGGCGACCTGTTGGTTCGGGTTCGCCGGAGCATCGTCTGCAATCGCGCCTGAGTCGGAAGACGCGCTGAGTGCCTTCCAGCATCAGACTGCCGCGGTACGTAACACGCCCGACATCGAATTCAATTGGTTCGCGCTCGTCAATCTCATCGATGCCTCGTTGCACGCCAATCCCAGCGCGACGCCCGCCTTGCGGCAGACGCTGAGCGACATAGCAGCCCGCGTGCATTCCCCGCGATTGATCACGTGCGCCCATCAGTTCGAGGGTCATGCCTGCCTCAGCGCCTCCCCTCCGGACTACGGCACGGCGATTCTGGCCTACGAACGTGCCGCTGAGATCGCGCGTGCGACCAGTGACCTCCAATTTCACGCCATCGCCCTGCGTTGCCTGGCCATGGCATCTACTGGGTCAGGGGCTCTCGACGCACTTGCCCGGTGCCACGAGGCGATCGACATGTTGTTCGAGATTCGTTACTGGCAGAAGACGTGGCAGACGCTCGAGTCCATCACGCTCGCGCTGGCGAATGCGGGACACGTCGAACAGGCTGCCGTGATCCTCGGTCATCTGGATTCTCACTCCGCCGGGTTCGGCCTCGAGCACGCCCTTCATTTTCGCGACCGAGCCCGGGAGCTCGTCGAAGCCGATGGTGGTCACAACGCCGCCAAGCTTCGCGGGGCGCAGATGTCGCCGGAGGAACTCGTTACGAACGCTCTGGCGTACTGCGCCGAGGGCACCCTGGCCTCAGCCGGTTCGACGACTAATCTGGCGACGTGATCCTCACCGCCGATCAGCTCGCACAGTTCAACAATGACGGCGTGATCGCGCTCCCAAGTCTCTTCTCGCAGGACGAGGTCGACGCCATCACGGCACGTCTTCCGCGACTCTTCGCCGAACGCTGCCCCGAGAACTTCCGTGAACGATCGAGCGATGTCGTTCGCACGGCGATGGGACTTCATCTTCGCGACGAACTGTTCGCCAGACTCGTCCGCGACCCGCGATTCGTCGAACCCGCCCAACAACTGACAGGCGACGACGAGCTCTACATCATGCAGGTCAAGGTCAACGCCAAAGAGGCGTTCACCGGCGAGCAGTGGCAGTGGCACTACGACTTCGCCACGCATCACCGCGAAGACGGTGTGCCCGAGCCGCTGGCGCTGAACATGCACTTCTTCCTCGACGAGGTGACCGAGTTCAATGGGCCGCTGATCTTCATTCCTCAATCGCATCTCGACGGTCCGGCACCAACCGAGCTCGACATCACCACCACCAGCTACCCGTTGTGGACCGTCGCGCCGGAAGTCGTCAAACCGCTCGCCGAGCGCGGCGGCCTGTACTGCCCGAAGGGACCGCCCGGCACAGTGCTGATCTTCGGCGACTCGATGGTGCATGCCTCGCCGCCGAACATGTCGCCGTGGGACCGGCGGATCTTCTCGCTGATCCTCAACCCGGTGCACAACCACCAGACAGCGTTCGGCCGTCCCGAGCATCAACATCATCGCGACTTCACGCCGGTTCAGCCGCTCAAGTCCTCCTTTGTAGCCGAGAACGCCGAGGAGTTGGTCCGTTAGTGATCGTCGGGCGGACGCCGGTAAACCGGTCGATGACCCGAAGTTAGCCCTCATCAGCGAGGTCTGGGATGCGGATGGGCAACTCGATTGGTTCGCAGCGTGGTTATGGACGACAGGTGCGTACAGTTACCTCATTCGGCCCATCGGCACCTCTGACGACAAGCCGGTCGAGGTCGACCTCGACCTCGACTGGATCGAACGTGTCGAACGTCGGATCAACGAGTCAGGAACGCCGTCTCCATTTGGTGGCGGGTCCGACCCGCTTCACCTCACCGCGCACATCGGTGGACCGATTCGACGTCGGGTGCGAGGGCGCAGCCAACTGACGTTGCATCCATCAGGCCGCAGAACAGCCGCCTTCGCTGTCGACTCGATGACCGGTTGGTATCGAGCTCTTCTCGAAGACGCTGCAACCCTGCCCGGCGACGATGCCGGGCGCTCGTGGGATGTCGATGTCGTCGTGCGTCCCGTTGGCTGGCTCGGCACATTCCGCCGATCCCGCTCGACCGGTCTGTGGTACGCCGGTCGGCACCGAAACCACCTTGTCGGCAACTGACAACACCGATGAGATGAGCGCATCTTGGACCTGACGCAATGTCAGGACTTGGGGAGGGTGCGTCGACGAGTTTGGACTCGATGGTCGTTCACGGCAGAGCAGATCGCTGGTGGTAAGACCTGGCCGGTGTGGTAACGCAACCGCTGTCCGCAGTTTGATCGTCCCCGTCTTGAAAATTACTGAACCATACGACGCATTGTGACTGAGGTCCCTATGTGAGGCCGATTCCTTGAGGTACACCCAACACTGTTCAGGTGGGGACTTGGCAACCGAAGGTGGAAATATATGGTCAAGTCGCTCGTTTCTAGGCGTAGGTCCGCGCTCGGGTCGGTTTGGCTCGCTGTTGTGGCGATGGCCACCGCCTCGATCATCACGCTCGCGCCGGGGGCAACCCGCGCAGCGACACCACCAATAGTGGTGACACCCTCCTCGATGAACGGCTGGGCCGTCGTCGACGACAACAACCACGCCGGCGGCTCAGGATCACTCGTCGTGGGCCCGGCCACGCCGCCGGCAGGCGTCGGCAGCGCCCGGCTGCAAATCTCGGCGACCAACGCCGGATGGATCTTCGCCGGTGGAGCGAACTTCTCCGGTACCTCGTTGGCCAACATCACCACCCTCTCGTACGACACATATCGGTCCAGCGTCGACGCCGGGAACAACCTGGCGATCGCCTTGCAGATGAACGTCGACTACGACCTCACCGACTCGTCCAATCTCTACCAGGGCCGAATCGTGTTCGAGCCCTATCAGACGTTCGCTGGCGGCGTGCTACAGAACGCGTGGCAGCACTGGGACACCACAGCTGGCAAGTGGTGGCAGAGCCGTCCCGCGATCGTCAACGGGATCACGACCACTTCCTGTTCGCAGAACATTCCATGTACATGGGCTCAGCTGAAGGCCGCATATCCCAACGCTGGCATCCACCCGACACAGGGCGCGCTGATCCTGAAGGCCGGAAGTGGCTGGGCCACCTTCGACGGCAACGCCGACAATCTGACTATCGGCGTCAGCGGGGTCAACACCACGTATGACTTCGAGCAGACACCATGCACCACAACGTGCTACGTCGACGCGACGAACGGAGACAACCAATACAGCGGAGCCACGGTGACGAGTGCCAAGAAGACCATCCAGGCTGCGATCAACGCGGTCAATGCCGGTGGCCAGGTTCGGGTCATGCCGGGCAACTACCACGAGGCCGCACCCGGCAGCATGCCGACGACCATCGCCGGCCCCTACCAGTTCGGGCTGTTCTTCGGCTCTGGCAAGCCTGGGATCAGTCTGATCGGTGTGACCGCCGGCGACGTTGCCATCACTGATGCCAACGCGACTCTGGCAACCATCGCGACCGACGCGACCAACAGCTTCGGCACCGACGGGATCTTCGTCGAGGCCGCCAACACCACCATTCAGGGTGTGAAGATCGGCCCCAACGACTCCGGCGACAACAAGACCATCGAAGTCGTCGGCGACAACTTCACACTTCGTAATGCGACGACCAACATCCCGAACGGCGGCGGCTCGATCTACATCGACGACTTCTCCGCGGCAGGCAATGTCGTGCAGAGCTATCACATCCTCAACAACGTGTTCCTCGATGGGACGAGCGTCGACATCGCCAGTGGAGCCGGCAGCTTCGGCCCGGTCAGTGGCCGCGAGATCCTCGGCAACACCTTCGATCTCAAGGACAACGGCTTCAACGCGATCAGCTTCAACGGCTCGGGCGGTCAACCGTGGTTCCTGATGCCAGTCGGCGGCGCGATCATTCACAACAACTCCTTCTCGCACAGCACCCAGTACATCCGAGCCCGTGGCACCTATCTCGAGCCACAATTCGACTGGGCTTCGTTCTGGAACGACAACACCTTCGATAAGGCCGCTGTAGCACTGACGACATTGACTCCGTTCGACGTGCGCTCATTTACCTCGGCTCCGTACACCAACATCCGTCGCATCGGCGGCTCCATCCAAGGTGGGCTCGACAACGCAGTGGCGGGTGACACCGTGCTGGCAAAGGGCACCTTCAACGAGGCCGCCAGCATCACCAAGTCTCTGTCCTTGCTGGGTTCCGGGGAAGGGTTGACTGTGTTGAACGGTCCGAGCGTCGGAAACGGCATCTCCCTCGCCACCGGCGTCAACGACGTGAGGATTGCCAACCTCACCATCCAGCACTTCGACAACGGCGTAGCGTTGCCCGGCGGAGGGACCGACGCGAATCTGACGTTCGACCACGTCCAGGCCATCCGCAACGACGTGCACGGCTTCTTCCTCCCAGCTGCCAGCCTCGACAACGTCAACATGATCGGCGCCGACTCGTCGAACAACGGCTTGGCCGGTTCGAACGGTCGCGGCGTGTACTTCACCGACGGCACGAAGACAAACGTGTCGATCACCGGCGGAACGTTCGACAACAACAATCTCGTCGGCATCGACCTCAACGACGGCAGCGCCACCGGCGTCACGATCACCGGCAACGAAGTGATCGGGAATGGCGATTCCGGTATCGGCGTCCTCGGCGCCAAAGGCCCCGGTGCCAACCTCATCGCCGGTAACACCGTCACCAACAACGGTCGCTTCGGCATCGAGATGAAGAACCCCACTGGCAACAGTGCGGCGAGCGGTCCCGGCAGTGTCGTCGTCACCAACAACAAGGTGACACGTACGGTCGCCGCAACGAACGTCACGGACTACGCAGGCATCGCCGTGTTCCGTCGTGCAGTCGGTGCGCTGAACGCCGACCAGCCGAGCGGTGCCGTCGTCAGTGGCAACACTGTTTCTGGCTACCACCGCATGCCCGTCGGCTCGACGGGCGACGGCTTCGGCATCGTGGTCGAAGGCCTCGGCCAGGTCGTGTCAGGCAACGCCGTCTCGAACAACGACGTCGACATCCAGATCCAGTCGAACAACACCACCAACGCCCAGAGCACACCGGGCTTCGATCGCGGCGATGCTTCGGCATCCAGCGCGATGATCAACGGCAATCTGATCCTCACCAGTACGAACGCCGATCTTCGCAACGTGGGTGCGCCGCTCACCGATGCCACGTGCAACGCCTACGACAATGCAACAGGTCCGCTGGCCTCGAAGGTCGTCGGCTCATTCACCACCGTTCCCTTCTACCTCACGCCCAACACGACGGTGCCATGCGGCGTACCGACGGGTGCTACAGCAACTGCCGGCGACTCGCAGGCAGTTGTGACGTGGCTCGCTCCGGCGACCAACACCGGCGCAGCCCTCACGGGGTATCTGGTGACGGCCAGCCCGGGCGGGGCAACCTGCACCACCAACGGCGCACTCACCTGCACGGTGCCCGGCCTCACCAACGGCGTCGCATACACGTTCACCGTGCAAGCAATCAACGCCTCGGGCCCCGGCGCCCCGTCAGCGCCGAGTTCGGAAGTCACACCATTCGCAGTGGCAGCGCACGCTCCTCCCGGAGCCCCCGACTTCAATCCGGTCGACCCGCAGCGTGTCTTCGACACCCGTCCGGACAACAGCCCCAACGCCCTTCGTGCGGTCTCTAAGACCAAGGTCGGCGGAGCCACGGTGCTCGAGGTGCAGATGACCAACCTGCCGGGCTTCGTCCCGGCGCTCGGTGTCGGCGCGGTGTCGCTGAACATCACGGTCACCAATCCGGATTTTGCCGGCTTCGTCACCGCTTACCCGTGCGGTATTCGCGAGCTCGTCGCCAACGTCAACTACCTCGGCGGTCAGACGGTCGCTAACGCGGCCGTCGTGCCGGTATCGGCAACCGGCACGGTGTGCTTCTACAGCCTCGTGCCCACCGACATCGTCGTCGACATCAACGGCTGGCTCACTGCCGGCCGCGGCTTCACCGCGGTCGCCCCGAAGCGAGTGTTCGACACGCGGCCAGGCAACAGTCCCGACGCGTTGCGCGTCGTGCCGAAGACGCCTGTCGTCGGTGGCACTGCCATGACGGTCAACGTCACGGGTATCGCCGGCGTGCCGGCCGGAGCGGGTGCGGTGACCCTGAACGTTGGGGTGACCAACCCCGAAGCGGGCGGCTTCATCACCGTCTACCCATGTGGAACACGCGACTTCGTCTCCAACGTCAACTACGCGCCCGGCCAGACGGTGTCGAACGCCGTGATCGCCACGGTGTCTGCGGATGGCAACGTCTGCTTCTTCGCCTCGGCGACGACCGATCTGGTGGTCGACGTCAGCGGCTGGTTCTCGGCGACATCCGACTTCAAGGGAGTTACTCCGGCGCGAATGTTCGACACTCGCCCGGGCCAGAGCACCAATGCACTGCGGACTGTCGCCAAGGCCAAGATCGGTGGCGCCGCCATCCTCGAAGTGAAGATGACCGACATCGCCGGCGTGCCCGCCTCGGGTGTCAGCGCAGTGTCGCTGAACGTCGCTGTCGCCAACCCCGATGCCGACGGTTTCGTCACCGCATACCCGTGTGGCAGTCGCAACCTCATCTCCAGTGTCAACTACACCACCGGGGCGACGGTCTCGAACGCCGTCCTCGTGCCGGTGTCGGCTACTGGAACGGTGTGCTTCTACAGCATGCTGCCCACCGACATCGTCGTGGACCTGAACGGTTGGTTCAGCACGGCCGCGACCGGGTGATGCATTGATTTGCCGGCGAGCGTCGGTTCTCTCTAACTGAAGCTCGCCGGCCAACCTGTCGGGTGTAACACCCCTTGCCTACCGTGCACCTTGTGCCACCGAACAGTGCTGTCTACTTGTGTAGACATCTGTAGACATTAAGATCTGTGTAGACTTTTGACATGCGTGGGAACCCTTTCACACCGGGATTCGGGTCGAGCCCACTGGTGTTGGCTGGGCGCGACGACATCCTCGACGAGTTCCGGGTGGCGTTGGAAGAGCCCGGCCGCGAGTCGGGTTCCGTCTTGTTGATTGCCGGGCGAGGCTCGGGCAAGACGGTGTTGCTGAATCGCCTGCAAGGCGTTGCCGGCGAGTACGGGTGGCTGTGGGTTCAAGAGGACGGTCGCCGGGGATTGGTCGAGCGGGTGTCCGCTCAACTCGAGCAGCTCTCGGCGCAACTCGATCCTTCTCCCAAGCGCCGACTGAACCGCGTCGACGTTTCGGCGGTCGGCGGTGTCGGTTGGGAATCAGTCGCCGGCGCAGAGCCGCAGCGATCGTTGCGGGCCGCATGGGAGCGCACGCTCGATCGGCTGTCCGCCTCGGTCGCGCGGAACGCTCCGGCGCAAGGCGTGCTGGTGACCGTCGACGAGATCCACCATGCCGATGTCGAGGAGATGAACGAGCTCGGGCAGGCGTTCCAACACCTCGTGCGCGCCGAGCGTCCTGTCGCGTTCGCCGGTGCGGGATTGCCGGGTCCGGCAATGGAACGACTTTTGACTTCGCAAGCCGCGCCGACCTTCCTGCTTCGGTCGTGGCAGCCGCCCGACGATCTCGCCCAACTGCCCGACGCCGAGGTCGTCGCCGGGTTGCAAGGCACGGCTGCGCTCGGCGGCAAGCGCTTCGACGACGGGGCGTTGCGAAGAGCGGTCGAGGCGATCGCCGGCTTCCCTTACATGCTGCAGTTGCTCGGTCAGGAGGCGTGGCGCGCCGCAGGGACGTTGAAGGTGATTCGCACCGCCCACGTTCAACAGGCGGTGCCGATCGCCCATCGCCGACTGGGCCAAAACATCGTCGCCGTCGAGTTGCGCGGGCTGAGTGGGCAGGATCTGAAGTTCCTCCTGGCGATGGCCCAGGACCCCGCAAACCAGCCGTCGCATTTCGCCGACATACGCGACCGCATGGGTGTCGACAAGTCGTATGCCAGCCGCTATCGGGATCGGTTGCTGCGCAAGCACGTCATCCGTTCAGTCGGCTACGGACTTGTCGAGTTCAACGGTCCCGGCATGCGCGAGTTCCTCCGCGACCAACCGCCACGACCGACAGTGGGATCCGGTGCGGCTACGGAAGTTTGATATCGACAGGAATGAGCACGGAGTCGATGATGAGGATCGTTCCGTTGGTTCCTCGTCCTGCCCTGGTGATCGTCAGGCCATTCAGTGTTGGCAGCTTCTTCGTGGGTTGCAGTGCCACTTGCGATCCTTCCGCGGTCGCCACGAATCCTGACGCGAGATCCTTGGCGGTCACCCGGGCCTCCACCAGGTGGTACTGCAACAACTGCTTGAGGACCTCGGGATTCTTGGTGATCTTGTCGAGTGTCGTCGGGTCCATCTTCTTAAACGCTGCGTCGGTTGGGGCGATCAGCGTGAAAGGCCCGGTGCCTTGCAGCATCTTCGTCATCCCGGCAACGTCGAGCAGATGCAAGAACGTGGTCAGGGTGCCGGTCTGTCCGGCGAGCTCGAGAATGGTCTTCGTCGCAGGCGCCAGCGATGTCGATGACGCCGCTGCGCCCGTGCCAGCCGGCGCCGTGGAGACACTGCTGTCGACCGACGTCGTCGAGGCAGCACCCGTGCCGACCGGCGTCGTGCTGGCCGGTTTTGCCGTGTCGGCCGGGGCAATGGTCTTCTGAGTTTTCGAGTCACTGCTACATGCCGAGGCCGCAAACGCGAGCAGGCCGACGAGGATGACTCCACTGCATCGGATTCGATTCGAGCTCACCGCGGCAGGCTACCGACGCTGCTGGTCATGCAGGCGGCGAGTGACCGTGCCGTAGTTCCACACATCGTAAATTCTTGCTCGACTCGACTGCGACCGACCCACGTGCGCGCTGACGTCGACGACGCGTCGTTGCGGACGTGGATGGTGAGGCCGTTGCGCTGCGAGCCGTGTCCTACCGCCGCGGCGATTGCTCGGACGAAGCAGTCGGCCCGATGCTCGGTACGATCGGCCGGGCGTCCACAAAGGAGTGTTTACATGGCTCTGCTCGAACTTGGTCCCGATGAGTTGTTGTCAACGACACGGGCCGTGCGCAAACGGCTCGACTTCTCCAAGTCGGTGCCCGACGATCTCGTGCGCGAGTGCGTGGCGATGGCACTGCAGGCCCCGTCAGGTGGCAATGAGATCGCCATGCGTTTCGTGGTGGTGCGCGACCGTGCATTGGTCGCGGCAATCGCCGACGTGTATGCGCAGTGCTGGGACATGTATACGGCCTCGCCGGGTTTCGCCGGCAAGATCAAGAGAGACACCACTGAGTTGCAGGCCCAGCAGAACCGGGTTGCCGACTCGGCCACATACCTGTCGCAGCACATGGCAGATTCTCCGGTGTTGGTGCTCGGTTGCACGACCTCGCGTCGACTCGAAGGTGTGCCGGCGGCGCAGGCTGCGTCGGCCCTCGCCAACATCCTTCCGGCGATGTGGAGCTTCATGCTGGCCGCGCGGGCGCGCGGCCTTGGCACCGCGTGGACCACCATCCACTTGGCGATGGAGCAAGCCGTCGCTGACATCGTCAACATCCCCTTCGACACCGTGCAACAGGTCTGCCTCTCTCCGCTGGCCTTCACCAAAGGAACCGACTTCAAGCCTGCGATTCGCCCCGATCCCGACACGGTGATCGACTGGCGCTGAGGTCTCCGCAACTTTCTTTCAATTTCTTCTGATTGTAGTTGCGAACGTGTGTTCGGGTTGATATCTGGGAACTCATGGCCAGCGACCTCGTCACCGCTCTCGGAACCGCGCTGTCGTGCTGTGCTTCGGTCGATCTGAGCGTGCTCTCCGCCTCTGAAGTCGGCGAGATGGTCGTTGATTTGCGGCGGGTGGCGACACGTTTGGAGGCTGAGATCGCTCGTGCCGTGCACGCTGCTTCGCAGGTTGAGGCGTGGCGTTTGGCGGCAGCGACGTCGTTCGAGGCGTGGTTGGCTGCCGAGACGCACGTGTCGATGCGGTCGGCACGCGATCAGGTCCGTTTCGCTGGCACGTTGGCTGCTGCGCCAGCGGTCGCGGAGAAGATGGCCGACGGTGAACTGTCGATCGACAACGCCCGCTTGTTGGGCGCTGTGGTCGGCCACGACCGGTTTGCCGATGATGCCGATCTGTTGGTCGAGATCGCCTCTGGGTCGCCGCGTGACACCCGCCGCGGGTTGGAACGGTGGTTGGCGATGAGTGATCCGGGCGGTGAGGCTGAGCGCGAAGAACAGGTACGGCTGAAACGGCATCTGACATTCACTGCGAACGGTGAGGGGATGTACGACGTCAAGGGTGCGTTGATGCCAGGCGATGTCGCCCAGGTACGTGCTGCGTTGGATCACATCGCCGGAGCGGCCTATGCCGATGAGACCGCTCGCCCGCACCACACCCGTTTCGCTGATGCGTTTGTCGAGTTGTGTCAGGCGTACAACTCCGGGACCATCAGCGGTGGACGTGAGCGTCCCAAGGTGTTGATGACCGTGCCGTTCGAGACTGTCGTCGAGCGTGGTGCAGCGCGTGGGGTGATCATCGGGCTCGACGTGACGGTGTCGGGCGATGCGGTACGCAAGTTGTGTTGTGATGCCGAACTGAATCTGGTCGTCACCCGGGGCACGTCGACGATTCTCGACTACGGGACCACGACCCGCTTGGCGTCTGATGCGCAGTACTACGCGCTGGTCGCTCGCGATGGCGGATGTCGATGGCCGGGCTGTGATCGACCGCCGGGGTGGTGCCAAGTTCATCACATCGACGAGGTGTACCTCGATGACGGGCCGACCGATCTGAACAAGATGTGCTTGAACTGTTCGACGCATCACGACTACGTGCATCACAAGGGATGGAAGTACGTCGGCGACAACGACGACCTATGGCTCCGAAAACCCGACGGGACACTGATCGCCGCACCACCACGCGGACCAGCATTCCCGCCACAACAACTGCAGCTGGTCCACGCATGATGTGTCGTCTGCGCGTAGACCTCATCAGAATTGGTCGTCATGTACCGCTCAGGCGGCGACTATGCGGGGAGTTTGACGACGGCGTCTCCGAGACGCTCGATGTCGTCGCGGTCGCAGTAGATCTGTGCAGAGATTCGCGTTGTCAGACCGTCCGGGCCAGCGTAGATCGGCACCTCGATCGCCTCGGCCTCCAGCGCAACTCGCACACGATCGGCGTCGTCGGAGGTCGAGCCCAACTCGGCGGGCAGGCGCACGTTGACCATCGAGCCGATCATCTCCTCGGGTGTTGCGAAGCGAGTGCCCCATCGGCCGGCCAGGCACTCACCGGCCCACCACGCCAGTTCATGGTTGTACCGGTAGATCGCAGCGACTCCGTCCTCACCGCCGAATTCGTTCAACAGTTCGATCGCAAACGGCGCGGTCAGGTAGTGCGTTGGATCGCGGGTGCCCAGCAGGTCGAACTCGGCGGCGATCCCATGATCGAGCCCCCACGAGATCACGGGGGGATGCAGGTAGTCCTGGTGCTGCTTCGCCGTCCACAGCAGGCCAGCGCTGCGTGGGGCCCAGGCCCACTTGTGCAGGTTGGCCACGTACCAATCGACGCCGAACGAGTCGATGTCGACGGCGATGTTGCCGGGCACGTGAGCTCCGTCGGCCAGCACCAGCACTCCTCGTTCGTGGCACAGCGCGGCGATTTCGGCGAGCGGCAGGATCATCGCCGTTCCGGGCGTGATGTGGTCGACGATCAGCAGACGCGCGTTGGGTCCCAAACCGGCGGCGACAGCGTTGACGTAGTCGTGTCGTGCCGCGCCCGGCTGGGGCAGCTCGATCGTGCGGAGCGCGCCGCTGATCGTGCGGGTCACGTAGGTCGCCGCCTTGACGACGCCGCCGTAGCCGAGGTTGGTCACTGCGATCTCGTCGCCGGTGTCGAACGGGAACGAACGCAGCACGGCGTTGGCGCCGGTGGTGATGTTGTCGACGAACATCAGATCCTCGCCTGCC
>JANMQX010000087.1:0-3303 GCA_031370745.1 Ilumatobacteraceae bacterium
TTCGATGCCGATGACGGCCTTGCGCATGCGCTCGTCACCGGCGACGTAGTGCGTGGCGGGGAAGACCTGAGTACGGGGCAGGTCGCTGAGCGTCTCGCCGGTGAGTGGATCGACCATCGTCAGCCGGTCGACGGTGTCTCCGAACATCTCGATGCGCAGGACCGTCTCTTCGTACGACGGGTGCACCTCGATGGTGTCGCCGCGCACACGGAACTTGCCGCGGCCGAGTGTCATGTCGTTGCGATCGAACTGCAGGTCGACCAGCCGGCGCAGGATGCTGCGCATGTCGTAGTCGACGCCGACGCTGAGGTCGAGCAACTGTCCCTTGTACTCCTCGGGGTTGCCCATGCCGTAGATGCAACTGACCGAGGCGACGACGATGGTGTCTCGTCGTGTCAGCAGACCTGCCGTAGCTGAGTGACGCAACCGGTCGATCTCGTCGTTGATCGACGAGTCCTTCTCGATGTAGGTGTCGCTGGAGGCGATGTATGCCTCGGGCTGGTAGTAGTCGTAGTAGCTGACGAAGTACTCGACCCGATTCTCGGGGAAGAACTCGCGCATCTCTTGCGTCAACTGCGCAGCGAGAGACTTGTTGGGAGCGAGGATCAGCGTGGGCCGCTGGGTCTCTTCGATCGTCCAGGCAATCGTTGCGCTCTTGCCTGAGCCGGTGATGCCGAGCAGAGTCTGAAAGCGGTCGCCGCGGTTCACACCCTCCGCCAACTTGGCGATGGCCTGCGGCTGATCCCCCGCTGGTCGGTAGTCGGAGATGACCTTGAAGTCGGGCACGACTCGCAGTCTAGAGCCACGAACACTCGTTCGCCATGGCCATGATTCTCGACTTCGATGATTCTTTCCAGCACGCGCGATGCGACCGTGAGGATTCAAGACGCAGGCGGGGATGAACCGCAGCGGACCTAGGGTGGTGGCCCATGACCATCGCGCCGTCGGCGGGCGCCAAGCCGGCGCTCAGATCCGTGACGATCGCGCTCGACATCCTCGACGCCTTCTTCGCCGATGCCGAGATCGGGTTGAGCGAGCTTGCCCGGCGAGTGGGAGTGACCAAGAGCACGATGCACCGAACGTGCGGCGTGTTGGTGGATCGCGGCGCGTTGGAGCGGACGCTCAACGGCAAATACCGGCTCGGTGTTCATCTGCTGGAGTATGGACAGCTGGTCACCACGCGTTCGGCTCTGCGAACTCAGGCGCTTCCGTTGCTCGTCGAGCTGCGCAACGCCATCGGCGAGACGGTGCAGCTCGCTGTGCCATCGGGCGGCGACGTGTTGTACATCGAGCGGGTTGAAGGTTTAGGGGCGTTGCGGTTCACGATCGAAGCGGTCAGGCGGTCGCCCGTACACCGATCGAGTGCCGGCAAGGCCATCGCTGCGTTCCGCCCGGAGGTTGCCGCGGCGCGGATCCAACTCGGACTGAAGCCCGAAACCGGCCACACGATCGTCATCCCGAAGATGTTCGTCGAAGAACTGGCCCGTGTCCGCGACCGCGGCTACGCCATCAGCATCGACGAAAGCGAGATTGGCCTGTCCTCGATCGGAGTACCGATTCGCGCACATCCTGGTGGTGAGGTGATCGCCGCGATCTCGACGGCCGGGCCGACCGGGCGACTGCTCGGCGATCACGAATCTCACCACGTGCGGTTGATGCTCAACGCCGGCAGGCAGCTCACAAACGCGCTGGCCGCAGGGGCCTTCACGCTCCCCCGCCAACGGCGCTCGACGAAGTAGCCGCGCCTACGCTCATCGCCATGCGCGCCTCAGTACTGCTCGACGATTCCGATCAGCTCGTCATCGCCGACGTGAAGCATGACGATCCGATCGGTCGCGAGATCCTGATGCGAACCGTTGCCGCCGGGCTGTGCCACAGCGACTATCACTATCTCGATGGCACGCTCCATCGCCCCCGACCCGTGATCCTCGGCCACGAAGGGGCTGGCGTCGTCGAGGCGATCGGTCCAGACGTGCGCGACATCCGCGTCGGCGACCACGTGGTGACCTGCCTCGTCATGGGATGCGGCGCATGCGCCCGCTGCGCCGCCGGCGAGCCGACGGCCTGCCTGAATCCCGCAGTGACCAAGCGCGCCAAGGGGGAGCAACCGCGCCTCACCCTCGATGGGGTCGCCGTCGGGCAGATGGCCAACGTCGGGACGCTGGCCGATCAGATCCTGCTCGACGAACGCGCAGTCACAGCCATCAACAAAGACATCCCGCTGGAGTTGGCCTGCATCCTCGGCTGCGCCGTGGTGACCGGCCTCGGTGCTGCGCTCAACAGTGCTGATGTACAACCCGGTGAATCGGTTGCTGTGATCGGCTGTGGGGGCGTCGGGCTCAACATCATCCAGGGCGCGCGCCTCGCGGGCGCGGCCACGATCATCGCCATAGACGCCAATCCCACCAAGTTGGCCAGGGCCGAGCAGCTCGGTGCCACGCACACCGTCGACGCCTCGTCGACCGACGTGATCGCCTCGGTGCTGGAGATCACCGGGCCGGGCGCCGACCACGTATTCGAAGTCGTCGGCCGGGAGTCGTTGGTTCGCCAGGCGTTCGAGATGGCTGCTCCTGGACGCGCTGCGTATCTCGTGGGGATCCAGTCCGACGATGCAGAGCTGACATTGCCCGTCACCGGCTTTCGGCGAGGCAAGAAGATGGTCGGCGTCTTCATGGGCAATACCAATCCGCGCCACGACATTCCTCGGTATGCCGACCTGTGGCGCTCAGGTCAACTCGACCTCAGGGGGATGATCTCGCACACGCTGCAACTCGAAGACGTGAACCGTGGATTCGCGATGATGACGTCTGGCGAATCGGCCCGCGTCATCATCACGTTCTAGCCACAACGCTTACTCTGAAAGGTCGTCCGCATGCCACACAACGACATCGTCTCGATGAACACCCTGTCAATGAGGGCAGCCCAGCGAGTCGCCCACGCCGCCATCGCCGCGGCGACGTCTCATGATGTTGCTGCGTGCATCGCCATCTGCGATCCAACCGGTGCGCCGATCGTCACACTACGGATGGACGGCGCGCCACGACTGTGTGCCGAGGTCGCACTCAACAAGGCCTACAGCGTGGCCGCGTTCAATGGCCTGCCGACCGACAAGTGGTGGCCGTTGCTCGCCGACGATCCTGCGCTCGTCCACGGCTTCACGCACACCGATCGCCTCGTGGTGTTTGCCGGCGGCGTACCGGTCCTGATCGCCGGCGAGGTGGTGGGCGCTGTTGGGGTATCCGGCGGGTCCCCCGAGCAGGACCGCCAAATCGCCCAGGCCGGCGCCGATGCAATCGGAGCATC
>JANMQX010000292.1:0-1771 GCA_031370745.1 Ilumatobacteraceae bacterium
TTCATCGACATCATCCCTGAAGCCGAATACGTCGACCTCGCCAAGGACTGGGCGAGGGCATTCGACCTGGCGATGATCGGTGGCTGCTGCGGCATCGGGCCATCACACATTGCAGCCCTTCGGGCCGCATTCACGACCTAGACGGCACCGGCAAAGATAACGGAACCGGTGGCCAGATCGACGCCTCCCTGGGGCTCGACCGTAACCGCCCACTGCGTTGGCTTTCCCTTCACGGTGATGACCCTGCGCACCTTCTCGCCGGCTGCTTTGTCGAGCAGTCGTACCGCGTGCGCGCCGTTGCCATCGACCAGCCACAACTCGTACGCCTTTCCGGGTCCCGGGTCGGCAAGACCGTCGCCCAGGACAACGGCCTCGTTGGTGCTGGGCGACCAGGCGACCTTGAACGAGCCCTGTCCCTTCCCCGTCAAGGTGGTGCTCAGCGTGTCGGGCTTGGCGAGGACAGCTGCAGCCTGATGGGAGAAGTTGTCGCCGCTACCGGATTGCCGTCCGACCACGAAGGCGCCAACGGAAAACACGATCAACGCGGCCGCCATGGAGAGGACGCGCATCGTGCGTTGGCGAGTCCTGCGGTGCGAGGCGAGGTCGATCACCGACTCGGGTAGCAGCGGTGAGAGCTGACGGGTGGTGCCAACCTCTGCCATGACCTTGCTCTTCAGAGACTGCGGTGGGGCGACGGCCACCGATGCCGTGACTTGCGAGAGCGTCTCCCTGAAGCCGGCAACCTCTGGTCGACAGATTGCGCAGGTCGGGTAGTGGGCTTCGAACTCGGCACGCTCGCGTTCGTCAACTGCGTCCAGTGCGTAAGCCGCCGCAAGTTGATGAATATCGGTGCCGCTCACGTGGCAACTCCTAGTTCGTCGCGCAACCGGATCATTCCATCGCGGATTCTCGTTTTTATCGTTCCTTCGGCAACTCCGAGGAGCACTGAGACCTCGCGGTAACTGTGCCCACCAAAATAAGCCAGCTCTACTGCCTGCCGTTGTATATCGGTCAAGCGCTCGAGTGCCTTGCGCACCCGTGTCCCGTCGATGTCGGCCACTACTTGTTCGGCGACGTCGCCACTTTGGATGGGTCGGTTCTGGGCCTCCCGCTCCGTTCTGTCCCTGCTGGACTGTTCGGAGCGAACGCGATCGATGGCCCGTCGGTGGGCGAGGGTCGTCGCCCACGACCTGACGGATCCTCGCGATGAGTCGTAGCGGGGTGCTAGCCGCCACAGTTCGATGAATGCCTCTTGCGTGACTTCCTCGCTCATTGCCGGGTCGCGCACCACCTTCAGTACAACGCCGTGCAGCAGTGGAGCGAGGGAGTCGTACAGGTCAGCGAACGCGGACTGGTCGCCGCGACCGGCCCGGCTCAGCAAGGTGCCGAGCGGATCCTTCGAATTGTCGACTTCGTTGTCGTCGGCAAGGCGTCGGCGAATTGAGTTACGGAGCATAGGGCGGCCCGGCGTTCAACGGCACAGCCAACCTGGTCACGCAGGTCATTCGTCGCCTCTGCCCGTAGGGATTGGTCATCGAGAGTTTGCGCCGGTCAGTCATCGTGTCCATTCTGGCCTCTCCACGGCTGTCGGGGGCGTCGAAACCTTCGTTTCGGTCGTTTTCGCGACTCACCCGCGAAGTGCCGGTGAATACACTCGGCTTCCATGCCACCGTTGCTTCCACAACGAGCCCGTGTCGTCGTGATCGGTGGAGGGGTGATTGGCTGCTCGGTTGCCTACCACCTCGCCGACATGGGTTGCACCGACGTCGTC
>JANMQX010000308.1:0-4375 GCA_031370745.1 Ilumatobacteraceae bacterium
GCTGAACTCGTGACCGATGAGCTGCCCGACGGCGTCGACGATCCGATCGACAACCTGGTGGTTGCGCCGCACGAGTTCTTCGTGCTGTCGCCGTCGTCGGAGGCCGATCGTTTGCGTGCCGCCGCAGCGTCGGTCTGCATCAACACCGAGCAACCGGGCACGCCGTTCTTCGACCTGGCCATGACATACGCGGCGCGCGGCCCGGTGGTGCTCGACATCAACCGCTTCTCGCTCGATGCCGTGCACCTGCGCGGCCTCGCAGGGGTACACCTTCCGCTGGGATGCACGCCATCGATGGACGTTTGGCAGGCCGACAGCGCGCAGCGACACGTCGACATCGGCTTTCTCTCCGGGCGGACGCCACGCCGCGAACAATTCATCGCCGGCGCCGGCGGGATGCTGTGGGAGTGGAACACTGACCTGCGCTTCTTCAGTTGGCACCGACCGATCATTGGCGGGGGCCCCGCCTTCGCCACCGGCAACGCAAAGTTCGCTGCGCTGGCCGACACGCGGATCCTGCTGAACGTCCATCGCAGCGAGGAGCCATATTTCGAGTGGGCCCGCGTCGTCGAGGCGGTCGCCAACGGGTGTGTCGTGGCCAGCGAGACGTCGGTTGGCATCGAGCCTCTCGTACCCGGCGTGCACTTCCTCATGGCGCCCTTCGATCATCTCGCCGAGCAGGCCATCGCCTTGGCGCTCGACGAACCACGCCGCGCCGCGATGGCCGACGCCGCATACAAGTTGACGACCACCACCCTGTCGCAGGGAGACCTGTTGCAGGCGGCGCTCGTCGAGGCGTCGGCCTTGTCACGGCTCAGTCCGCGTCGCGGTGCTCGTGTCCGGCCATCTCGTCGTCGGCAGCGATCGAGCGATGAATCGCCGGTGCCGGCGTCGCACGAACTTCGCAAGGCGGCCGGTGAACTGAAGGCCGCATACATCGCCCAGCTGCAACTGAGCCGGACGATCGAGGGCACGATCAGTCTGGTCGAGCACGGCGATTCCGAGCATGCCGAGGTGATCTCGACGTCGTCATGGGACACGTTCGACCCGCAGGTTTCGGTGGTCATCCCGCTGTTCAACCAAGGGCACTACCTCGTCGAGGCGGTGCGGTCGGTGATTGCCGCAAGCGGCGGTGGTGGAACGCGAACCGAATTGATCATCGTCGACGATCACTCGACCGACGACTCGCTCTCGACCGCCGCACAGCTGCTCGCCGACATCGATTGGTTTCCCGCCGTGTTGATCAGCAAGGCCGCCAACGGCGGATTGCCCGTAGCCCGCAACACCGGGTTCCATCGGGCCAGGGCTCAGTACGTCTTTGCTCTCGACGCCGACAACGTGTTGTACCCCACGGGGTTACGCCGGTTGCGCGACCACCTCGAGACCGCACCGGCCGACGTCGTCGCCGCGTACGGCATCCTCGAACGATTCGACACAACCGGCTCGCTCGGGCTGACCAGCCATCTGCCGTGGGATCCCGATCTCTTGGTGCAGGGCGCGTTCATCGATGCGATGGCGATGTTCCGCCGCGCTTCGTGGCTGGAGCTCGGTGGCTACTCGACGGCCGAGGGGCTGTATGGCTGGGAGGACTACGACCTGTGGCTGACGGTTGCTGAGCGCAACCAGCGCGCAGATCTGGTGCGGTCGATCGTCGGTCGTTACCGCGAGCAGCCGGGCTCGATGCGCAAGATCAGCGATGTCGACATGGCATCGAATTTCGTGATACTCCGAGAACGACATCCGAGGTTGCCATGGCCGAGTTAGATCCAGATACCGAACGGGCGTTGCGCGCTCGAATCCTCGAGCTGGAGACGCTGGTCGAGGCTCGCACCCAGGCGATCGTCGGGCTCGGCGCTCAGCTGGCGGAACAGCGCGGCGACGGCTCGCCGGTGCTGGCCGAGCGGCTGCGCGAGGCAGAACGTCAGCTCACCGAGCTGCGCAGCTCTAAGGTCATGCGCTACACCGCGCGAGCCAGGCGCGCCTACTCCTTGCTGCGGGGCACCCGTGGCTGACGACGAATCAACCCCAGAAATTCTGGCCGCATTGAGGGGTCAATTGGAGCAGTCAAGGCGACAGCAGACACGCCTGCGTGACGCCCTGACCAGCGTGTTGAGCCTCGTCGACGAGAACCAAAGGCCCTAAGAGCCGGAGTCCTACGGCTAAGGTTTCTTCAAGCACTTCGGAGAACGTGCCGATAACCGAGCGGGCTGTTCTTGAGGAGATCTGAATGAAACGCCGCTCGGTGAGTGCTGCAATAGCTGTTGGTTTGCTGTCGGCCGTCGTCATCACCGACGGCGCGTCTGCCCATCCGACACAGTCGGTCAGTTCATTGACGGCACCCCCCTCCGCAGCATTCTCGACCAGCGGCGACTACGCAACCGACGTGCTCGGTGACCCGTGGGACTTCTCCAACGACGAGGACGTACCTCCGGCGGTGCTGATCGGCACCGAGGGAGCCTCCAACATCCTGCGCGATCCCAGTGGGGTTCTGACTGTCGATGGGCAGGCCGGCACCACGATCAAACTCGTGCGCTCGTGGGGCGCCGAACTGCCGTGGGGCCGCGACGGGCTACTGAAGCCGATCGACACCAGCATCTACACCCGTCTCTCATTCTCGATGAACACCAGCCAGAAGCGGAACATGGGCGTGCAGTTCTTCTCCGATTCCGGCCTGCAATGCATCGTCCCCTTCACCACCGAGGCCGGGTGGGGGGTTCACGACATCGACCTGACGAGCGCCGGTCTGGCCGGCTGCCAGACAGGGTGGACTGGAAAGATGATCCGACTGCAGATCATCGCCGGCGGATCGTTCTCCGGCGTCAACCCGTTCATCATGCAACTCGACTGGGCTCGCTTGCACCGCGCCGACGCCTCGGTGACGCCGACGGCGGCGCCGGTCGTGCGTGTGCTCAGCCCGAGTGATGTGGGCGGAGCCGACTACGCAACAACGTCGGGCAACCCTTGGGACATGGCCGGTGGCGACGACATCGTCAGCACCGGCGACATCATCAACGCCGGGTTCAGCAATGGCGTCTACAACGGGCAGACGTTCCACAACGACTCGTTCGTCGAGCTACCCCTGCGCTCTCCGCTCATCCCCGACCGGTATCACCGGGCCACCATCGACATCTGTTACGGCGGCGGCTTCAGCTTCGACAACGCACCCGGCGGCGGGATGGTCGGCCGATTCGCGTGGTTCGACGAGGGCGGCCAGATCTGGAGTGAGACTCAAGACATCATCGTCTATCCCGGATGCAACCAGATGACCATCGACCTGGCGACGAACCCCGCCGGCGCGGTCAACGACGAGAACACCATCTACAAGGCGGGGTGGCGCGGGTTGCGCATCACTCGGCTCCGATTCGATCCCAACGAGGATCCGGGAGTTCGTGATTTCTCGTTGCGCGACATTCGCCTGGCCGACGACGCCGCATTTTCATCGGGCACGTACCCGATCGCCTTCTCGTCGAGTGTCGCCGGAACCGCCGACATCTTCGTGACGACAGACGCAGGAGGCTGGAACGGCACGAAGGTCAACACAGTTCCGGTGCCCATCGTCGCCGGCAGCAACACGTTCCAATGGGACGGCAGCGGGCTACCGAACGGGACGTATTGGGCATATGTCACTGTTCACAGCGGCACCACGGTTGGCTCGGCCTACTCGAGCGGACCTGTCCGTATCGAACGGCCTGTTCCCCCGACCCGCAGCTTCTTCGTGCCACTGAATCCGGCGCGACTGCTCGACACGCGCACCGGCGAGGGTGGCAACATCTCGGCGCTCAGCTCGCAGGCGCTGACCGAGTTGAAGGTCGCCGGGTTCGGCGGCGTGCCGGCGACGGGCGCAACCGCTGTGGTCCTCAACGTCACCGTCGACGCGCCGCTGAGCGCGGGGTTCATCCAGGCCTGGCCATCGGGCGAGCCGCAGTCCGTCGTGTCCAACCTCAACTACCTGCCCGGGCAGACCGTCCCGAACCTGGTGACGGTGAAGATCGGTCCCAACGGCAGGGTCAACCTCTACAACTCGCAGGGTTACACCCACGTCATCGCCGATGTCGTCGGCTACTACACGGCGTCCAGACCGGCGGGGGGCGGTCTGTTCACCGCCGTGACCCCGGGTCGCGTGCTCGACACACGCGACGGAACCGGTCACGGCGGTTCGACGGCACCTGTTGGCGCCGGACAGGCAATCAACGTGCCGGTCACCGGTCTGATGGGAGTGCCGGCGACCGGAGTCAGCGGCGTGGCGTTGAACGTGACCGTCGATCAGCCGACCGCGTCAGGATTCCTCACCGTCTGGCCTACCGGGGAGACCCAGCCCTTTGCCTCGAGCCACAACTTCGTTCCCGGACTGACGGTAGCCAACCTCGTGCTGGCC
>JANMQX010000316.1:0-7152 GCA_031370745.1 Ilumatobacteraceae bacterium
GACATCGGGAACAAGAAGCCCTGGGCAGGGCGGCTGCGTTCGAAAATCTCATTGTATGGCGCACATCGCTGTTTCCTGTCGGCGATTGCATACACTGAAATGCTGTCCGGCCTGGCAACCGAATCCGGCCGTCTGAGCAAAGCAAAACGCGAAGACTTGGCCGTCATCTACGAAAGCGTAGTGGTATTGCCTTACGGGGCGCCGAAGCCGCGCGGGAAACCGTTGCGCTCCGCGCTGCCGCCCAAGGCAAGCCATTGCCCAAGCTCGATAGCATGATTGCCGGCCATGCCGTCGCGGCCGGCCTGATGCTGGTCACCGCCGACTCGAAAGACTATGGCCGCATGCCGGGCCTGTCCTGGATCAACTGGCGCCCGGCTACGTAGTCGGCAGATCGATGTAGAATCAGGTTTATGCAAAGCCCGATTGCTGTGTGAGCGTCAGTGTGAGAATTGGCGCGATGCGGCGACCGCGATGCGTTCTTGGCCTACCTATTTGCGAGGTGATCTATGTCGAAGATCGATAAGGACCAGGTGGTTGGCGTATTGAATCGATTGCTCGAGGCGGAGTTGGCCGGCGTCGTGCGCTATACGCACTATTCTTTCTTAGTCTTTGGCTTTGGTCGAATTCCGATCGTTTCATGGCTGCGCGAACAGGCCAACGAATCGCTGCTGCACGCCCAACAGGTTGGAGAATGGATCACCACGCTTGGAGCGTATCCGTCTCTGGTGATCGGTCCACTTTTGGACTCACATAAACATGACATCGCCGCGATGCTTCGCGAATCCTTGGAAACCGAAGGCAACGCGCTCGAGCTTTACCGGGAACTGCTCGCACTCGTCGAAGGGCGCTCCGTCGCGTTGGAGGAGTTCGCGCGGCAGATGATCCACGCCGAGGAGTTGCATTCCGCTGAAGTGGACAAGATGCTTCGAAAGCCGGGAGACCTCGCGCCGTTTTCGCAGCGTAAAGTCGGCAGACCGATGTAGAATCAGGTTTATCGCTTTGTTGATCATGCATTCTGCGGGCATGAACCCGGGAAGTGATGGCGATTGCACGGTGCCGCGTCGATTGCGCGCGCTGGTCTGCATCCAGAGTTGGTGTTTCGACAGCGTGGCGCCTGCATCTTGTTGCGCTCGCTGTCGCACCTGGTCTACATGGTGAGCGACTACGCGAAGTCCGAACGCTTCCGCGTCTAGCGCCTCGGATTCCGCGTCTCCGAGCGTTTCGCCGGCGTCGGCCCCTTTCTGCGCCCGGCCGGCTACCATGTTATCTACACGGGTGTGTTTCAAACGCCAGCGACCGTCGCGGCCGCGGCGGTCGACGAGGACGTCGACGCAATCGGGCTGTCGATGTTGTCAGGTGCGCACATGACCCTCGCGCCGCTCGTCGTCAACGAAACACGCGCCCGCGGCGTCGACATCCCCGTCATCGTCGGCGGCATCGTGCCGGAACCCGACATCGCCAAGCTCAAAGAACTGGGCATCGCCGCCGTGCTCACCCCCGGAGCCACGTCGGCGCAGATCGTGGCCGAGGTCGCCGCGGCTCTTGCCGCCCACCCGTAACCCATCACGCCTGAATCGGTGTTCTGGCTTCTATCGTTGAACATTCACTAACGAGAGTCACGCCGTCATGACCGACCACGACACCAGTGGCCACCAAGAAGATTCACCCGACACCGACGAAGGCGAGGGGTTCGACACTCTTGGACTTCGCCCGGAGCTGTTGAAGACTATCAACGATCTCGGATACGAAGAACCCACTCCAATCCAACGCCAAACCATCCCTCACCTGCTCGCCGGGCGAGATCTGCTCGGCCAGGCGGCGACCGGCACCGGCAAGACCGCGGCGTTCGCATTGCCTGCACTGCAGATGATCGACACCTCGGCGAAGATCGTGCCGATCGCCTTGGTGCTCGTGCCAACGCGCGAACTGGCGATGCAGGTCAGTGAGGCGATCTTCCGGTACGGGCGCGAGCTCAACGTCAAGGTCACACCGATCTATGGCGGCCAGCCGATCTTTCGCCAGCTGCAGGCGCTCGATCGCGGCGTTCACATCGTCGTGGCAACCCCGGGCAGGGCACTCGACCACATCGGGCGAGGATCATTGCACCTCGGAGCGATCCGAACAGTCATTCTCGACGAGGCCGACGAGATGCTCGACATGGGCTTTGCCGACGACATCGATTCGATTCTTCAGGCAACGCCTGACGAACGACAGACGGTGCTGTTCTCGGCGACGATGCCGGCCCGCATCAACGCTCTGGCGCGCAAGTACCAACACGATCCGGTCCGAATCCAGATCGGTCGCGGCGACACTCAGCCAGGCACCGCACTGGTTCGACAGAGCGCCTACATGGTGCAGCGCTCGCACAAGCCCGCGGCATTGGGTCGGATCCTCGACATCGAGGGGCCGCAGGCCACGCTGGTGTTCTGTCGGACGCGCATCGAGGTCGACCAACTGACCGAAACGATGAACGGACGCGGCTACCGCGCCGAGGCATTGCATGGCGGTATGGATCAACCGCAACGTGACCGCGTGATGGCACGGCTTCGCGACGGCACAGCCGAGTTGTTGGTTGCGACCGATGTTGCCGCCCGCGGTCTCGACGTCGACACATTGACCCACGTCGTCAACTACGACGTGCCATCCGCCGCCGAGAGCTACGTCCATCGAATCGGCCGGGTTGGGCGCGCCGGGCGTCAAGGCGTAGCCATCACCCTTGCCGAGCCGCGCGAGCAACGGTTGTTGTTCAACATCGAGAAGTTGACCAAGCAGAAAATCGCGATCGAACGTGTTCCCACGGTCGCCGATCTGCGCGCCCGTCAGATCGAGCAGACGGTCACTTCCGTTCGCGAAGCGCTGGCATCCGAAGACCTCGACGACTACAACGACGTGCTCAACGCGTTGGCCGGTGACCACAACATGCGCACCATCGCCCTCGCTGCGGTGAAGCTGGCGCACGAGGCCGGCGGCGCGACGGTCGACGAGGCAGAGATCCCCGACTTCTCCCACAGAGTTGACCGTGCACCGCGGCCAGACCGGCCCGACCGAAGTGACCGTCCCGGCCAGAAGGGTCCGCGATCTGCATCGCCGAACCATCGCGGTGGTGGCACCGTCGGCACCGGCTTCATCTACGTCGGCCTCGGCCGCAAGGGCGGTATCCGTCCCGGCGATCTGGTCGGCTTGATCGCCAACGAGAGCAACCTCAGCGGTCGCGAGATCGGGCCCATCAAGATCACCGAGCAGTTCTCGATCGTCGGCGTTCCCGAAGCGCGAGTCGACGACGTCATCAACTCGCTGAAGGGCACCCTGCTGAAGGGCAAGCGCCCCAACGCCCGGCGTTACACCGAGTGACCTTCCGCTGGCGGCAGGCGCCACACGACTTCGCCATCGACTCGCGCCTCGGTCGCCCGCAGACCTGCACGCGCCGCAACGGTGGCTGACGCGATGTGATCAGCGCGGATGTGGGCGACGATCGACCCGACGCCATGATCTGCGAGCCATTGAATCAGCGCCATGGTCGCCTCGGTTGCGTAGCCCTGCCGCTGCCAGCCGACGCCGATCGTCCACGCAATGAATGCCGTTGCCGACTGATCGGGATGCATCACCGTGGCCTGAACGGTGCCGATCGCTGCATTGTCGCCTTGGCGACGGACGGTCCAGTTGAGCCATCGTTCGGTGCGTCGTCCCGATCCGTGTACCCACAACCGGTAGCGATCGCGAAGCTCGTCGAGCGTTGCCGGTGCGCCGCCAGTGAATTCGTGCAACGCCGGATCGGCGAGTACTTCGACGAGTTCCTCGGCATCGTCAACACGCAACGGCGTGATCAGCAAGCGCTCGGTGACAATCGTCGAGACGTCGCCCAAAGTGCTGATTCCCGAACAATAACGGCCACCGCTCGTCTTATGTGCTGTACTCAAGAGCCATGAGCGACCGACCCAGTGACGATGCGATATGGGCGTCCGTAGCCGAGACGTTGCGGAGGTCGGTGTTGCCCCACGTGTCCGATCCACAGGCCCGCAGCGCGACAATTCACATGATCGGGCTT
The DNA here is from genome assembly GCA_031370745.1 of Ilumatobacteraceae bacterium. GTDB lineage: Bacteria > Actinomycetota > Acidimicrobiia > Acidimicrobiales > Ilumatobacteraceae > JAENVT01. Next base: position 4,046 of record JANMQX010000316.1, read on the forward strand.
GCCGTGTACGCCAGCCGCCGAGGTCCTGACCCCGACGCTGACCGACTCAGCGAATTGAGTGCCGCGCTCGGCGGGGCTGCCGGGCAGGACCCGAGGCGCGCCTGTTTCGTCGTGCTCGCCGACCCGGATCACGCCGCGCACGACGCCGTCCGCGACATCTTCCAGCGTCATCTCGAACACGACCTCGCGACCGAGGCCGCTCTGCTGCAAGCGCGTCGCGGGCAGGTGCCCGGTGGATGAAGCTCGGCTTGCCGAGTACCTGAGTTCACAAACCGGCGCAGCGGTGGCGGTGCTCGGCTCACGCCGGATCCACTCCAGCTATTCACGGGTGTCTTACGTCGTCGAGACAAGCGCAGGCCGCTGCATCGTGAAGATGGAGCAGGGTGATGCTGCGAGCGTCTCGACCAGCGATGAGATGCAGCTGATGCAGTGGCTACACGAAGCGGGAGTCGCCGTGCCCCGGGCGCGAAGGTCCGAACCGATAGGCGACGTTCTCGGCAAGCCGTTTCTCGTGGTCGACGATCTCGGTGCTCATCGAGTCGACGAACGCTCGGTCGAGGAGACAGCAGCGAACGCGTTTGTCGAGACGTTGGCCAGTCTGCATCGTGTCGGAATTCCACCGCATCTCCCCCCGGTGGATCCTGACCTAGCGACGCACACACAGATCGAGCACTGGCGCAACGTTGCCAAGTGGGGCGGCGGACCCCGGGTACCGGTCTTGGAGGCCGCTGAGATCTGGCTCCACCACCACGCTCCGCTCGACAAACGCCTGGTGCTGGTGCACGGCGCTCCCCGGCCGAACAGACTGTTCATGGTGGCCGGAGAGGCATTAGCGCTGACCGATTGGGACATGGCTCACCTCGGCGATCCAGGCGAGGATTGGTCGTACAGCCTGTTCATGCGTGATATGCCGCCTGCATCACGCCGGCTGTGGCAGGACCTGTACGAACGAGTCGCTGGTGTTCGGATGAGCGCCGAGCGCTGGGCCTATTGGGACACCTTCAACGCATACAAGGGAGCATGCATCAGTCGCACGTGTCTTGCGCTGTTCGAGACCGGGCAGGATCTCTCTCCGGCGATGGCCATTGCCGGCACCCAGCAATATCACAGCTTGCTTCGTCGGCTGCTGCAGACGGTCGACTGAACAACGACACCTTGGTCGGACGGGCCCAATTTTGACGGCATCTGTGACCCTCGGCCACGGACCGACTGTTCATCTCGCCGCAAGAGTCGCGAAACCTTGTCCGCGTACCCTGTTGCCATGGACGAAACCTTGTTCGTGTCGAGAACACTGATCCTCATTGATCCTTCGAGCCCCCACGGCGAAGGCGGCCTCGGCGTTTTGACCGCCGACGATCAGGCCATCACGTTGTTGCTCACACTCGACGGGCGCTCGGCGGAGTCTTTGCGCGACTTTGCCAACGCGGAGGACATCGACGTGTCGATGGCTGGGCTGATCTACCTCGACCAGGTGGCACGCAGGCTGGGCCGGCACACTGACGACATCGAGACCATCTCGACCTCGGGTCCCGACGCCGTCAACGAGATCTTCCACCTGCTGCAGCGACAACCGGTCACCAGGGTGATCGTGCCGGCGAGCCTTCCGAACCTCGAGGCGGTGGGGTTTTCGAAGCTGCTGCGGATGTGTCCGGTGCCGGTTGTGGTTGCTCCACGGGTCGACTTCGGCGGTCCTGACACAACCTTTCCGATCGCTTCGTAGCGGCGGGCGGGGAACTCACTCCGGCAAGTGGCACACCGCCTCGACGTTGTTGCCATCAGGATCGCGAACGAATGCTCCGTAGTAGTTGGGGTGATATTCGGGCCACACCCGAGGTTCGTGCAGCACTTCGGCACCGGCCGAAACGGCCGCGGCGAAGAACGCTCTTACGGCATTGCGGTCCGGGGCCGAGAAGGCGATGTGCGACTCTGTGAAGCCTTCGCCGGTCTGGGTCGGACCGATCCAGAAATCCGGCATCGGTGGTACTCCGTAGCCGATGACAGGACCGAAGTCCATGACTCGCTGGCCACCGAGCGGAGCCAGCACCACGTCGTAGAACGCCGAACTGGCCGTCGTATCTGAACACTGGATGGCGAGATGATCGAGCATGGCGCAATCATCTCATGAGTCTCACGCTGCGGCGATTGCCTTCGTCGCGCTGGGCAGCTGCCGGCGATCGACGATGTGGTCGACGAGGCCGTAGGCAAGCGCTTGTTCACTGCGGACGATGTAATCGCGGTCGATGTCGGCGGTGATCCGTGCGGCCGACTGCCCGGTCGCGGACCAGGAGGTCGACCAGCCGTGGTCGCATCTCGATCATTTCGGCCACGGCCAACTCCATGTCGGTCGATTGACCCTGAGCTCCACCATGGGGCTGATGGATCAAAACTCGCGCGTTCGGCAGGGCATACCGCTTGCCGGGCGTGCCGGCCGCGAGGAGGATTGCGGCCGCTCGGCTACATCAGCGGCACGACATAGAAGGCGATCGCTGCAAGGTGACAGCCGGCGCCGGCGATGGTGAACAGGTGGAAGAATTCGTGAAAGCCGAACACGCGGGGCCATGGATCTGGCCGTTTCAGGGCGTAGACGACCGCGCCGAACGTGTACAGCAAGCCACCTCCCAGAACCAGGCCGAAGCCGACGCCACCAAGGTTGTGATACAGCTGTGGAAACGCGACGGACGCAGACCAACCGACGACGACGTACACGGCAGTGAACAGCGCTCGCGGCACTTTGACTGGCAACCATTCCAGGGACATGCCGATCACTGCCCCGCCCCATGCGGCACACAGCACCACGACTTTCTGCCAGCCATCGAGGGCCACTGCCATGATCGGCGTGTAGGCACCGGCGATCGCCAGAAAGATCGCCGAATGATCGAGACGTCGCATCACCGAGCGGCCCCGGTCCTGCCAACGCAGGCAGTGGTACAGCGACGAAACACCGAACATCGTCAGCGGTCCGGCGACGTAGACGACGAGCCACACCCGCTCGCTGGCCGAGGCACGGGCTACCGTGGCCATGATGATGCCGAGGACGGCGACGACCGTGAATGCGAGCACGTGCGACCATCCGCGCAGCAGTGGCTTGATCACCACAGAATCCACGG
>JANMQX010000330.1:0-2770 GCA_031370745.1 Ilumatobacteraceae bacterium
GGCTATGTGATCGTCGAAGGTCTCGCACCTGACCTGACTGATCGCGCCTTGGCCGAACTCAGCACCGACATCGATGCCGCCCCGACTGGCCATACCGACTTCATCGGCGACCGCACCAAGCGGCTCGGCGGCCTGCTGCGCCGTTCGGCCGCAGCGCGGGAGATGGCCGTTCATCCGCTGGTGATGGCGATGGCCGATGCAGTGCTGCAGCCGCATTGCGTCCGGTATCAGCTCAACTACTCGGGCATCATGCACCTGCTGCCGGGCGCAAAGGCGCAAGAGCTCCATCGTGACGGAGATCTCTATCCCTTCCGTCACCCCTGCCCCCCGATGCTGATGCCGACGATGTGGGCGCTGACCGACTTCACTGCCGACAACGGTGCGACCTGGCTGGTGCCGGGCAGTCACCGCTGGGCCGGAGATCGCGATCCAACGGCCGATGAGATCGTTGCTGCGGTCATGCCGGCCGGTTCCTTGCTGGTCTACCTGGGCGGCACAATCCACGGCGGGGGAGCGAACGTGTCGCACTCGCTCGTTCGCACCGGTCTCGCCCTCCAATACTCGCTCGCCTGGTTGCGACAGGAGGAGAACCAGTACCTCGCCAATCCGCCGGAGATCGCGCGCGCCTACCCGGAGCGCTTGCAACGGCTGATCGGCTACGACTACGGCGCGCCGTATCTGGGGTTCGTCGACGGCGATACGCCACAACGTCTGTTGCATGACGAACACGACGGACCTCGAAACCGAACGAGCCCCGAAGTCGACGCATTGGCGACCAGCATGAAACGGCACCGTTGGGGCGATATCGAGCCGGTGCCCACGCCGCCGATGTCCGCACGGACGATTCCAGTGAGCCGTGGTTTGCTCAGCGATCCGAAATCAGCGACCGCTCGTAGGTGAGGTGCACCGCCAGTGCTCGATCCGCTCGTGCGGCGTCTGGCGCCGCCACTTTACATCTCTGAGAAATTTGCATATACTGCAGAAATGTCAGTCGTCGACCCGGCCGAGCTCCTTCGGCACAAAGGTTTCAAGGTCACGGCTCAGCGTTTGGCCGTTCTCCGGGCGGTGTCGGGCCACCCACATCTCACGGCCGAAGATGTTGCCGAGGTCGTCAGGGCCGACATTGGTGCCATCTCACATCGCGCCGTCTACGACGCCGTGGGGGTCTTGGCCGACATCGGTCTGCTCCGGCGCATCCAGCCATCCGGCTCAGCCGCGCGCTACGAGGATCGGGTGGGTGACAACCACCACCACCTCATATGCCGCGCCTGCGGCCGCATGGTCGATGTCGATTGCGCCGTCGGCGTGGTGCCGTGCTTGACTGCGGCCGACGACGCGGGTTACGAGATCGACGAGGCCGAGGTCATCTACTGGGGCCGCTGCCCAACCTGCCGGCAGCCAGCCGAAGGCGACGAAGTTCTCAGCATTCAAGGTTCGAAGTCAGCTACATCAATCGAGGAGAAGAAATGAGCAACGAAGAGCACGGCACGGTGACCACAAGCGACGAGCCGAAGACGGCGACGTGCCCGGTGATGAGCGCCAGGCACCAGGCAGTGGGGATCACGGCCAACCAACACTGGTGGCCCGACAGCTTGAACCTGAGGGTTCTGCGTCAGAACCACCCTCAGGCCGATCCGATGGGCGAGGATTTTGACTACGCCGAAGAGTTCAACAGCCTCGACTTCGACGCTCTCGCGAGCGACGTCGACGCGCTGATGACCCAGTCTCAGGAATGGTGGCCGGCCGACTACGGACACTACGGACCGTTCTTCATCCGGATGACGTGGCATGCCGCCGGCACCTATCGAATCGAGGACGGCCGCGGGGGTGGGGGGAGCGGCACACAACGCTTCGCTCCCCTCAACAGCTGGCCCGACAACGTCAACCTCGACAAGGCTCGCCGCCTGCTCTGGCCGATCAAGCAGAAGTACGGCCGGAAGATCTCCTGGGCCGATCTGCTGGTCTTCACGGGGAACCGCGCCCTGGAGACGATGGGGTTCAAGACGTTCGGTTTCGGCGGAGGCCGTGTCGACATCTGGGCGCCCGAAGAGGATGTGTACTGGGGCCCGGAGCGTGTGTGGCTCGAAGATCAGCGTTACAGCGGTGACCGCGAGCTGGCGAAGCCGCTCGGCGCCGTGCAGATGGGTCTGATCTACGTCAATCCGGAGGGCCCGAACGGCAACCCGGATCCGATGGCTTCGGCCCGAGACATCCGTGAGACGTTCCTCCGGATGGCGATGAACGACGAGGAGACGGTCGCGCTGATCGCCGGTGGGCACACGTTCGGCAAGAGCCACGGTGCAGCCGACCCCGACAAGTATGTCGGTCCCGAGCCCGAGGGCGCCCCCCTCGAGCAGCAGGGCTTTGGTTGGAAGGGCGGCTTCGGGAGCGGCAAGGGTGGCGACACGATCTCCAGTGGGTTGGAGGGTGCGTGGACCAACAATCCGGTGCTCTGGGACAACGGCTTCTTCGAGAATCTCTTCGCATACGAGTGGGAGTTGACGAGGAGTCCCGCCGGTGCGCAGCAGTGGACGCCGAAGAACGCTGAGGCGAAAGATACCGTGCCGGACGCGCATGATCCGTCGAAACGTCATGCCCCGATGATGGCGACGACCGACATCGCGTTGATCACAGACCCGGTCTACGCGGAGATTTCGAAGCGGTTCTTCGAGAACCCTGATCAGCTCGCCGATGCGTTCGCGCGGGCGTGGTACAAGCTGCTTCACCGTGATATGGGACCGGTCGTTCGTTACCTCGGCCCGTGGGTTCC
>JANMQX010000346.1:0-2673 GCA_031370745.1 Ilumatobacteraceae bacterium
TCGTGGTTGCCGGTCTCGACGAACTCGGCCAGGCTCAGATCGCTGCCGGTGACGTTGTTGAACACCCAACCGGTCTCGCGCACCACCTCGTCAGCGGAACGTTTCTGCTCGCTCGTGGTACCTGCGGCCTTCCATGGCACGTGATTGCGTCGCATCGGACGATGGCTACTTCCGTTCCGGCAGCGGCGCGGAATACGCCTGACCGGAATCGAGCCCGAATGCGGTGTGCAGTGCGCGGGCAGCACGCTCGAGATCGCCGAACGATGTGACCACACTGATGCGGATCGTCGACGTCGAGATCATGGCGATGTTGACCGACTCGTCGGCAAGAGTGCGGAACATCTTCGCGGCGATTCCGGGACTGCTCTTCATCCCGGCACCGACGAGGCTGATCTTGGCGATGTCGGCGTCGTGATTCACACCGCGCGCGCCGATCTCGGTGGCAACACGGCCGACGATCAGCTCGGCTGCCGACATGTCGGCCTTCGGCACCGTGAAGCTGATGTCGGTGGTGCCGTCGTGCGAGGTGTTCTGCACGATCATGTCGACATTGACGTTGGCGGCGGCGAGCGGTTCGAACAAGGCCGCCGAAATCCCCGGACGATCCGGGACGCCGATGACAGTCACCTTCGCTTCGCTCACGTCGGTGACAACACCGGAGATGATTGGCTCTTCCATGCTCGGCTCCTGATCGGTGACCCACGTGCCCGGCTCCCAGGTGAAAGCGGAGCGAACATGGATGGGAACGTTGTGATTGCGGGCGAACTCCACGCTGCGCAGCGCCAGAACTTTGCTGCCGGCGCCGGCCATTTCGAGCATCTCGTCGAAGTTGACGTGGATCAGTTTTCGGGCCTGCGGCACGATGCGTGGGTCGGCGGAGAACACGCCGGTGACGTCGGTGTAGATCTCGCAGCTGTCGGCACCCAGCGCCGCCGCCAGCGCCACCGCTGTGGTGTCGCTGCCACCACGGCCGAGCGAGGTGATCTCCTTGCCGACGCTGATCCCCTGGAACCCGGCTACCACGCAGACCTTGCCAGCGGCCAAGCCTGCGCGGACACGGTCGCCTTTGACCTCGAGGATCTTGGCCTTGGTGTGGGTCGAGTCGGTGATGATTCCGGCCTGGCTCCCGGTGAAGCTGACCGCCTCGATACCGAGATCGGCCAGCGCCATGCACAGCAGCGACATCGAGATGCGCTCGCCGGTGGTGATCAACATGTCCATCTCGCGACCGGGCTGCGTCTTGGAGACGTCGTTGGCCAACTTGATGAGGTTGTCGGTGGTCTTGCCCATCGCGCTCGGCACGACAACGACGTCGTTGCCGTGACGTCGGGTGAAGGCCACGTTCTCGGCGACAGCGCGCATGCGGTCGGGGTCGGCGACGGAGGTGCCGCCGTATTTCTGCACGATCAGGGCCACGGGTTCCACAGGCTATCCAGTTAGTGTCGATCGTCGTGCTCGGCCGCGTCTTGGATGATTCGTACGCGCCAGAGGTCCGGCGCGATCTCACCGCTTTCGCCACGGCGCGCATGACGTCCAACGCCTGTTACCGCTTCGTCGGGCCGTTCATCGCCACGATCGCCCGGGGTTTGCACGTCAAGCTCGCGGACATCGGCGTGGCGATCGCCATTTCCGAGCTGTTCGGCTTGTGCTCGCCGATGATCGGGAGGGTGGTCGATCGACTCGGCGCACGCCGCGCCGTGACCGTCGGGCTCTCCGCGGCAATCATCGGGACGTGCCTGGCCGCGGCAACCCAAGGCGTGGCCATGCTGACCATCGCGCTGGTGATCCTCGGCCAGGGCAACACAACGTTCTACCTCGGGATCGGCACCTGGATCGCGCAGCACGTCCCGTACGAACGACGCGGCCGGGTGACCGGACTGATCGAGGTGTCGTGGGCGTTCGGTCTGCTGCTCGGCGTCAGCACGATGGGTCTTGTCACGGCGGCTACGAACTGGCGGGTCGGCTATCTCAGTGGCGCTGCGGCAATGATCGTGATGGCCGTCGTCGTCATCGGTCGAATCGATTCGCCGACCGATGAACACCGCATCGCCGCTGCTGCCAAAGTCAACGGTCGGCTCGTCTCGCGCGGCTGGCTGATTCTGCTGTCGGGATTCGCGATCACTGCCGCAAGTCACGCGCTGATCGTCACCTTCGGCAGTTGGCTCGAAGATGAGTTCGGCTTGACGCCGGCCGGCTTGTCGGCGGTGACGTTCCTGCTCGGGGCGGGCGAGTTGGTGGCGACGCTCTCGGTCGCCCGTTTTACCGACGTGTGGGGCAAGCGCCGTTCGGTCGCGGTCGGCGCGGCGTTGATGGTCCCCGCCAGCGCCGGGTTGGCGTTGGGCCACCACCATCTCGTGCTCGGCGTTGCCCTCCTGGCCGTTGGGGTGCTGGGATTCGAGTTCTCGGTTGTCAGCGCGATCTCATTGGGGACAGGCCTCGTGCCGGGATCACCGGCGAGAGGTCTCGGATTGTTGATCGGCGTCGACACAATCGGGCGCGCCGTGATGTCGATACCGGCGACGCGGCTGTACACCAGTCACGGCATCGGCTGGCCAGCAGCGATAGCCACGGTCTTTGCCGCGATCGCCGTGGTGACGATCCTGTTGTCGGGACCTCGACAACCGCAGAGCCTCCCATCCCTTGCGAATCGTCCGTGACGCAACGACCCCGTGC
>JANMQX010000348.1:0-2673 GCA_031370745.1 Ilumatobacteraceae bacterium
GCCATATCGTGCTGACGTAGCGTGCTCTGCTGACGTGACCGCCTGAGACGTGCGTCGTTCTCTCCTCAACAAAGAGGTTGCGCGCTAGCGAAACACCCATATCAGCAGGGGGGCGTCGGCTCGAACGAACACGTCACCCAGTGCGTCTCGTGGTCGAGATGATGAGGGATCGCCCGGTCGAGAATCGATTCCCGCAACCGCATCCACATCGGAGTCATCGGCGCAGGCGGACACCGTAGGCACGATCACGGGTGTGTCGTAGCGGGTTGGCCGTGCTTCTTACCGGGGTTGGCTTGCGGTTCAGCGGACTTGCCGGGCGCAGTCGCTGATGGGCTGTCGCCGGATTTGCCGGGTGCAGTCGCTGACGGGCTGTCGCCGGACTTGCCAGGTGCGTCGGCAGAGCCACCGGGCACAGCGTCTGCGCAGAATTCGGCAACGGTCTTTCCCGCGGCAACCGCCGCATCGCTCAAAGCCTGGAAGGGCACCGGCAGGTTGCTGTCGACGTTCGCTGGCAGAGGTGCTGCGGGCGCTTGCGTGGTCGTCGTGGCCTCGTCATGCTTCGTACGGGCCTGGTATGCGGTGCACAGACCGAACTTCGCCGGCCCGTTCACATCCGGCCCCCGGCCGTCGGTGGTGTCGGCGGCGTCTGCCGCTACAACGGCAGCTTTGACTGCTTCTGTTTCGACTGGGTCGGTGGCGTCGATCTCGGTGGCGTCGATCTCTTCGGTGGTCGACGTCGTGTCCACTGCGTCGTCTTCCTTGGTCGAATCATCTGCGACACGTCCGCCTGGCGTCGCGACAGAGGGTCGGGGCGCCGAGAATGGGGTGGGGACGACGCCGGCTGCTGCTGCTGCGCCAGCTGATACGAGGGTGATGACACCGATCGCAGCGAGGGACTTGCGGGTGAGGCGCTTCTTCATCATCGGGAGTGTCCTTGAGGGCGAGGGGCTGGCGAGCGTCGTGACATCCGCAACGCCGAAGGCAACAAGCACCGAAGCCAGACCAGAAAGCTCATCCGGTTCCGCCGGCTGACGAAGTGCGCCCAAGACGGCGCTCAGTTCAGCAAGCTCGTCGGTCTCATCGTTGCCGGAGGTGCCTAAGAGCAATCGTTCGGCATCTTGGCTCGAGATCTTCGGTGTCACACCTTCCAGATCGTCCCAGCCAGTCATCGCATTACAACAATCTTTGGGCCGAGGCGCTTGGCCAGAGTTCTCATCGCTCTGTGCTGGGTCACCCGAACCCAGTTCGGTTCGCGCTGCATGATGGATGCGACCTGATCGACGTCGAGGTCGGCCAGCACCCGCAGCAGGAGTACCTCGGCCTGGTCGCCACCGAGCACCGCCGTGATCAGCGCGGCAGCTTGTTGGCCTGAGATCTTGTCGAGCGCTTCGATCTCCGTCGTGTCGTCGGCCAGGTGTTGGTCGAACGTCTCAGCCTCGACGGTGTCGGTGCGTCGACGCACCGCGGTTCGCCGATGGTCGGCGAGCCGTCTCCGGGCGATCGCGAAGATCCAGGCCCGGAACTCATCCCAGTCTCCTTCGAAGCGGCCGATTCCGCGGGCGACCGCAAGCCAAACCTCGGCGGCGAGATCATCGGCGGCGCGGTGCTCTTGCGATCGGAGGAATCGCAGCAGTCGCGGTTGGAGTTCGCAAAACAACTGCTCAATCGCGCGTTGGTCGCCTTCGCGGGCGCGTGGAACCACATCATCGAATCTCTGTGGATCGAACGATCCCGACGGCATATGAGAGTCATCGGACAAAGTTGGCTCCAAGGTAACCCTCATTTGTGACCGGGGCGGCTGGCGGCGTTCGTTCGGATGACCGGCACCGGCGCTGCACGCTCGTGAACCGAGGTATTTGGCACCCTATTCGAGTCTGATGTTTGGACGGCGTCGCGACGGGGAACGACTCGGCCTCAACAACAAGGAACGTCTGGTTCCCACAGAAAGTGGTCGAGTGAGCGTGTACCGCGATCACGCGATAAAAGAACCAGACAGAAGATCGGAATGAATGCTCCGTGTTTTGGCGCGCGATGAGCCATGTGCAATGAGCAGGCAGGATGAGTCGAATGGCCCAGTGTGGTGCCAAGTTGTTCTCGGTACTCTCACAGCAAGTCAACCGGAGGTTTGGAAATGTTTGCACGAAATCGGATCGCTCGCGGTCTCGCCATAGCCGGCGTCATCGTCACGTTGAGTGGTGCGTCGCTTGGGGCCTTTGGCGCCACTACGTATGCCGTCACCGTGGGTCCGGGATCCGTTGCCACTGTCGACAACGTCCCGGCTGACACAGCAGGCATGACGTGTGACCCTTCGCCTAACAGGGCCGGCTACCACTTCGTCATGAACCAGCTCGACTACCCGACAGGCGCCACTATCAACGGCGCCGACTTCGGGCCCATCGTGATCACGTTCTCTGACGGATCCACCGCCAACGCAACGTTCACCGACCTTTCCGGTGGCAAGACCGCGCACTTCTTGAACAACACCGTCAACCAAACGGGCAGCTTCACCATCGTGTCGGCGACCATGACCTTCCCGAGCGGGACTGACATCACCGGCTACGGCAACCTCGTGCTGAGCCACGTGCCCTGCGGAACGATCACGACGACGACGACGACGTTGTATCCGACGACGACCACGGTTGCGCCGACGACGACGACCACGGTTGCGCCGAC
>JANMQX010000350.1:0-16620 GCA_031370745.1 Ilumatobacteraceae bacterium
AGGACGTCAACGTGGAAGAGCTGCCGTCGACCGAGTTGTAGAGCCCTCGCTGGCCAACCAGGCCAGGGGCAAGTGGGGTGAGGATCTCGCGGCTCGCTGGTACGCGGCCCGCGGCTACGAGATCGTCGACCGTAATTGGAGGTCGTCCACCGGGGAGATCGATCTAGTGGTCAGTTCAGGATCGACCGTGGTCTTCTGCGAGATCAAGGCACGCGCTTCGGATCGGTATGGCCCGCCGGAATCCGCCGTCGGTCGTGTCAAGCAGCGGCGCCTACGCCTGCTCGCCGCCGAATGGCTCGCAGCGCACGATCGACACGGTGCGATCCGCTTCGACGTTGTGGCCATTACCGGTGTGCACATCGAAGTGTTCGAAGCAGCGTTCTAACTGGGACGGCCCGACTCGTTGACACGGCGATCCCAGCACGCTCTGTGCCAATGGCGGCGCAGGTCGGGTGCGTCGGCCGGCACGGCGACGTAGTGCCCGGTGCCACGAGAGATCTTGTGATGGCAACCCGGGCACAGGTAAACCTTCGTGGCCTCATAGGGCTGCACCCGTCGCACCTCGACGGCGCCAAACCCTCCGTCCCACAAGCCCATCTCTATCCCAGGAGGGCCCAGAGCAGCAGACCCACGACAGCAAGAACGGCGACGACGACCATGAGGTAGTCGGCAGGCTTGGCGACGAACTTGCGATAAGGGTTGAAACCCATGACACCAGTATCGTGCCGTTTCCGTGGAAACCATCGAGGTCACCCGGGCATCGGGCATCGTCACGATCACGTTGGATCGTCCGGCGAAGAAGAATGCCGCGAACGCACAGATGTGGGACGAACTGCTGGAGACCTTTCGGGCCATTGCCTCCAGTGCCGATGATCGGGTCGTCGTGCTCACCGGCGCCGGCGGCGATTTCTGCGCTGGTGCAGATCTGTCGAGCGGTAGCCCGAGCGCAGCGGGCCGACATCAGTTGGCGTCGATGCGTCACGTCGGTGACGTTGCCCTGGCGCTGCACCGTCTGCCGATGCCGACCATCGCCAAGGTGCGCGGCGTGGCCGTCGGTGCCGGCTGCAACATGGCTCTCGGCTGCGATCTCGTGGTTGCCAGCGAGAACGCTCGGTTTTCCGAGATCTTTGCCAGGCGCGGTCTGTCGATCGACTTCGGCGGTTCCTGGGTGCTGCCACGGATCGTCGGCATGCATCGCGCCAAGGAGCTGGCGCTGTTCGCTGACATCATCGACTCCGCTGAGGCCGAACGTCTCGGCCTTGTCAACCGAGTGCTGCCCGATTCCGAGCTCGATGGTTTCGTCGACGCGTGGGCAGCGCGACTGGCTGCAGGGCCGCCGATCGCTCTGGCCATGACCAAAAGGATGCTCGACAACTCGATGCAGGTCACGCTCGAAGAAGCGCTCGACGACGAAGGCGTTGCCCAGACCGTGAACTTCGGCACAGCCGACACGATGGAGGCGCTGAAGGCCTTCCTCGAGAAACGGGAGCCGAAGTTCGAAGGGCGTTGACAGGCCAGGGGAGCGTGGGCTCAGTAGCGTGGCGATGTGAAGTACGTGCGTTCGGCCGTCGCCGCATCGGTCGTGGTATGCGCGTGGAGCGCAGCCGTCAGCGCTGCGCCACCGACTGAGCCGCCACCTGAGCCCCCGACAACGGTGGTCAGCGTCGCCCTCGGGCCTGATCTACCGGTCCTCGAAGCGCCGCCGCCGATCGCTGGTCCAGTTGTGGCCTCGACACCACTTGTGATCGTGCCTGCAGGGTGCAATGCGCTGCCTGCGCCAGTCGCCGTGTTCGTCGGAACGCTCGTCGCCGCCGACGCGACGACGGCGCGATTCGCAGTCCAACAGATCCGCGCCGGCAGCCTCGACGGATACGCCGTCAACACGATCGTCGACGTGCGCTACAACGACGACATCCGATTCCTGCACGCGGGCCGGCAATACCTCGTCGGGGCGATACCTGACCCGATCCTCGGTGTCTTGAGTTCGAAGGTCAGGGTGGCCGCGCAATTGTTCGGTGGCGATGCGGTGATCGGCATCGACGACACAAACCTTCGTTGCCCGAGGGTCGAAGATGGTGTCAAGACCTTGCTCGCCAACGGAACCGATGTCGACACCGGGGTGCTGGCGCCGTTGAAGACCGCCAAACGGTCGGTGGCGAAAGCGATCATCAAGCCGCTGGGAATCGCCTTCGGGGTGCTCTTCGTCTTGGTTGCTTTCAAGTTGCTGATCTTCGCAATGGTTCGAGCAGCTCGCGAGCGCGAGCCCGACGAGCCCACAGTGTTCGAGGTCCAACGCGACCGCCAACACATCCACCTCGAGCCTGATCCCGTCGACGCGTCCGAGCACGTCTAGCCCCGATTTCCGGGACAAACCGCCGTCGACCGCGATTTCTCGCGGACATGGTGTTGCGAGAGGTCAGCTGTGAGTCGCGGAGGGGCGGGCCAAGAGGGCTCGGTCGCGCAGGTCGTTGACAGCGTGGGCGAGACCGGCCGGGTCGCGGTAGAGCGCACTGCCGGCGACGAACACGTTGGCGCCCGCTGCGGCGGCGCCAGCGACCGTGTCGGGGCTGATCCCGCCGTCGACCTCGACATCGACCGTGTCAGCGAATCCGCCAATCCGCACCATCTCGACGACTTCGGCAATCTTTGGCTCCATCGTGGCGATGTACTGCTGCCCGCCAAAGCCCGGGTTGACCGTCATCACCAACACCAGGTCGACCAGATCGAGCACATGGGCGACGACGCACGCGGGCGTTGCCGGGTTCAGCGCCACACCGGCCGTGACGCCCAGTGAGGTGATGTGGGCCAGGGTGCGATGCAGGTGGGTGCAGGCCTCGGCGTGCACGATCAACCGCTGACAACCGGCACGGACGTATTCGGCGGCCATCAGGTCCGGAGTCAGCACCATCAGGTGCGCTTCGAACGGCAGCGAGCAGTGCTTGCGCGCCGCGGCGATCACGTCCGGGCCGAAGGTCAGGTTCGGCACGAACTGGCCGTCCATCACGTCCCATTGGATCCTGTCGACTCCGGCGGCCTCGAGAGCGGCCACCTCGTCGCCAAGTTTGGCGAAGTCGGCGGGCAGCACGCTGGGAGCGATCTCGATTGGTCGCGACATCGGTTTCAGGGTAGTGGGTGGTGATAGGGACGGCGAGATCTACAGTCGTCAGCGATGTCGTCGATCGAGGTGCGCGTCGAGAAGATGGCCGCGGGCGGCGATGCCATTGCCCGAATGGCCGACGGTCGAGTGGCCTTCGTTCGCGGCGCCCTGCCGAACGAATTGGTGGCGATCGAGGTGGTGCAGTCGAAGAAGGACTTCGTTCGCGCCGACGTGCTCGAGGTGATCGAACCCGCGTCCTATCGCGTGGTTCCCCCGTGCCCCGCACACGCAGCCGGTTGCGGCGGTTGCACATGGCAGCATGTCGACGCGGCTGCGCAGCTCGGTTTGAAGACCGATGTCGTGATCGAGGCGCTGAGGCGGACCGGCAAGCTCATCGACCCGGTCGTTGCCGCGGGCGCGTCGGTGCCGCCTTGGGCATATCGCACGACCCTGCGTCTGGCCACGGGTACCGATCGGCTGGGGCTTCGCGGACGACATTCGCACGACGTTGTCGAGCTGAACGGTTGCCCAGTCAGCCATCCGTCGTTGGAAGAGTTGCTGGCGCGCATCCGGGTGCGCGGTCAGGGCGAGGTCAGCCTGCGGGTTGGCGCGGCGACGGGGGAACGATCAGCGTGGGTCGTCGATGGAGATGTCGAGCTGCTGGACGTGCCCTCCGATGTCCAGATCGGCCCCGGTGCGCTGGTGCACGAGGTCATCGACGGCACCCGGCTGCAGGTCAGCGCGGCGTCATTCTTCCAATCCGGGCCGGCGGCGGCCGAACTGTTGCTGGCGGCTGTGCGCCAAGCGAGTGGCGCGTCCTTCGATGCCCACACCGTCATCGACGCCTATGGCGGCGTTGGGCTGTTCGCGTCGGCCGTTGATGCTGCGCACGTGGTCGTGGTCGAAGGATCGGCGGCGGCGTGCGCCGATGCGATGGTGAACCTTGCCGGCCGCCGCGCCAAGGTGGTGCGCTCGACCGTCGAGCAGTGGAAGCCGCGGAAAGCCGATCTCGTGATCGCCGATCCATCGCGCAGCGGTCTTGGCCGGCAAGCGGTCTCGGTTCTGTGCGCGAGCGAAGCCGCTCGGATCGTGCTGGTCAGTTGTGATCCGGTGTCACTGGCCCGCGACGCCGGGCTCTTACGCGACCAGGGGTACGAGCACAAACACTCGACGGTGTTCGACCTGTTCCCGCAGACGCATCATGTCGAGGTGGTCACCGCCTTCGACCGGCAATGCCTCTAGGAGACCACCACAATCGTCGCATCCGGTGCTCGACCCGATCGAGGAACGCGTCGCGCTGGGCTTGAGAGGAGCGGTCGACGTCGTACAGAGCGAGCCACGTCGTGCGGGCGAACCTGTGACACAACACCCGCACAGAACGCCCGATGATCCGACGCCCGGTCTCGCCTTCGATCACGTTGATCAACTTCGACGATCCGTGGCTGGTGATGGCAACCAGCCGGCTCACGTTTGTGAGCTGGCCGGTGATCCTTGTTGCACCTTCCGGCAACTCCCAGGCAACGCCGCGCACCAGCACTCGGTCGAGCCAACCGGTCAACATCGCCGGTTGTCCGCTCCACCAGGTCGGGTAGACGAACACCAGGGCGTCGCACCATCGAAGATTGTCGCAATAGCCGGCGATCTCCGCAGCGGGATGTTTCGGCTCGAGATGCTCCAGCCACTCGGCACGTGACAGGGCAGGATCGAAGCCATCGTCGTACAGGTCGGACGTGCGGACCTGATGGCCAGCGGCCTTCAATGCGTCGAGAGCGCGATCGCGCAGCGCGGCGGTGAACGAGTTGGGATCGGGATGGCAGTAGACAACGTAGGCCTTCATAGCGATCGCATCTTCTGATCAACCCGTTTCAGGAACGCCAGACGAGCCGCGACCGAGGTGTTGTCGATCTCGTACAACGCGAGCCACGACCTACGAGTGAGGAGCGCTGTGTTCAATCTCAAGGCACGCAACAAGGTACGTCGACCGTTGTCGTGGAGTGCCTTCACATACAACCGGGTCGACCCGTACGTGGAGATTCCAACGACACGTCTCACATCCGTGAGCCCGCGCCGAACATGTTGGTGCTCGTCGAACACGAACCCGACGCCCGGCACCATCACCCGTTCGAGCCAACCCTTCAGAATCGCCGGCACCGTACTCCACCACGTCGGGTAGACGAACACGAGCGCCTCGGCCCGCTTGACGATTCCGGCGTGGCGTTCAGCCATTGGATCAACAAGTGGCCGGTCGCCGTGATATGCCTGCCGCTCGTCGCGGCTCATGGCCGTGCGGAACTCCTCGGCATACAGATCGAGCACCGTCACGGCATGCCCGGCACTGGTCAGCGAGGCTCTGGCGGTCGACGCAATCGCGTGGCAGAAGCTGGTGGGGTCAGGGTGGGCGACAACGACGACAACTCGCATTCCGGCCGCACGCTAGCTGCGGGCCCTACGATCGCTGGTGATGGAATCACAGGAACAGCGGCACGTTCCTGTATCGGTATATATGGTCGGCTTCGTCGTGCTCGGAAGTGCCCTCAGCATGGCCGGACCAGCGCTGTCGCACCTCCGCGACCGAGTGGGAACCGACGACGGCGGCATCAGCCTGGTGTTCGTTGGGTCGTCCAGCGGCTACATGCTCGGGTCATTTCTCGGAGGTCGGTTTCTCGATCGCGGGCATGGCCACAAGATGTGGGCCGGATGCATGGCGGTCTCCGTCTTGGCCATCGTGTTGATCTCACAGATGCGCGATCTCGCACCCCTTGTCGCAGTGTTCGTCGTGCTCGGAACGGTGTGCGGCGTCGGGGATGTTTCCGGCAACACGCTGGTGGTGTGGAGCCGCCCCAATTCGCCTGGCGCGGCGCTCAATGCCTTGCACCTCTTCTTCGCCCTCGGTGCGTTGTCAGCGCCACTGTTGACCAATCGGGCGATCGCTTGGGCCGACTCGCTGTGGCCGGTCGCCGTGCCGTTGGCAGTGTTGACCGTGTTCTGCGGATTCGTTCTACTGCGCACTCCTGCACCACGCAGGACACGGGCCGCCAAGCCCAATCAGGACGGTGTCGCGTCCACGGCGTCGGTTCGTCGTGGCCAACTCGCGATTGTCGCGTTCTTCTTTTTCGTGTACGTCGCTCTGGAGGTCGGCTTCGCCAACTGGATCCACTCGTACGTCGAGCAGATCGGGTACGGCGACGCCAACACGGCCACTGGGGTCACGGTGATCTTCTGGGTCGGCTTCTCGATGGGTCGAGTCGTATCGATCTGGCTGGCGGGGCGATTCAGTGCCGGGTGGATGCTGGTCGGATCGATGTCGCTGGCCCTGTTGTCGTCGTCGGTACTGGTCGTCGTCAACGGCGGCAACATCGCCCTGTGGATCGTGACGTTCCTGTTCGGCATGTCGATCGCCCCGCAGTTCGCATCGATGATCGCCTACGCCGAAGCCCACTTCGCTCTGTCGGGTGCAGCGACGTCGGCGTTCGTCGGCGCGGCGGGCCTCGGTGGGTTGGTCATGCCCTGGACGCTGGGTCAACTGTTCGATGCGCACGGCCCGGGAGTGCTCCCACCCGTCACCCTCGTGGCCTGTCTGGCGACGATCGCCGTCGGCCTGTGGGTTCGCCACATCGTGCAAGTCAGCGACGTTCAGCGACCGCCAGTGACGTCGATGAACGCCCCTGTGACATAGCTGGCAGCAGGTGAGGCCAACCACAGGACCGCCTCTGCGACCTCGTCTGCGGTGCCGACACGCTGCATCGGTATCACCGGCAACATGCGCTCGACTCGTCCCGGGCTGGCGTGCATGTGGAAGTCGCTGTCGATCAGGCCCGGGCGAACTGCGTTGACTCGAATTCCGTGAGGCGCCAGTTCTTTGGCCAGCCCCGTGGTCATCGTGTCGATGCCACCCTTCGAGGCGGCGTAGTGCACCCACTCGTTGGTCCCACCCAGCACGGCGGCCTTCGACGAGATGTTGATGATCGATCCCTCGCGACCGGCTGCCCGCATCCGATTGGCGGCTTCACGGGCGCACAGGAACGGACCGGTGAGGTTGACTGCCCACAGCCGCTGCATCGCCTCGGCAGTGTAGGTATCGAGGGTGCCGTAGCTGCCGGCGACCCCGGCGTTGTTGACCAACACGTCGAGGCGCCCGCAGCGTTTGTCGGCCTCGGCGAACATGGCCAGCACGTCGATCTCATCACTCACATCGGCGTGAACCGCGAACGACTCGTTGCCGATCTCTCTTGCCAACGCGTTGGCGACGTCGGCGCTTGCTGTGTAGTTGACGACGACGGTGTAACCCGCCGCAGCCGCGAGCCGGCTGATTGCTGCTCCGATGCCGCGGCTGGCCCCAGTCACGAGCATCACCGGCCGATCGTGTTGCTCGGTCACTGCAGCCTGCCTTCCAAGTTGTGTTTGACTGCGGGCCACTCGCTGCGGATGATCGAATACATCGCCGAATCGCGGGCGACGATGTTCTCCTCACCCGCCACGTAGGAGCCGCGGTGGCTACGCAGGATGCCCTCGAACGAGGCGCCGATCCTCAAGATCGCGGTTCGGCTCATCATGTTGCGAGCGTCGGTGCAAACCGAAACACGATGCACGTTCCAGTTGTCGAACGCATTGCTGAGGAGCAGGTACTTGGCTTCGGTGTTGATCGGGGTGCGCTGCGCAGAAGCGGCAAGCCACGTGCCGCCGATCTCGACCTCGGCGGGCAAGTCACCGCCCGCCCACCATTCGAGGCGCAGATACCGAGTGCACCCGACCAATGCTCCGTCGCTGACCCGCCGCTGCACGAACGGGACGGCTGCGCGCTCCTGTTGGTCGTTGAGCAGGCCGGAGATGTAGCGCTGCATGCCCTCCACCGTTGGGGGCACTGGAGTGAACCCGTACGTCGATCTGTCTTGGTTGCCCGCCGCTGTCAGCTCTTCGGCGAACTCGAGACCGAGTTGTTCGAGTTGAACGTGTGTGCCGGTCAGGGTTGGTGCTGCGACGCTCATGGATCCACCAGCATGGCAGGCCCGGGCGAGGGTCGGCGTGACCGGTTATGACCCCCAACGGCCACGCCCACCTTCTATCCCATGAACAACAGAGCCGGCGTTTCGAGCAGGGCCTTGATCCGCTGGATGAACGCGGCTGCATCGGCGCCGTCGACGACTCGGTGATCGAACGACGACGACAGGTTCATGATCTGGCGGGCGGCGACGGCACCGTCGACATACACCGGTCGGGTGAGGATCTTGTTGACGCCGATGATCGCCACCTCGGGATAGTTGATGATGGGGGTCGACACGATCCCGCCCAGAGCCCCGAGGCTGCTGATCGTGATGGTCGAACCGCTCAACTCCTCGAGAGTGATCTTGCCGTTGCGCGCCGCTGTCGACAGCCGGGTGACCTCGTCGGCGTTGTCCCACAGGTCGTGCCCATCGGCGTTCTTGACGACGGGAACCATCAAGCCCTTGGCGGTTTGCGTGGCCACACCGAGGTGCACCGAATGATGACGGCTGACGACACCGTTGTCGTCGTCGTACCTGGCATTCATCTGCGGGAAATCGCGGATGGCGACCACGACCGCTCGCATGATGAAGGGCAAGACGGTCAGCCTCGACTCGCCACCGTTGTGATCTTGGTTCAGGTGGGCGCGCAGTCGCTCGAGTTCGCTGACATCGACCTCTTCGACATACGTGAAATGGGGGATGCGTGTCTTGGCGAGCTGCATTCGCTGAGCGATGTTGCGCCGCAGGCCGATGACGGGAATCTCGTCGACCGAGTCGTCTGCTGAGCGATCCGTTGGCGCAGTTCGCGAGGCGCGGCTGCTCGGCGAGACCGCTGCCCCATCTCGGGTCAGTTGGGTGTCGAGATCGCCATGAACGACTCGTCCGTCAGGTCCGGTTCCGTCGACGGTGGCCAGATCGATGCCCAGTGCCTTGGCTCGCTGGCGCACCGCCGGAGCGGCGGTTGCGGCAGCATTCGGGCCAGCGGGACGTGCGCCATCGCTCATTTCTGCAGGCCCGTCTGGTGCAGCGGCCTGCGGCACTGGAGGCTCGAGCAGAGCCTGACTCTCCGTCGCGTCTTCGAGGACGGCGGTTGGCGGGGGGTCGGCGCCGGCCGGTGCGGGGCTCGTCGCAGGGGCGTTCGTGCCGCTGTTCGTCTCGATTCGGATCAGCGGTGACCCGACGGAGATGATGTCGCCGGCGGCTCCGGTGATCGACAGAACGATGCCGGAGACGGGCGAGGGTAGTTCAACCGTGGCCTTGTCGGTCATGACCTCGACCATCACCTGGTCTTCTGTGATCGTGTCGCCGGCGTTGACGTGCCACTCGACGATCTCGGCTTCGGCGATTCCCTCGCCGACATCGGGCAGCTTGACGACGTACTCGCTCACGTCATGCCGCCATGACTCGTCGCAACGCGGCACTGACGCGGGCGGGCCCGGGGAAGTAATCCCACTCCTGCGCGTGTGGATACGGTGTGTCCCACCCGGTGACCCGTTCGATGGGAGCCTCCAGACCGTAGAAGCACAACTCTTGCACGGTCGCCGCCAACTCCGCGCCGAAGCCGCTGGTGCGCGTTGCCTCGTGCACGATCACACATCGTCCGGTCTTGTTGACCGACTCCTCGATCGTGTCGGTGTCGAGGGGCAACAGGGTGCGCAGGTCGATGACTTCGGCGTCGATGCCGGTCTCGGCGACGGCCGCTTCGGCAACGTGGACCATCGTTCCGTAGGCCAGGATCGTGACGTCGTTGCCGTGCCGGCGTATCGCCGCGTGGCCGAGGTCGACTCGAAAGTAGCCGTCGGGGACTTCCCCGAGCGGGTGACTCGACCACGGCACGACCGGCTTGTCGTGGTGGCCGTCGAAGGGTCCGTTGTAGATCCGCTTCGGCTCGAGGAAGATCACCGGATCGTCGTCCTCGATCGAGGCGATGAGCAATCCTTTTGCGTCGTACGGGTTCGACGGCAGCACTGTGGTCAACCCGCACACATGGGTGAACAAGCTCTCCGGGCTCTGACTATGGGTCTGGCCGCCGTGAATGCCACCGCCGCACGGCATGCGCACTGTGATCGGCGCTGTGAACTCGGCACTGGATCGGTACCGCAGGCGAGCGGCCTCGGAGATCAGTTGGTCGAGACCGGGATACACGTAGTCGGCGAACTGGATCTCGACCACCGGCCGAAGCCCGTACGCACCCATTCCCACCGCGGCGCCGATGATCCCCCCTTCCGCGATCGGGGTGTCGAAGACGCGGGTGCTGCCGTACTTGGCTTGCAACCCTTCGGTGCATCGAAAAACTCCGCCGAAGTAGCCGACGTCTTCGCCGAAGACCACGATGTTGTCGTCGCGTTCCATCATCACGTCCATCGCCGAGCGGATGGCTGCGTTCATCGTCATCACAGTCACCGTTCCTCCTCCATCTGGCGGCGCTGGCGTTGTAGATGTTCGGGCATGTCCTTGAAGACGTCTTCGAAGATGCTCCTGGCGCTGGCGGCCCGCCCGTCGAGCAGGGTGCCGTAGGATTCTGCCTCTTTTGCTGCTGCCAACACTTCGCGGTCAATGTCGGCGACCAATTCGGAGTGCTGCTGTTCTGACCATTCGCCGCGTGCGATGAGGTGGTTCTTGAGCCGAGCGATGGGATCGCCGAGCGGCCACGACTTCCACTCGTCTGCTGGTCGATAGCGTGACGGATCGTCGGATGTCGAGTGCGCCGCGGCGCGGTAGGTCACCCATTCGATCAGGGTCGGGCCGTTGTTGCTGCGGGCCCGATCAGCCGCCCACCGGGTAGCCGCCAGCACAGCGAGGTAATCGTTGCCGTCCACGCGTAGTGCCGGAATCCCGTAGCCGATTGCGCGCGCGGCGAAGGTCGATCGCCCGCCCCCGGCGATGCCCTGGAACGACGAGATTGCCCACTGGTTGTTGACCACGTTGAGGATCACCGGCGCCTGATAGGTGGTCGCGAATGTCAGCGCATGGTGGAAGTCGGCCTCCGCCGTGGTTCCCTCACCAACGACTCCGGAGGCGATGCACGTATCGCCCTTGATCGCCGCAGCCATGGCCCAGCCGACAGCCTGGATGAACTGCGTACCGAGGTTGCCCGAGATCGAAAAGAACCCGGCGTCGCGTGCGGAGTACATGATCGGCATCTGCCGGCCGTGCAGCCTGTCCTTCTCGTTGGAGAAGACCTGACACATCATGTCGACCAGTGGCCACCGTCGAGCGATCAGCCATCCCTGCACCCGGTAGGTAGGGAAGAACATGTCGCGCGGCTGCAACGCCAATGCCTGTCCAACCGCAATTGCCTCTTCTCCGGTGCAGCGCATGTAGAACGAGGTCTTGCCCTGCCGCTGAGCAGTGGTCATCCGGTCGTCGTATGCGCGTGTGCGCACCATGGCGCGCAAACCCTCGTGCAGTGCGGCGACATCGACGTCGGGTACCCACGGTCCGACGGCGACGCCGTTGTCGTCGAGCACGCGGATCAACGAATAGGCGAGATCGCGGATCTCGCCGGGAGCAGTGTCCACATCCGGACGTGGCACAACTCCGGCCGCGGGTACCTCGAGGTACGAGAAGTCGGCAACCTCGCCCGGGCGAGCCGGTGGTTCCGGTATACCAAATCGAAGTGGGACGCCCTCGATGATCGACTCTCCTGTCACGGTGCCTAGTTCAGCACGTCCGAACAACCGTGTTGAGCGCCACAGACTTATCACCCCCTGTCAACCCCACTCCACGTCGTTACGCTGCCGGGCGTGCGAGTGATCATCTTCGGAGCGGGTGCGGTCGGCAGTGTGATCGGTGGTCGTCTGCGACAGAGTGGCGCCGAGGTCGCCTTGGTGGCTCGCCCTGCGCATGCTGACTCGATCAACGAGCGCGGTCTGACGCTGCGCACGGCAAGGGAACGTGAGGTTGTCGAGATCGAGGCGGTCACATCGATCGATCAGCTCGCGCCAACAGGTGACGACGTCGTGATCGTCACCGCCAAGACGCAGGACACGCCTCGTATTCATGCCGAGGTGTTCGATTGGAACCCAGAGGTCGCGGTGGTCTGCGGAACCAACGGAGTGGAGCACGAGCGGCTCGCCCTGCGCCGGTTTCGTCGTGTGTACGGCATGGTGATCCAGCTTCCGGCACAGTTCGAGAGGCCGGGAGAGGTCACTGCGCTGTGTGCGCCGGTGAACGCCATTCTCGACGTCGGTTGCTACCCGTGCGGAGTCGATGAGACAGCGACCGTCCTTGCCGCCTTGATCGACAACTCGGCGCATCTGCTGTCGGAAGCCGACGACGATGTCATGACCAAGAAGTACGGCAAGCTGCTGGTGAACCTCGGCAACATTGCCGACGCAGCATGCGGCGTCGCCGGTCGCAGGGCGCGTGTGGTGGGCGCTGCTATCGACGAGGGCAAGCGGGCTTACGAGGCGGCCGGCATCCGCTGGGAGCAGCCCGCCGAACGGATCGACCACTACATGAAGCGTGCCGAAGCGATGCAGTTCGATTTCCCCGAAGGTGACACCTTCATCGGCGGATCGACGTGGCAGAGCCTGGTGAAGGGGGCGACGACGTTGGAAACCGACTACTTCAACGGCGAGATCCTGATGCTCGGTCGCTTGCATGGTGTCGAGACGCCGACGAACGAGTTCTTGCAGCACTACGCGGCGCGTCTGCTTCGCGGAGAAATGTCAGCGGGCTCTGTCCCGACAGAACAGCTCGACGACGAATGGCAAAAGTGGGTCGCCTGATCAGCGGAACTGCCGGAAGCACGTTCGAACGTCGGCGACGAAGAGCTCGGGCTGCTCGAACGCAGCGAAGTGACCCCCCTTGGGTTGCTCCGACCAGTGAACGATGTTGGGATAGTCGGCCTCCATCCAGCTACGAACCGGCGTGACGATCTCCTTCGGATACACCGCCACACCGACGGGAACCGAGACGTGCACGGCGCGCGTCTTACCGAAGCTCTCCCAATAGATGCGCGCAGAGCTCGTCGCGCTGTTGGTCACCCAGTACATCATCACGTTGTCGAGCAACTCGTCGCGATTCAAGACGTTCTCGGGGTGGCCGTCGCAATCGGTCCACGCCCAGAACTTCTCGAGGATCCACGCCGCCTGTCCTGCAGGGGAGTCGGCAAGGCCGTAACCAAGCGTCTGTGGCCGAGTGGCTTGTTGCTTCGAGTAGCCCGAATCCCAGGTCTGGTAGTACTCGCCTCCCTTGATCGCCCGTAGCTCGTCGGGCTTCGGGGCGCCGTCGAGACGCGGCCGGGTGCCCATTGCCAACGTGATGTGGATCGCTTCGCAATGCTCGGGGTCTTGGGCGCCGATCGAGCGCGTGACCGCCGAGCCCCAGTCGCCCCCCTGGGCGAAGTACCGGTGGTAGCCGAGTCGGGCCATCAGCACGGCCCAGGCATCGGCGATCCGCTCGACGCCCCATCCCGTCTCTGAGGGCTTACCGGAGAACCCGAACCCAGGCAGCGTCGGGCAGATCACGTGGAACGCATCCGAAGCCTGGCCGCCATGCTGGGTTGGATGGGTGAGAGGTTCGATCACCTTGTGGAACTCGACGATCGAACCCGGCCAGCCGTGGGTGATGACCAACGGCTTGGCCTCGGCGTGCGGCGAGCGTTGGTGAATGAAGTGGATGCCGAGCCCATCGATTGTCGAGATGAATTGATCGAAGCGATTCAATTGGGCTTCGCGAGATCGCCAGTCGTAGCCTTCGGCCCAGTAGGTGCACATGTCCTGGATCCAGGCCAGGGGAGCGCCCTGGCTCCAGTCGTCGACCACCTCTGCCTCGGGCCAGCGGGTCTGGGCAAGGCGTCGACGGAGATCGTCGAGCACGGCATCCGGCGCGTGGATTCGGAACGGATGTACAGCAGCGTCGTCAGAGGCCATGGTCGCTGACCATATCCGTCGGTACCTTCAGGTCAACGGCTTGGCGTATGCCGCCTCATATGCGCCCATCGCAAAGCCAACTTCGTACGGCTGGAACGCGCCGCCTGGATTCGATGTGTCGACGGCGGCCACCGTCGCGCTCGTCCCAACTGGTGCGCACATGCCCATTCCCACACGAGCAGTCACCCCATCGTCCAAAGCTTCGAACCGGACGAGGATTGGCTGTGGTGTTACGTCGATGAGGTCGGGTTCGAGATTGCGTCGATGGTTTCCAGCCCGTCACACCCGTGACTGAGCAACCGGTTGGCTGATCCCGAGCCCTCGAGATGGCGACGGCGATCGCGCAACGGGCTCCGCCGGTCCTACTTGCCGGGCCTCCGCTGCGGCAGCGCCAGCGTGAGCACCCCGAGTCCGACGAGAACACCGCCCTCGGCGTAGCGAGTCGCACGAAACTGCGCGGCCCGGCCACTGAGCCGCGCGCCGACTCGGGCGCCGATCATGGCGTACATGCTGTCCGAGCAGAGACCGAGGAGGATGTAGATCGCTCCGAGGGCAAGGGTCTGCGTCCAGATGGGTCCGTGGCCACGTTGGACGAACTGTGGCAGGAAGGCCAAGAAGAACAGAGCGACCTTTGGATTCAGCAAGCTGATGACGAACGCTTCGGCGAACAACCGCTTCGCGGGTCGCACCGCTGGTATCGCGACCTCGGCGCAACGGCGAGCCGACCGCAGTGACCTCAGTCCGAGAACGATCAGGTACATGCCACCGACAACTCTGACTGCCGTGAACGCGAGAGACGAGGCAACGACCACTGCCGACAACCCAGCCACTGCAGCGAGCACGTGAACGACCGACGCGGTGTGCACGCCGAGCACTGAAACGAGTCCCGCTCGCCGTCCTTGGGCACCACTGCGGGCAACGATGAAGAGCACCGCCGGACCAGGGATCACCAGGAGAACGATTGACGCCGCGATGAAGACGGGAAGCGTGGAGAACGAAGGCACGGGTAGGACGATAGGCGTGTGCCGCCGCAGTCAACTGCGGGATTGGAGTTCGAGGGCTCAACTGGCGAGGCTGAGCACCACAGGCGTTTTGGTGGCAACCTTCGCGGCCGTTTTCCAGCTCGTTGCCAGGCCCGCTATATCGGCGATGGCCTCGTCGAGACAAGCCATGAAATCCCGGCGTGAATCGACGGCACCGATAACGCTGGAGACGCCGAGGTAAACGGTGCTGTCGTAGCTGAACAGGGTGATGTTGAGCGCCGCGCCGGCTGGGGGACCGAAGGCGTAGAACTCCTCGACATGCTCCCCCGCGAGGTACAGCGGGCATGGCGGCCCAGCCACGTTGGATGCCAGCACGTCGACACCTTTCATCATCCCGCCGATGATGCGTCGCGAGATCGGCACGCCGAGGCGCTGAATTGCGGCCGAAACGGAATTGACCCACCGCAGTGCCGGCTCTTGGCGCACGGCAGCGAGATGCCTGCTGACGCGCCGGAGCCGGCCCTCGGTGTCGTTGTCATCCCCAACAGTCATCACAATGCGAGCTGGTACGAACTGGTTGCCGGCCAGATCCGCGGTGACCGTGTCGCGGATGTTGATCGGCATGTGAATGCGAACCCGTTCGCATTCACAACCATTGCGCTTGTGGTATCGATCGAGCGTGTCGAGAACGAGGCTGATGAACGCATCGTTCAAGCTTGCGTCGGCCTGCTTGCCGGCATTTCTCAAGGTTGCGAACGGGAGAGCCTTTGTGTCGAGGCACAGCTGGGCTGATCTGGCGGTCATCAGGGTGCTCAGTGGCCGGCGCGCCGGCATCACCAGGCGGGCGATCGAGACCACGCTCCGAGCGGCTGAGGTCAACGTCTGGAATGGGTGGCGGGCGACGGCGGCGACGCGACGGCGGGTGCGCTCGACGGGTGCCGGTACAGGAACGACGTCGGCCAGTGCAGGCCGGTGTCGAGGGTTTGGCTCGAGATCGGCGAGGGCAGCCAGCATCAACATCAGCCCGACGCCATCGGCAATGGAGTGATGCAACTTCAGTACCAAGGCGCCGCGGCCGTCGGCCAGTCCGGAAAAGATGCCCAACTGCCACAGTGGCCGCGACCGATCGAACGGCTCACGAACCCAGTTCTGTGCTTGGTTGAGAACGTCGCGGTGCTCGGCGTCACCGCCGAGATCACCGTAGAAGTAGTGGTCGGAGATCTCGAATCGATCGGCCTCGACCCACCTCGGCCGACGACCGTCGACCACACGCTGGCGCAGGCGCGGGAGTTGGGTCACCATTCGTTCGACAGTGGCCCGCATCCGCTCGGGGGACGGTGGTCGTTGCAGGAACCACACGCTCATCACCGTCGAGCGCAGCAGCGGGTCTCTCTCGATGTGCCAGATCAACGCATCGCTGCTGCTCATGGTCTCGTCGTAGGTGATTCTGCTCATGAGCTTCTCCAAGATGGCATCACGGGGCGCGGCCTCCGGCGAGGTCACATCAATGTATCGGCGTCATGTGTTCCCCTATTGAGCCATTGCTAAGCAGTAGATGTTTGTTCTGGTACATATGACAGCTGGTCGTGGAGAGTTCGTGAACGATTGCCACGATCCCGAGTCGCAAGAAGCGCGCTCAGAGCGGATAACGTCATGCGTCAGCCGTCGACGACGGCCCA
>JANMQX010000352.1:0-3081 GCA_031370745.1 Ilumatobacteraceae bacterium
ACCGAAGGTCTCGAAGCTGTTCACGGCCAGACTGGACAGGAGCTTCTGAGCGTCCGGGCCGCGCAGATAGGTCGTCGTCATGTGGAACGACTGGTCGTAGAACGCAATGCCCTCGCGCCACGCCCGTTGCTCGTCACGCCACGTCGAGAACTCCGGAGCGACGAATTCGGGAGGCTGGCGCAGCACGGCGTCCTTCACGACCGATCCCTTGCGGTTGCTGTACAGGTAGTCGACGAGGTTGGGAACGGAGTCCAGGACATCTTGGAGTGTTCGGGTCGGTGTCGTGGCGGTCACGTCGTCTCCTTCGGGTTTCGGTCTCTACTCGGCCGAGGAGTGCACGATAGGAGATCACCCGCTTGCGCCACGGTGTCGACGTTCGCCTTGGCCGAACGCTCGCCCGGTCGGAGCGGGCTTGGGCGCGATTTCGGTCAGCCCTCGATGATCTCGATCGATGCGCCATTGGGCAAGCCGTCACCGATGGCCGATACAGCAGCGACGACGGCGTCGCGTGGGCCCTCCACAGAAACGTTGAGCGCGACATTTTCGTCGCCCAGCACCGAGGGTTGTTCCGACTCGGTCAGCTCGACTCCGTCGGCATCAGCGAGCTCGGTGGCGACACGGACGGCAAGCGCTGCCGGTCCTTCGATTTTGATCTTGTACAGGCCCATCGCATCAGCGTTCCACACCGTACGTGCGGTCGGGGCACCGCGACCGTTTGGCGCGACTGACAGTGGACGCAGGCCCAGACGCGACAGGCAGTGCGGAACTGCAGGGCCATCATCTAGGCGGCAGGGGGGGGGCACGCTCGACGGCGCACGTCGAGGGTTGACCCGTCGACCCGGTCAGGGATGCGTGAGAGACTGATGCCAATGACGCAGCGACCGCCCCGAATCGGGCTGGTTCTGGGCGCAGGCGGAGTCACGGGTGGCGCGTTCCACGCCGGGGTCCTGAGCGCGCTCGACGCGTCGCTAGGTTGGAACCCGCAGACGGCAACAATCATTGTCGGCACATCCGCAGGATCGATCGCCGCGACGACGTTGCGTGCCGGGCTGTCGGCGCCAGACATGCTGGCCCGCGCCGAGGATCGGGCCTTGTCACCACAGGGCGCTCGCTTGATGCGCAACGTCGGTCCTGCGCGCCGCCAGCCACCACTGCGTGCGGAAACACGGGGGCGGCGCCCGGCGGAGGTCGCCGCAATCTTGACTCGGTTCGCTACTCGACCGTTCTCCGCGCCGCCATGGGCGTTGTTGTCGAGCCTGATGCCGCAAGGTCGGGTGAGCACGGCGATGATCTCCGACATGATCGCCGGGCTGTTTCCCGACGACTGGCCCGACGCGCCGCTGTGGCTGTGTGCGGTTCGTCAGAGTGATGGGCGCCGGTCCGTGTTCGGAAAGAACCAGCTACTCCCTCCGCTTCCCGACGTTGTTGCCGCCTCGTGCGCGATCCCCGGATACTTCAGTCCCGTGATGATCGGCGACGAGCCGTTCGTCGACGGCGGAGTCCACTCGCCGACCAACGCCGATGTGCTCGCGGGCGAGGATCTTGACCTCGTCGTGGTCAGCTCGCCGATGTCGATGACCGGCCGACGCGTCTACCAATCGTCGGGATCGGTGGTGCGCCGGTGGTCCCGTGCTCTCCTCGATGCCGAGGCGCTCCGATTGCGCCGCCGCGGAGTGCCGGTCGTTGCGTTTCAACCGACGGGGGACGACATTGAAGTGATGGGGCTCAACACGATGGATCCGAGTCGGCGCGCACCGGTTGCCCGCCAGGTACACGAGTCGACGCTGCGCCGACTCAGTCGCGCCGACACCAGGGCGCGCCTGGCCGCTCTCGGTGGAACGCCGTGAAATTCGACGGGTTTGTCGTTTTCGACCTGTTGTGACCCGTCGTATACACGTACCGTCTCACTCAAGGAGAGTCCATGGAATACATGCTGTTCATTGCAACCGACACCGATCCTGACCCGCACGACATCGGCGGCAACACCATCGAAGAGTGGTGCGACGAAGGCGAACGCCGCGGCATCCGCAAGCAGGGCGACCGACTGCCTCCGCCGTCCGATGCGACCACCGTGCGCGTGCGCAAGGGTGAACGGCTGGTGACCGACGGACCGTTCACCGAATCCAGGGAGTGGATCGCAGGGTTTGACATCGTCGACTGCGCCGACCTCGACGAAGCGATCGACTATGCATCGCGTCACCCGATGGCCCGCTTCGGCCGCATCGAGATTCGACCGTTCTGGCCGTTGGAGGGCTGACGGAGATCGCCGACACGATCGCAGCAGTGCATCGGTCCGAGTGGGCCCGGATTGTCGCGACCTTGATTCGGCTGACCGGCGACTGGGCGCTGGCCGAAGACGCAACTCAGGAAGCGTTCGCCGCGGCGTTCACTCGCTGGCCGCGCGATGTCGTGCCCGACCGGCCTGGGGCATGGTTGACCACGACGGCCCGCAACCGGGTGATCGATCGGTTGCGCGCCGCAAGGTCGGAGGAATTGAAGTTTCGTGAGTTGAGTTGGGAACCCGACGCGACCGAGGCCGAAGCCCAGCACATCGACGACGATCGCCTCAGGCTGATCTTCACTTGCTGTCACCCAGCGCTGCCCCTGGCAACTCGCGTGGCGCTGACCCTGCGCACCGTCGCCGCCTCGAGGTGGCCGTCATCGGGCGGGCGTTCCTCGTGTCCGAGGCAACGATGGCGAAGCGCCTTACGCGGGCCCGTCGCAAGATCGACCATGCCGGCATCCCATATCGGGTCCCACCTGCAGAGCTGTTGGAGGAGCGACTGAAAATAGGACGGACTTGGCGACGTTGCGTTCACTGTTGCAACGGGTCGGCGCCTGCTGAATTGGCCGGCGTTTGGCGACCGCGGACCCGTATCGGGTCGTGCGTGATCAAGCGCATTGATCAGTCCGAGGTAGGGGCCGGTACGGCGTAGCGGGCCAGCACTGTGTCGACCACTGCGGCGACGAGTTCGTCAGTGACGCGTTGCCGGCGCACGAGCTTGGTGTAGACCAACGGCCCGGCCAGGAGCGTGACGAGCAGATCGACATCCACATCATCGGGCAGGTCGCCGCGGCTGA
>JANMQX010000364.1:0-29156 GCA_031370745.1 Ilumatobacteraceae bacterium
GATCCGACGCAGGGCCGCCGCGCAGCCCTGCTGGCGGGCGAGGATTGCCGCCTCCGGCGTGGTCGTGCCCCAGACCTTCGGGATGTGGCGGGCGACCTCGCCCGGCGCGAAGTTGTAGAAGAGCGCGTGGACGACGTCGGCCGGGATGGAGGCACCGAGGGGTGCGGCTCGGCCGGCGAAGTAGGTGTCCCAGTAGTTCGTGAACCCCAGCGCGAACATCGCCTCGTTGGGCTCGTCCGCGGAGTAGGGGATGACCCCGATCGGCTCGACGAGCTCGAACATGCGGCGGGCCAGCAGGTTTATGCCGACAGACATTAAACGCTGCCCGACCGGTCGGGGATACGGCGCGCCATCCGCCGTGGTGCGCTCAATGAACGTCGGCGCTCCGGTACGACGTAGCCGAGCAGGCACATGACCCGTCCTCATTTCTTTCCCACCGTCCGAATTCTTGGGGAATCGGATCACCATGGCGGACTCTCTGGGATATCACGGAGTGGATAGTCCGTTTGTACCGACTGAGGCTTGAGGGCATTTCGAGGCCGCCGATAATAGTTGCCATCGGGTGCCAGCCACGCGTTCCTAGCACCGTCTGTCGGGCAACGGTTCACGTCCGGCGTGCCGGTCGCGCGCGGGCACAGCTTCGGGTTGAACGGTGCAAATTCACCCTTGCGGTTGTCCCAACCCGGCACGACCCACGCGTGCAACATCCAAAAATCACCACCCGCAATGTACGTGCCGCCGCATGCGTCAGGTCCTGGCGCTTGCTCGCGCACGACCCAACCACCTTCGACGCACAGTCAGCGGTGCTGATGCCAGTGATCGTTGGCGCCGGCAAAGCCCGCGGGACGCGTCGGTGACTGCAGCGCGTACGAATAGCCGACCAGGACGGCGGGAGTGCGTCGTTCATCGAGTCAAGCCACTCACTTCGCCGCGGTGGAACAAGCGAACCACCAGCCCATAGGGTGTCCGCAACCGTGACTCTGGCTCTGGCTCTGGGTCTGGAAGACCCACCACACGACGCTGGCTGCGATGTGGAATCCCCATCGATCCGCGCCGATCGATTCCCGACGCGCCCGGTCATCGGCGCGATCCTCTTCTCGGTGGCGCTGCGAGCCCGGTTCATCACCACACCACTGAGTTCCGATGAGGGCGGATACCTCGCGGTAGCCCGCGCCTGGGCCTCGGGGAAGGCTCTGTACACCGAAGCTTGGGTCGACCGGCCGCAGGGTTTGCTCGTGCTGTTCAGGGTCTGGGACGACTTGACGGGTGGGTCCGCCGAATCGATCCGGGTGATGGCCATCGTTTTCGGATGCCTCGCCGTCGTCGCCGTGGCCTACACGGTGTTCGCCATCGCCGGTCCACGAGCCGGGACCATCGCCGCCTTTCTCGTCGCCGTCGCGTCGGCGAACGCACGCATCGAGGGCTTCATCGCCAACGGAGAACTGCTCGCCGGAGCGGTGGCCGCTGCGGGAGTCGCGGCGGCATGTGCATACATGTTCCGCGGGCGTGGTCTGTTTTGGTTGTTCGTCAGCGGCGCGCTCGCAGGCTGCGCGATGTCGTTGAAGCAGTCGGGATTCGACGGCTTCGTCGCGGTGATGGTCTGCCTCCTCGTCGGAGGTGTCACGCGAGAACGACGCTGGCGTGAAGTCGTCCGCGAATGCACCGTCTGCTTCGCCGGCTGGGCGTCGGTGATCGCAGCGTTGGTGCTCCACGGGATCATCCTCGGTTTCAGCGCGTGGTGGTATGCAATGGCGGGCTATCGAATCGGCGGTCTCAACGCCTCGAACGCGGATTGGCATCGGTTCGGGATCACCTCACAGCTGGCGGCGCCGACGCTCTTGCCGCTGGCGGCCGCCGCGGTTATCGGTGCCATCGCGTGGCTTGCGTCGCACAGTCGCATGAACCGCGCGGCAGTGCTCCTACCCGCGTGGATGTTCCTGTCCATTGTCGGCTTCCTGACGGGTGGGTTGTTCCATCGTCACTACTGGGTGACGCTCACCTTCCCATTCGCGGCCGCGGCAGCAACCGCAATCGGCAAGATCAAAGCCCACGTCGCGGTCGCAGTTGCGAGTGCGACGTTGGTGGTCATCCCGTCGCTGATCAGCACCGCCCGAGTGATCGCTGTGGATCGAATATCGGTGTCCATCCTGGCCGACAATGATCCTCGGCTCGTGGTCGACGAACAAGTTGCCCGGTGGTACGCCGACAACCGGACTCCTGGATCGACGCTGTATGCGTTGTGCGCCAGCGCAGCCTTGTATGCCGACGCTGATGCAATTCCCCCGTATCCATACCTGTGGCTCGACGGAGTGGAGCACGGCAGGGGGGCGCAAGATCAGCTCGTTCAACTGTTCGCGGGAGACCATCCACCGACGTTCGTGGCGGAGTACCAACCGGTGCAGACCTGCAATCCGTCCGGCGAGGTGGGGGCGTTGTTGTACAACCGCTATACGCAGGTGGGAGACGTCGACGGAGCATTCATCTATCGGCTCAACTTCCCTCTTGTGAGCGCCTACACGCCGAGTAGATCGACGTTCCCAACTCTGTCGTAATGTGCGGACCGCATCCCGAAGAAACGAACGGAGGCCCGCATGGCACTGACCACTCAGACGATGACCGACGAGCAGCGCAAATCGGTGGCGATCGAATACCTGAAAGCATTCGACAACGGCGGCGTCACGTCGACCGGCGGCAGCATCCTCGATTTGTTCGCCGACGATGCACAGGTGTACTTCCCGAAATGGGGCCTGGCCAACGGCAAGGAGAACATCGGCAAGCTGTTCGGCGATGTCGGCGCAACATTGAAGGGCATCACCCACCACTTCTCGCATTTCAATTGGATCTTCTCCGGCAGCGACACCCTCGTCGCCGAAGGCACCAGCCACGGCGAGCACCAGGACGGCCCATGGCGAGCCGGTGATCCCGAGTCCGGCGCGGGCCGTTGGTGCGACGTGTTCGAAATCCGCGACTGGAAGATTCAAAGGGTGTTCATATACCTCGATCCCGACTACGCCGGTAAGGACACCGCTCGCTACGCCTGGCTGAAGAGCTAATCAGCGAACCCTGACCGCGGCGTGGCCGTCGGCCTCGCCGTGACGTTCGGGATGCAGGATCGACGCAAAGAACTCGACGCCGTCGACCACGCGCGGACTGGGCCGAACAACGAACGCGTCGGCATCGACGGCCCACACCTCGGCGTCGTCGGGTAGAACGCCGCGGGCCACGACATCGTTGGCCAACTCCGCCGCACCCGCGAGACGGAAGCCACACGGTGCCACGATCACCACCTCAGCGTCGCTCGCGCCGACCTGATCCCAGGTCGCGCCCTGCGAGTTCTGGCCCGGCCGACCCATCACCGATCGGCCACCGGCCGCGGCGATCATGTCGGGCACCCAGTGGCCATCCGTGAATGCCGGGTCGGTCCACTCCAGCACCAACGTCGGTCGGAGCGCGACACCATCCAACTTGGCCGCGACAGTGGCGAGACGCGCGCCACATTCGGCCATGATCGTCAACGCTCGATCACTTGTGCCGGTTCGGTCGCCGATCAGCCGAACCGAATCGATCACCTCGGCAAGGGTCATCGGATCCAACGTCAGAATGTCTGCACTGCAACCGAGATACTCGATGGCATCGTCGACCTTCGTCACATCGACTGCGCAGACAGCGCACAGATCTTGCGTAACAATGAGAGTCGGATCGATATCGGCGAATGCGCCGCGGTCGAGGCGATAGAGATCCTCACCTGCGGCCATTCGCTGTTTCACCACGGCATCGATCTCGGCGGGGCTCAACCCTTCCGGCAACGCCGACGTCGAGACGATCCGTTTGGAGCGGGCCTCCGGAGGAAAGTCGCACTCGAACGTGACGCCAACCACCTGATCACCGAGGCCGAGCTGGAACAGCATCTCGGTCGCCGAAGGCAGCAGGGAGAGGATTCGCATGCCCTGGCGATGCTAGGCGAAGCGTTCGTCGTGCTCCGCTCCGCCGGGCCGGAGGTCTCTGTCGGCCAGGCCGGTTGTCGTCGTACTGTGCAGCTCGGAACCGAGGAGTGCCACGAGATGACAAGCTTGGTCGTGCCCGACACGCCTGCGATCTATCCGAGCCAATGGGAGAACGACGTCGTCCTGAGCGACGGCGGAACCGCCCACATTCGCCCCATCCGGGCCGACGACATCGAGCAGCTGCGCGCCCTGCACGGCCGGCTCTCACCACAATCGATCTACTTCCGATTCTTCTCGCCGATACCACGGATCCCGGAACCACAGCTTCATCACCTCGTCGAGGTGGACTACCGCGACCGGTTCGCGCTCGTTGCCGAACTCGACGGAATCGTCGCGGCAGTGGTGCGCTACGACCGCCGGCATGGAGACGAGGCGGCCGAGGTGGCATTCGTCGTGGAAGACGGCCAACAACGTCGCGGGCTGGCAACGATCATGCTCGAACACCTCGCTGCCGTTGCAAGGAGCAATGGGATCGAGCGGTTCGTCGCCGAAACGCTCCCTGAGAATCGAGCGATGATGGACGTGTTTCGTCACGCGGGTTTTGCTGTGACGAGCTCGTTCGACAGCGGGGTGATCAACATCAGTTTCCCCTTGGCGCCGTCCGACGAGCTCGACGAGCACATCGAAGATCGCGATCGCACAGCGGTTGTGGCATCGATCAGGCGCATCCTCAACCCGTCGTCCATCGCCGTCGTGGGCGCCAGCCGCAAACCCGGCACGATCGGTTACGAGCTCGTTCACAACCTGATCCGGGGCGGCTTCACGGGTGCCGTGCTCCCGGTGAACCCGAATGCAGGATCGGTCGCCGGCATCCACGCATACGCAAGTGTCGGCGACGCGCCGGGGCCACCGGATCTGGCAATCATCGCGGTTCCCGCCGACGCAGTTGCTGAGGTGGTCGCCGAATGCGGCGCGGCACATGTCGGGGGCATCGTGATCATCAGCGCCGGATTCGCCGAGCTCGGCACGACCGGGCGCGAGGTCGAAGCATCGCTCGTCGAATCGGCGCGGCGATTTGGCATGCGCGTCGTCGGGCCCAACTGCATGGGGCTCGCCAACACCAGCCCTTCGATCCAGATGAACGCGACCTTCGCACCGGTCGACCCGATCCCTGGCAACGTCGCGTTCATGACGCAATCCGGTGCGCTCGGCATCTCGCTGATCGACGAGAGCTCTCGCCGAGGCATCGGCATCTCGAGCTTCGTCTCGGTTGGCAACAAGGCCGACATCTCGGGAAACGATCTGCTGCGGTATTGGGAAGTCGACGAGGCGACGGCCGTGATCGCCCTCTACCTCGAATCGTTCGGCAACCCGCGCAAGTTCGTGCGGATCGCCTCGCGTGTTGCCCGAACCAAGCCAATCGTGGCGGTGAAATCGGGCCGCAGCCCGGCCGGAGCGCGCGGCGCAATGTCGCATTCTGCGGCACTCGCTACGTCCGACGACGTCGCCGAGCTGGTGTTGTCGCGAGCCGGTGTCACCCGCGTCGACACGCTGGAGGAGCTGTTCGATACGACGCAGGCATTCGCCAGTCAACCGGCACCGAACGGACGTCGCGTGGCGATCGTCGGCAATGCCGGCGGGCCGGCGATCCTGGCCGCCGATGCGGCGACCGCCCACGGCCTGCTCGTACCAGAGCTCAGCGACGAGACGCAGGCGCGCCTGATCAGCTTCTTGCCGCCATCCGCAGCCACTCGCAACCCGGTCGACATCGTCGCCTCCGGATCCCCCGCGGCCTTCGAACAAGCGCTCCGTGTCGTGCTGGAAGATCCGCAGATCGATGCGGTGTTGGCGATCTACGTTCCACCCCTGCCCGATCGGGATCGCTCGATGCTGGACGCAATCGCCACGGCGGCTGCCGGCCGTCCCGACAAGACGATGCTGGCCACCGTTCTCGCTGGCAACGAGACGGTACAGCTCGAGGGAATCAGGGTCCCGACCTACCGATTCCCCGAATCCGCCGTGCGCGCCCTGGCCCACATGGCCAGTCGATCCGAATGGCTGCGATCCAACGATGCAGCAGTCGTCGAACAACTGATCGACGTGACGCAGGCGCGCAAGGTGACCAGCGATTTTCTGCGCGGGGCGCCGGAAGGAGGCTGGCTCGACACGTCGGCGGCGGTCGCGTTGGCCACCGCCGCAGGGCTCCCGCTGGTGGAGACGGCGATCGTCGCGGATCTCGACGACGCGGTCGCGGCCGCCAAGAGGCTCGGCTTTCCCGTGGCCCTGAAAGGCTCCGGTGCGTCGATCCTGCACAAGACCGATCTGGGCGCAGTTGCCCTGTCACTGACCGACGAGCGTGCGGTGATCGATGCCGGCGCAGCGATGCGCGACAAGTTGGGCGACGACCTCGACGGCTACGTCGTGCAGCGCATGGCACCCTCCGGCGTCGAGCTGCTCGCAGGCGTCGCCACGGATCCCGCCTTCGGGCCGCTGGTGATCTTCGGCGCCGGCGGCACCGCTGCGGAACTTCTGAAGGACCGCGTCGTGCGCCCGGCGCCTCTCTCCGCCAACGATCCCGCAAAGATGGTGCGCGGCCTGCGAATCTCGCCGCTCCTCGACGGATACCGTGGCGCCGCGCCCATCGAGCATGCTCCGCTCGAAGCGCTGCTCGTGCGTCTCGGCCAGCTCGCCGATCTGGTCCCCGAGATCATCGAGATCGATCTCAACCCGATCATCGCGACACCGCATGGGCTCCACGTCGTCGACCTTCGAATTCGGGCAGTTCCCAACGTGTCGCATCCCGAGTTGTCTGTACGGCGGCTGCGCTGATTCGAGCGACGAGGTCGTCCGTGACCGGATCCGGCGTCGACCCTGCAAGTATTTTGACATGAGCGAATCGAGTGCAACCGGGCGGCAGGATCACGCTGCCAGAGCCTTGGCGTGCCTTGACCTGACAAGCTTGAACCGCGACGACACGCCCGAGCGAATCGACGCGCTGTGCGACCGGGCCGTTTCCCCGGCGCCTGGCATCACCATCCATCCCGCAGCGGTCTGCATCTATCCACGATTCGTGGCCCGGGCCCGGGCCCGCATTCGCGCAAGCGGCATCGCGGTCGCTGCGGTTGTCAACTTTCCGTTGGGTACAGCATCGGCCGAGGATGCGGTCCGTGAGGCAGAGCAGGCAATCGCCGACGGAGCAGACGAGATCGACGCCGTCTTCCCGTTCAGGGCATACCTCGACGGAAATCACCTCGCCGCTGGGGAGCTCGTGCGAATGGTCGCCGGTGTCTGTCACACCGAGAGCCGACCGGTCATCCTGAAGGTCATTCTCGAGACGGGTGTGCTCGCCGATCCCGACACGATCAAAGCAGCGGCTGCGGTCGCGATTGCCAACGGCGCCGATTTCTTGAAGACCTCGACCGGCAAGTCGGAACCGGCGGCAACACCCGAGGCAGCGGCGGCGCTGCTGGAGGTCATCGCTGCCGCACAACGCACCGGCCAACAGATCGGGCTGAAGGTCGCGGGTGGCGTGAAGACCGTTGCCGAGGCGGCGATCTACCTCGACCTGGCCGACAAGGTTCTGCAACCACACGGCGCCGAGCCGACCAACTTCCGCTTCGGCGCCAGCGGCCTGCTCAATGACATCGTCCACGTGCTCGGCAGCTCGCACGACCTGCAGCTGTCGACGGAGTACTAGTGAGCTCGAACTCGCCGGGCTTTCTTCCACAGGAGATCATTCGGGCCAAGCGCGACGGAGTGGTGCTGACCGATGCCCAGATCGAACAGTTCGTCACCGGTCTGACGGACCGCAGCATCGGCGATGGTCAGGCAGCCGCGTTCGCGATGGCGGTGTTCTTCCGCGGGATGAGCGTCGGCGAGCGCGTTGCCCTGACGCGGGCGATGTCACAGTCCGGCACCACGATGCACTGGGATCGCTCCGTGTTGCACGGCCCGATCGTCGACAAACATTCGACGGGAGGCGTCGGCGACAAGGTCAGCCTGATGCTCGCTCCGCTCGTCGCCGCGTGCGGCGCCCACGTGCCGATGATTTCGGGTCGTGGCCTCGGCCACTCCGGCGGCACGTTCGACAAGCTCGAGAGCATCCCCGGCTACCAGGCCAAGCCTGACAACGAGCTGTTCCACAAAGTCGTGGCCGAGGTGGGCTGCGCGATCATCGGCCAGACGTCCGACCTCGCCCCCGCCGACGGGCGGATGTACGCGATTCGCGACGTGACGGCGACCGTCGAATCGATCGAGTTGATCACTGCTTCGATTCTGGCGAAGAAGCTCGCCGCCGGGCTCGACGCCTTGGTCATGGACGTCACCTTCGGCAACGGCGCGTTCATGAGCGAGTTCGGCCAAGCTGAGGAGTTGGCCCACAGCATCGTCTCGGTTGCGCGCGGTGCGGGTCTGGTGACGACTGCGTTGCTGACCGACATGAATCAGGTGCTGGGCTCCACAGCCGGCAACGCGCTGGAGGTGCGCGAGACGATCGACTGGTTGGTCGGTACCAGCGACGACCCGCGGCTCACCGAGGTCGTGCTGGCGCTCGGCGCCGAAATGCTGATGCTCGGTGGCCTCGCTGCCGACGTCGAATCGGCTACCAATCGTCTGATCGCTGCTCGGGCTGACGGCAGGGCGGCAGAGCGTTTTCAAGCGATGGTGACAGCGCTCGGCGGACCAAGCGATCTCGTCGAGAATCCAACGGCGCATCTTCGTTCGGCACCAGTAGCCCATCGCGTCGCCGCCAGCCGCGAGGGCTACGTGCAGTCGATGAATACCCGATCCCTGGGGTTGGCCGTTGTGACGCTCGGTGGTGGGCGCATGCACGTCGAGGACACGATCGACCACTCGGTCGGACTCAGCGACGTCGCTGGTCTGGGTCAGTACGTCGACGCAGAACGACCCCTCGCCATCGTTCATGCCCGCACGGAATCCGAGGCGGCCATGGCGTCCGATGCCATTCGCGCTGCGTGTGTCATCGACGACGCAGCGCCGACCGTGGGCCCAGTGGTCGGCGGCCGTGTCACGAACTAGGTCCTCCGCCTAGAGTCCAAAGCCCCTACCGTCGAGCAGACGGCGGCGCGACGCTGAGAGGTCAATGGACCGACAACGCTTTCACGACCGCCGTTCGGCCGGCGCACTTCTGGGCGCAGCGGTGGCGAAATCAAAAGTCGGCAGTCCGATCGTGCTGGGCTTGCCGCGCGGTGGCGTGCCGGTCGCAGCAGAGGTCGCCGGGGCGCTCGACGCGCCCCTCGACGTGATCGTTGTCCGCAAGCTCGGCGTTCCCCGCCACCCGGAACTGGCGATGGGAGCCATCGGCGAGAACGGCGTGCTGATCATGAATCACGACGTCGTCCGATCGAGCCGGATCACCGAGCATGATCTGGCCGAGATCGAAGCCCGCGAGCGCGCCGAACTGAACGAGCGCGTCGAGCACTTGCGACGAGTGCGCCCACGTCAATCACTCGTCGGTCGTCCGGCGGTCATCGTCGACGACGGAATAGCCACGGGCGCCACGATCCGCGCCGCTATTCAGGTGGCGCGGGCCTATGGCGCCAACGACGTCACCGTGGCCACACCCGTCGCGCCAGTTGGTGTCGTCGAGATCCTGAGCTCGGAGGCCGACAGGGTCATCTGTCTCGCCCGACCGGACCCGTTCGGATCTGTCGGGCGTTGGTACCGCCATTTCGATGCGGTCAGCGACGCCGAGGTCTTGCAGACGATGTCAGCCGCGGCCGGTCGTTCGAACGACAACGATGCGCTGTGACAGCTGTACTCGAAGATCTTCTGTCATCCGTGCTCGATTGCACTGTCGACGCCGTGCTGATGACCGACGACGACGGCGTGATCGTCTTCGTCAACAGCTCGTTGATGCGTCTGTTCGGCTACACCGATGACTCTGATTCGCCGGTCGGCATGTGCATAGGGGCGTTGCTTCCCGATGCCGATGAGATGGATGTCGAAGGTCGCCGAATCGACGGAACCATGTTCCCCGTCGACGTGCAAGTGCGTGTGCTGCCCGACGCTCCATTCGTCGTTGCGACGGTGCGCGATATGACAGCACAACGGCAATGCGTCGTTGACAGCGCGATCGGCAGAATCGACCTCGCTGCTGCCAAGGTGCGGATCGAGCAGCTACAGACGACGCTTGACCTGGTGATCCAACGGCTCTACGCGCTCGGTACCTCCATCCTGGCCAGCGCGTCGAACGAGACCGACCTCACCGACCGGATGGACGCCGCTGTCCGAGCACTCGACGACGTCATCAACGCCGTTCAGCGTGGTCGTCGCAGCCGTGGCGCCGAGTTGCTCCCCACAAGGGACCTTGGTCCTTGGTAATCAGGACAAAAATGTGGTCCGATTGACCGGATGGATCGCGCTCCCCAGATGATCACCGTGTTCCTCTTGGACGACCATGAGCTCGTGCGAGAAGGAGTTCGGCAACTTCTCGAGGCCGATGGCACCATCGAGGTCGTCGGTGAAGCGGGCACGTGCGCAGACGCGATCGCCAGAATTCGGGCGACCCGACCTCAGGTTGCCGTGTTGGACGTGCAGCTGCCCGACGGCAGCGGCGTCGAAGTCTGCCGAGATGTCCGCAGCCTCGATCCAAATCTGGTGTGCCTGATGTTGACCTCGTT
Source organism: Ilumatobacteraceae bacterium (assembly GCA_031370745.1). Classification (GTDB taxonomy): domain Bacteria; phylum Actinomycetota; class Acidimicrobiia; order Acidimicrobiales; family Ilumatobacteraceae; genus JAENVT01. Next base: position 10,586 of record JANMQX010000364.1, read on the forward strand.
CTCCGACGAGGAAGCGCTGTTTCAATCAGTGATGGCTGGTGCAGCCGGGTATGTGCTGAAGCAGATCCGCGGCAACGATCTGGTCTCGGCGGTGCACCGGGTGGCTCGCGGCGAGTCGCTGATCGATCCGGCTGTGACCGGTCAACTGCTCGAGCGTTTGCGCCATCCGCAACAGTATCAAGATCCACGGTTGGGGGCGTTGACAGAGCTCGAACGATCCATTCTCGACCTGGTTGCCGAAGGACTCACCAATCGCCAGATCGCTGTCAGGGTCAATCGGGCGGAGAAGACCGTCAAGAACTACATGTCGTCGATTCTGATGAAGCTGGGCATGACCAGAAGGACCGAGGCGGCGGTCTTTGCGGTTCGTTCGAAGTCGGAGCGCTGACTACACCCGAGGTCGCGGCACGGTCCAGCGGACCTCAGTCCCCCGTGGCTGTCCCTGGATGAACAGCGCTTCCCCACCGAGCCGCGACGCGCGTTCTTCGATGTTACGGAGTCCGAGACCGCCCGACGTTGTGTCGTTCGATGAATACATTCCGACGCCATCGTCGTACACGACAAGCGTCACCGCATCGATTCCGACATCGAGTGATACCTCCGTGCGCGTCGCCGAGGCATGCTTGGCCACGTTGGTCATCGCTTCTCGAAGAACTGCCAGCAGATCCGCGCCCAAGTCGTTGGGAATGTTGCCGAGTATGCCACCGAGCTTCAACGTGGGGTGATGCCCCAGCAGCCGAGATGCCTCATTGATGCTGGCCCGCAATGCGGCCTCCAGGCCGCTGTCGAATCCGGCGGGTCGATGCAAGGTGAAGATGGCACCGCGTATCTCTCGGATCGCCTCGTCGATCTCGTCGACGACGACCGACACCCGCTCGGTGGTATCGGGACGATTCGTCGAAGCTTGCAGGTGCAGCCCCGCGGCGAACAGTCGTTGGATCACACTGTCGTGGAGCTCGCGCGCGATCCGGTCGCGGTCGTCGAGCACCTCCAGGCGTGTCTCGGCCTCGACAAGAAGGGCGGCGGTCTGGAGACGCTCGGTGACATCTCGTACCGTCGCGACCGTTGCCGTGACCGGTCCATTGAGAGGGCTCAGGGCAATTTCGACAGGCACCTCGTGGCCCGACCGATGCAATGCGGTCAACAACAGGCCGCTCTTCATCGGCCGTGTGTTCTGACCGTCGGTGTAGCCCTGCCGACTCGAGCGATGCAGATCGATCACGCGATCGGGGACCAGCGACTCGATCGGTTTGCCGATCAACTCCTGTGAAGTCCAGCCCACGATTGCGGAGCAGTGCTCGTTGGCGTAGAGGATGAGACCAGCGGTGTCGACGACAAGGACCATCTCCGGAATGCTCTCGAACAACGCCCAAGGATTGACGATTACGTCGACCACGCCGATAGTTCTATCTGGCTCGGCGCACTCAGTCGGCGCCGATCTGCATCTTCATCCACGGTGCAGTGTTGTGGAAGTTGGCGACGGCACTGCCAGGCGCGCAGATCTCGTCGCACGCGGCGAGGATTTCGTCGGAAATGGCGATGTCCATCACCGGCAACAGATGTTCGAGTTGCTCGACGCTCTTCGGTCCGATCAGCGGAGCAATCACGGCTGGCTGGTGCATCACCCAGGCGATCGCCAAACGCGCCGGATCGATCCCGGCCTGGCGCGCCAGCCGAACGAACCGATTGCCGGCTTCGACTGCCTTCTGACTGACCCGAGCTGCGTAGATGCCTCCTCGAACCGCGGCACGTGAGCCTTCAGGGCGAATGTTGTCGTCGGCGTAACGACCGGCAAGAACGCCCATCGCCAATGGTGACCAAGGCAACAACCCAAGGCCGTACTTGAGTGCCATCGGCACCATTTCGTTCTCGACCCTGCGATCGAGCAGGTTGTATGGCGGCTGCTCCGTCACAAAGGGCACAAGCCCCCTGAGCTCGGCCAGCAAGACGCCCTCCAACACCTTCCAGGCCGGCGCAGTGGAGCTACCGATGTAGCAGACCTTTCCCTGACGCACCAGGTCGCTGAGCGCGCCCAACGTTTCGTCGGGAGGTACGTCGAAATCGGGGCGATGCAACTGGTAGAGATCGATGCGATCCGTCTGCAGCCTGCGCAGCGACTGCTCGCAGGCGCGCATGATGTGCAATCGCGAGTTGCCGCGATCGTTCGGGCCGGGTCCTGTGGGATAGTGCACCTTGGTGGCGATCACGGCCTCGTCGCGCCGTCCACTCTCGGCGAGCACCCGACCGATCACCCGCTCGGCTTCGCCGGCTCCGTAACTGTTCGATGTGTCGATCAGGTTGATGCCACCGTCGAGAGCGCGGATGATCATGCGGCTGGACTCATCCTCCGGCGTCGGGTTCAAGATGTTGTCGGTGCCGAGCGCGAGCGGCGCGACAAGTGCCCCCGTGCGACCGAGCCGGCGGTGCTCCACGACTACCTCGCCCCGTATCCTGCGTCGACGCTGACCAGGGCACCGGTCATGTAGCTGGCCTCATCAGATGCGAGGAAGCACACCACTCGAGCGATCTCGTCGGGATCCGCGAGCCGCCCCATGGGAACTGTCGCAGCGATCGCATTCAACAGCTGCTCGGTCACCGCTTCGGCGCGCTCGGATTGCAGCATCGGGGTATTGACTTCTCCCGGGCACACAGCGTTGACACGAATGCCGTCGGCGGCATGATCCATCGCCAGTGCTCTCGTCAGGTTGTGCACCGCGCCCTTCGACGCGCAGTATGCGGCCACGCCGGCAGAACCAAGGTCTCCCCAGATCGATCCGAAGTTGACGATCGCTCCCCGGCGGTTCGCCTTCATCACTCGCAAGGCCGCCCTGCACATGAAGAACGTGCCGCTGACGTTGACACCCATGATCCTGGCCCACTGCTCGTCGGTTGTGTCCTCGCCGCTGGCGCGCACGATCACACCGGCGGCATTCACCAAAACGTCGAGACCGCCATGGCGTTCCATCGCCGTTGCGACGGCGCCGTCGCAGAACGATGACTCGGCGACATCACCGACAATCGCGGTCCCGCCTGTTTCAGTTGCGACGGCCCTGGCAAGATCGGCGTTGCGATCGACGATCACCACGCTCGCGCCGCCCGCTGCCAAGCGGCGAACCGTTGCGGCTCCCATGCCAGATGCCCCGCCCGTGACGATTGCGACACGATCGCTGAATTCCATAGACGGAATCTTGGCGCATCAGAGCATCAGCCTCACGCGTCGACGGATCGGCATGGCCGCGGCCGGCCCCGGATTGACGTTCGAGGGCGACGTTCTCCGACGATGACCGGCGCCTCCGTCTTGCGCCAAACGCCCACACCGAGCGGATGTACCGGCGGCACGGTTCGAGCGGACCGGACAATGGTGGTTCAGAGAACGAGATGGACTCGTCGAACTCGAACTGGCGAGCCGGCTGCAGAGACACATGCGTCGAATGAGCCCCCATCGCAGCCCAGGTGCTCAACTGTCGACATGGATCGCCGACCACTGATCGGGCTCAGCGGCAGACGTTGGCCGGTCGAACGCGTCCCGCTCCTACCGCAGGGAGCATTGCATGGCGAGGAAGTCGACCTGCATCTCAGCGAGTATCCAAAGGGGATTTCCGCGGTGGGTGGGTTGCCGGTCCAACTGACGCGCGATGCAGAGCCGGCCGACATGATCAGCCGCCTCGACGGTCTGGTGATGACCGGTGGCGCGGATCCTGATCCGGCGCTGTACGGCGAGGAGCCGCATCCCGAACTCGGCGAGATCGAACCCGGACGCGACGAATGGGAGTTGGGTTTGATCCGCGCTGCACTCGACCATCGGCTTCCGATGTTGTGCGTCTGCCGCGGCGCCCAACTGTTGAACATCGCCCTTGGTGGCACGCTGGTGCAGCATCTCGACGAGTCCGCCACCCACGCGCTGTGGACGACTTCACGAACCGATCGATGTCACACGGTTCAGGTCATCGCCGGAAGCCGGCTGTCGTCGTTGTACGGCCAGAGTGTCGCGACCAACAGTCTTCATCACCAGGCGGTCGGCCGGCCGGGCCGCGGAGTGGTCGTGACCGGCACGGCTGAGGACGGGGTAGTCGAAGGTTTCGAGGTCGACGGCCGACCGGAAGTCCTCGCCGTGCAATGGCACCCCGAGATGCTCGTCGAACAACCCGATCCTGCCTTCGCCTGGCTGGTCAGTGAGGCCCGCCGCTTCGCCACCGACGAGAGGTCGAGGCCACTGATGGCAGCGACATCAGCTGGCCTTCATCAACACCAGTTCGTCGGCGATGATCGCATGTACCCGATCCCGTAGCGACGACACATCATCGAGAGTCATTCCGGTGGTTTCGATCGGCTCGAGCACTCGCACTTCGGCGTCGGTGACGCCGAAACGCCAGTCACCTTTCTGCAGCGCAGGGTGGGTGCCGTCCAGTACCAGAGGGAGGATGGGTGTGCCAGTCTCGATGGCCAGTCGAAACGCCCCGTCTTTGAACTTCCGCAGTTCTCCATCGGTGCTGCGCGTGCCCTCCGGAAAGATCATCACGCTGACATGCTTCGACAATCGGTCCTTGCACGCGTCCATCGCCGCCACGATCGAGTCGCGCTTGCCACGTATCAGCTTGATGTCGCCTGCCATGCGCATCAGCCAGCCGACCAACGGATACTTGAAGAAGTCTTCCTTCGACAGCCACTTCATCTCCCACGGCAGATGCGAGATCAACAAGATGTCGACGAAGCTCTGGTGATTGGCCACGACGATGTACGGCCGGCGCGGGTCACGGATCTTCACGCCCGACGTGCGGAACCGCCACAGTGGATTCAGCCACTGATGAACGACAGTCAGTTTGCGGAACAAGTAGCCGGCCGCGTACCGGCCCTTGTCAAAGGGCGCGGTCACCAGACGGACAACGGCGACGAGCGGAACCCAGACGACGATGACCACTCCGAGCACCAACCATGCCCATACCGACAACACCGTTCGCACGATCGAATTGCCGAGCAGGCGGTGGCGAATTGAGCGTGCTGCCATGGTGACATCGTGGCATGGATCGGGGACATACTGCACATAGCCTCGGGACGTGCGACGCCCATGGTTCATCGGCTGTGTCGCACTGGCCGCATGCGGGCACTCGTCGGTTTCGTTGCCACCTGCGGTGCAAGCCGTCGTCGACAACGGAGCAAGAACCGCCTGGATGACGAACGGCATTGACCCATGGGACGTCTACGTTTGTCACGTACCATCTGATACCAGCTCGCCGGTGTACGCGGGCTTGCCGGTGAGGCTTGCACTCCGCCCCGAGAAACTTTCGACGATCCTCAACGACGCGGTGGGCGCCTACTTCGACAGGTTGTCGAACGGCGACTATCGACCGCGGTTCAGCGGCGCGGGAGAGGTGTCGATCGGTGCAGCAGACGAGCCGCAGGCGTGTGTCGACAAGGCCCTGGCCGGGGCGACAACGCTGTCCCACGGGGTCATCGTCGTCGCCGATGCCGAGCACAACGCCAATCAACCCGGCGGGTTCGCCACCCCCGGCAGCGCATGTGCCGCACCACCGTGCCCTGCGTCGGTGACGCGGCGATCGGCCTATGTCGGGGCGGCTGACTTCGATCCACAGTGGGGCGACCATCCGCCGATGGATCTCATCGAGCACGAGCTCGGTCACGCGCTCGGTTGGCCGCACAGCGGCTACGACGCATCGCAGACCGAGCCGCACCGCAGCGCACTCGACTTGATGAGCAACAGCGCAGCACCGCGCACCGTCCACCCAAACCGTCGCGACGCGCCCGACACGCTGGCGATCAATCGCCTCGAGGCGGGTTGGCTGCCCCGATCGGCCGTTGCCGTCATCCCGCGTGCGGGCTCGACGATCACGCTCTCACCTTCGAGCAGTTCGTCAGGCACTCGTCTGGCAGTTGTCGTGCTCGATCATCGCCGGTTCATCACCATCGAATTGGTCGCCGCGAAAGGATTCGACGACCACCTTCCGGCCACCGGTGTTGCGGTGCATCTGGTCGAAGGCAGCGACGCGACGCGCACTCAGACTCCTCTTGTCGGATTGGCCCCCTACGACGATCTGTTGACGGAGGGTGAGACCTTCACAAGCAACGGCTGGAAAGTCTCGGTGGGCGCAGGCTGGGGGGCGACGATACAACCGATCGGAGGCGCGCCTACTGTGATCGGCTGATGCCGACCGATATCGATGAGTTGTTTGCCGCGGCCAAGTCCGTTCAGGAAAAAGCGCACGCTCCGTATTCACGATTTCGGGTCGGCGCTGCGCTTCGAACCGCAAGCGGACGGGTGTTTTCCGGGTGCAACGTCGAGAATGCTGCGTACCCGCAGGGTTCGTGTGCCGAAGCCGGAGCAATCTCAGCCATGGTCGCGGCGGGCGAGCACGAAATCGTGGCGGTGCTCACTGTCTGCGACGGCGACGCCATCGGTACGTGTTGCGGTGGGTGTCGCCAGCGTTTACGAGAGTTCGCAACTGGGGCCATCCCTGTCTACGCTGCTGGGCCAGAAGGAGTGCGGGCGACCTTCACGCTGGACGAGCTACTGCCACACTCGTTCGGCCCTGAGCACCTCAGTGAGTTTCAACAATGAAAGATGGAGAGAAAATGATTCACAAACGAATGAGCATTGCCCTTGGAAGCGCAGCCCTGCTGGCTCTTGTCGCCCCTGCCTGTAGCAGCGATAGCAAGAGCACCAGCACGACCCTTTCTGGTGCACCGGCTGTTTCCTCGGCGGCCGCCGGCACGACTGCGGCCGCCGGCACGACTGCGGCAGGTGGTGCAGGCCTGACGATCTCTGGCTTTCAGTTCTCCCCGGCGTCGGTGACGGCCGGCACCGAGTTCACGATCACCAATTCCGACACTGCGCCTCACACCGTCACTGATGACGCGGGTTCATTCGACGTGGCAGTTCCCCCCGGAGGCACCGCGAAGCTGACAATCCCCAAGGCGGGCACCTACAAGATCCACTGCAAGATCCACGCCGCGATGCACGGGACCATCACCGTCGCCTAAGGGGCCTACGCTCACGGCGTGTCATCTGCGCGCCTTCCATACCTCACCGCCAAACTCCAGGGTTTCGGTACCACGATCTTTGCCGAGATGAGCGCGCTAGCCCTCGCAACAGGGAGCGTCAATCTCGGACAGGGTTTTCCTGATACCGAAGGCCCGCGCGAAGTGCTGGATGCTGCAATCGCCGCAATCAACGGTGGCGTCAACCAGTACCCGCCGGGCCCTGGAATGGCGGTGCTGCGCGAGGCGATCTCTGCGCACCAACGGCGGTTCTACGGGTTGCAGTACGACCCCGAATCGGAAGTGTTCGTCACGACTGGGGCGACCGAGGCGCTGGCCGGCGCGCTGATGGGCTTGCTCGACACCGGCGACGAGGTCGTGCTGTACGAGCCGATGTACGACAGCTACCAGGCCTGCATCGCACTGGCCGGTGCAGTCGCCAAACCAGTCACATTGCGGCCACCCTCGTACAGCTTCGATCCCGACGAGCTCCGCGCCGCGATCACACCGAAGACCAAGTTGTTGTTGATCAACAGCCCGCACAATCCCACCGGTCATGTTCTGAGCACCGACGAACTGCAACTGATCGCCGATCTGGCGATCGAACACGACCTGCACGTGATCACCGACGAGGTGTACGAGCATATCGTGTTCGACGACTCCAGACAAGTTACGTTGGCGACGCTGCCCGGAATGCGCGACCGCACGCTGGTCATCTCGAGCGGCGGCAAGACGTTCAACACAACAGGGTGGAAGATCGGATGGATCTGCGCACAGCCCGCCCTCATCGCCGCAGCCCGGACGGCAAAGCAGTTCCTGACGTACGTCAGCGGTGCTCCGTTCCAACCGGCGATCGCGGTAGGCCTCGGTCTGCCGGACTCGTTCTTCGCAGAGTTCGCTGCCGACATGCAGTCCAAACGAGACCGCCTCCTGCCCGGCCTGCGTGCTGCCGGGTTCAACGTCTATCCCACCCACGGTACCTACTTCGTGACGGTCGACATCCGCCCGATACAGCCCGATGGAGACGGTTACGCATTCTGCCGCGCTCTTCCGGGAAGGTGCGGTGTGGTGGCTATTCCCAACGAGGTCTTCTACGCCAACCGGCACGCGGGTCGACACCTGGTGCGGTTCGCGTTCTGCAAGCGACTCGAGGTCCTCGACGAGGCCGCCGAGCGGCTCGCCAAACTCGCCACCGGATAGTCTGCGACCATGCGCGTCGCCGCAATTCAACACGACATCGCCTGGTGTGATCGGCAGGCCAACTTCGCCCACCTCGCGCCGTTGGTCGCCGGCGCGGCGTCCAGCGGGGCGCGTCTCATACTGCTCAGTGAGACGTTCTCCACCGGCTTCGCCACCGATCGCGACGACCTCGGCGAACCCGAGGGCGGGCCGTCGTCGCAGTTCCTCGTCGAGCAGGCTCGGCTGCACGACGTGTGGATCGGCGGCTCGTGCCCTGAAATCGCCAGAGATGCTCCAGACGACGACCAGCGTCCGTACAACACACTTGTGCTCGCTGCACCCGACGGTACGCAACACCGCTACCGCAAGATCCACCCGTTCACCTATGGCGGCGAGACCAAGCATTTCAATGCCGGCGATCAGTTCGTCACGGTCGATGTCGATGGCCTGCGGGTGACGTTGTTCGTGTGTTATGACCTCCGCTTCGCCGACGAGTTCTGGAAGCTCGCCGACGCCACCGACGTCTATCTCGTGCCCGCCAATTGGCCGGAGGCGCGGCGCATTGCGTGGATGGCATTGCTGCAAGCCCGGGCCATCGAGAACATGGCATACGTGATCGGCTGCAATCGGGTCGGCAACGGGAACGGGCTTCCATACAGCGGGGACTCGCGCATCATCGATCCGCTCGGAGAGGTGCTGGCCAGCGCATCGCAGACCGAGAGCATCCTGTTCGCCGACGTCAGCGCCGAACATGTCGCCGAGGCTCGCGATCGCTTCCGCTTCCTGCAAGACCGTCGATAGCTCCGGCACCGCGCCGCCTGACTACCGTGCGCCCGTGGCCACACAGACAGTCCCCGATCTGATGTTGGGCTGCTGGCAACGAGCGTGGATCGAGTTCGCCGACGGTGTCATCGACAACACCACGACCGTCGTGTGGCTGCAGACGAATTCGTTGATGGTCGACGTGCGCATCCCGGCGAACCGCGCCGGTCTCTCCGGTCGCACGGCTTTGCAGGACTGCACAATCGACGACATGCACGTGCTCGCCACCAGTGATGCGAGCAGTGGATTCACCGAGTGCGAAGCGGTGACGACTGATGCCGACGGCGTGCGTTCAGCGACCGCCACCTGGCACACGCGCGGCCACGGAGTGAGCTTCCACCCTGTGTCGGCATTCCCCGAACCTGGGCTCATGACGTGGAGCGACGACGGCACGCTGATGTTCGAGCGCGCACCCAGCGGCGCGTACGCCGAGGAGTGGCGTCTCGTACCCGGCAGCCGCGACCCACTCACGGTTTCGTCCATCGGCCGCGACACGATCTACCGGGCCGGCGATATCGCTGTCTTGGTGCGCGATCGAGTCGTCACGATTCCACGTCAAGTCCGCTTGCCCGAGTTGCTCGACGAGTACGCCGACGACCGGGCAGCGCTGGAAGCGCTGCTCGATTGCGAGTTCAGCGTTGCCCGGCGGGAGGACGGCGACTGGACAGTGTTCGCGTCGACACTTCCCTGGAAGGAAGGCGCGGTGATCGATGTCCATCCGTAGCGAGGCCGTCTGGGGAGAGCTGGCCGCGCACGCTCGGTTGCCGTTCGAGCAGGCATGCATGCTGCCTCCCGCTGCGTACACGTCGACCGATGTGCTCGCCGAGGAGCATCGCCGAATCTTCTCCAGGGAGTGGATGTGCATCGGCCGCACCGCCGACATTCCCAACAAGGGCGACTACCTCACCGCCGAGATCCCTTCCGGCGACGCGACACAGCCCGGTGTCCATCGGTCGGTCATCGCGATTCGAGATGACAACGAAGCGATCGCCGTCTTCGACAACGTGTGTGTTCATCGTGGCTCGCCGTTGCTGCAGGGTTGCGGCAGTGAGGCGCGCATCACGTGTCCATACCACGCGTGGGTCTACCGGCTCGACGGGCAGTTGATCGGTGCTCCGTACATGAATCGCACGGTGGATGGCAGCGGCAACGCTTTCGACGCATCCGATCACCACCTCACTCGGCTGCGGTTCGAAGAGTGGGAGGGGTTCCTGTTCGTCACGCAACATCCAGATCCGGCCGAGCTCGGTCCTCGGCTTGCGATGCTGGGCGACGTCGTCGGTCGTTACCACATGGCCGGTTATGTGCCGGTGCATCGCCAAGTCGACGTGTGGGACACCAACTGGAAGCTCCTGTACGAAAACTTCATGGACGCATACCACGTGTTCAAGGTGCACAAGAACAGCTTCGCCAAGAACGGCGACAACACGCCGCTCACCACGATGCACGCAGGCGACGACCACTGCGCGTACCACCGCGTTGGCCACGACGCCGAGGCCACTTCCGGAACGGCGCATCCTTCGAACACATCGCTCGAGGGCGAGTGGCGACACACCATCGTGCTCGGCGCAGTTTTTCCGACTCATGTCATGCAACTTCAGCCCGATTGGCTGTGGTATCTGCAGTTGAGCCCGCTCGGTGTCGATCGCGTGCGAATCCGCTGGGACGTCTCGGTCGCACCTGAGGTGCTCGAGCATCAAGCGGACGCCGGCGCCTATGTCGCCAAACTTCTCGACCTGCTCAATCTGGTCAATGGAGAGGATCGCCCGATCGTCGAGGGTGTGTTCCGAGGTGTCCACCGATCGAAGATGGCACGAGGACCACTGTCGTACCTCGAGCGAAATGTGTACGACTTCGATCGCTACATCGCCCAGTCGTTGACTGGCGATGAGGTCGTCAGCTGATCGTTCCAACCCTGTCACCGGTTCGGCCAACATCGCCAGCCACTGAGTGACTGAAGTCCCATCGTCCAAACGCCCTGTCGAGAGTATTGTCCTAACATGTCAACGATTCGTACGCTCGACGAACTGGAGGCGCTGTACAGCGCCCCGGTGCCGACAGCGGTCACGAAGGAGATCGATCATCTCACCGAGCTCCATCGTGCCTACGTCGAGGCGTCACCGTTCGTTCTGGTAGCCACCTCCGGTCGCGACGGCGTTGACTGCTCGCCTCGCGGCGACCCGCCAGGTTTCGTTCGGGTCGTCGGTGATCGAACGTTGTTGATGCCCGATCGGCGCGGCAACAACCGTCTCGACACGCTCCGAAACCTGGTCGTCGATCCGCGCATCGGTCTGCTGTTCCTAGTGCCCGGCATCGGGGTGACGTTGCGGGTCAATGGCACCGCAGCGATCTCCACCGACGGCGGACTGCGCGAATCGTTCACGATGGGCGACAAGGTGCCGACAACCGTGATCATCGTCACGGCGACGTCGGTGTACACCCAATGCCCGAAGGCGCTGATGCGCTCACATCTCTGGAACTCCGCTCGTCATCGCGATCCGTCCGAGCTTCCGTCGGTTGGCGACATCATGGAGGTCATCACCTCAGGCGTCTTCGATGGCAAGGCATACGACGACGCCTATCCTGAGCGGCTCCGAGAGACGATCTACTGATGTGATCGACGCGACAAACGACAGGGTTCGGGCTGCACAGGTCCGTTGACTAGGGGGTTTCAAAATGGGACGAGTTGTATTTGCAGGTGGCGGCATCGTGGGAACATGCGCAGCGATGATGCTGGCCAACGACGGCCACGACGTCACCGTTCTCGAGCGCGATCCTGCACCGCCCACTCCGCCCGACACAGCATGGGATGCGTGGGACCGCCGCGGGGTCAACCAGTTCAAGATGTTGCACTTCTTCCTGCCCAGGTTCCGCGAGGTCGCCGATGCCGAACTTCCCGGGTTGACAGATGCGATGGTTGCGGCGGGCGCATTGAAGATGAACCCGCTCGACGGGATTCCCGACGAGGCCACCGGAGGCCGGCGCGCAGGCGACGAGCGCTTCGAATGCGTCACAGCGCGTCGACCGGTCGGTGAGTCGATCATCGCCGGCTTTGCCGCGGCAACTTCGGGTCTCACCATCCGCCGCGGCGTTGCGGTGGCTGGTCTTCTCACCAACACCGGGCCGGACGGCATCGTGCACGTCACGGGAGTGCGGACCGAAGAAGGCGAAGATTTGCCGGCTGACCTCGTTGTCGACTCCGGCGGCCGACGGTCGGCGATGGCATCGTGGCTTCGCGAAGCCGGTTCGCCGGGTCCGAAGGAGATGACCGAGGACTCCGGATTCGTGTACTACGGACGGCACTTCCGCTCTGCCGACGGCTCGATCCCGCCGGCCTTCGGCGGCCTGCTGCAGCCATACGGCTCGGTTTCCCTCCTCACGCTGCCGGCCGACAACGGCACCTGGGGCGTGGGCGTGATCGCCAGTTCGAAAGATGGCGCACTGCGCGGCTTGATCGAGAACGACTCTTGGGAGAAGGTGGTGCGGTCGTACCCCATGGTCGCTCACTGGATCGATGCCGAGCCGATCACCGACGTCAAGCTGATGGCCAAGATCGAAGATCGGCAACGCACCTACGTCGTCGACGGTGTGCCTGTCGCCACCGGCGTCGTGCCGTTGGCCGATGCATGGGCCTGCACCAACCCGTCGCTCGGGCGCGGCATCTCGATGGGCATGGTGCACGCCGCAGCATTGCGTACCCTGCTGAGCGACGGACCGCTCGACGACCCGCGGGCCCAGGCCATTCGATGGCACGAACTGACGACCGAGAGTGTCGAGCCATTGTTCGTCGACACGTTGGTGTTCGATCGCCACCGCCTTGCCGAAATCGAAGCGACGATCGAGGGTCGCCCGTACGAAACCGATGACCCCGGTTGGGCACTGGGTAACGCCTTGGCTGCGTCGATAATGCGCGACCCGGATTTGCTCCGCGGCTTCATGGAAGTCGCGTCGTTGCTCGACACAAGCGTCGGCGTGATGTCACGACCTGGAATCGCCGAACGCGCAATCGCATTGGCCGACGCCACTCCCTTGCCGGGTCTTGATCGTGCCGAACTGCTGACTCTCGTCGGCGCCTGAGAGAGACACCCATGAAGAACATCACCGTCGGCGATCTGAGCTTTGCAGTGCAAGAAGAAGGGGAGGGCCCAGCCGTCGTGCTGCTGCACGGTTTTCCAGATTCGCATGCGTTGTGGCGTCACCAGGTACCCGCGCTCGTCGATGCCGGATACCGCGTGATCGCCCCCGACCTGCGCGGGTTCGGGGAATCGTCGATGCCTGTTGGAGCCGACCAATACGGCATTCTCGATCTCGCCGGCGACGTGCTGGGCATTCTCGATGCTCTCGGCGTGCAGCGTGCCCACGTTGTTGGCCACGACTGGGGCGCAGCGCTGGCGTGGGCAATGGCGGCGTTCGTACCCGACCGCGTCGACCACCTGGTTGCTTTGTCTGTCGGCCACCCGTCGGCGTTTCGCGATGCCGGGTTCGCCCAACGCGAAAAGTCGTGGTACATGCTGTTGTTCCAGTTCGAGGAAATCGCCGAGAGCTGGCTGGCGGCCGATGATTACGCCAACATGCGCGCCTGGGCTCACCATCCCGACATGGATCAGGTTGCGATCGACCTCGCTCGGCCCGGTGCCCTCACGGCAGCACTCAACTGGTACCGCGCCAACGTCCATCCACGTACGTTGATCGAGCCACCGCTGGTCTTCCCACAGATCCAGTCACCGACGATGGGGATCTGGAGTTCCGGCGACTTCGCTCTCGAGGAGTCCGGCATGACCTCATCGAATCGCTTCGTCGACAGCACGTGGCGATACGAGCGCGTCGACGGGCCGGGTCACTGGATGCAACTCGAAGCCCCAGAAAAGATCTCGGAACTGCTCGTCAACTTCCTGCCAACTCCGTAGCTCACGATGATTCGTCGGCCGACAACCTCTCGTACAGCGCCTGTGTCACCGGCCACGCACCCTCGGTCGTGTTGGAGATCACCGTGTGCGTCAGCTGCGACCTCGGGTGGTGCCAGGTACGGAACGACACCCCGGCGTCGTATCCCTCCAATCTGACGGCATCACCGGAACCGGCGAGCCAGAAACCCAAGCCATACCGCTCCTTCTCCGACACGACGCTACGCGGCCGCACCATCTCCGCGACCCACTCCTCGGGGACGATCTTGCCGCCGAAGAACGCCATCCACAATCGCCGAATGTCGGCCACGGTCGAATAGATGCCACCGTCGCCGTTGCCACGTACCGGCAGATGAAAGACGTTGCTGCGCATCACGCCGTCGACCTCGACATATCCGAGCGCAGCGCGCCCAGGTAGTTCGTCGGAGCGCAGAAACGCTGAGCTGCTCATCGCAGCGGGTTCGCAGACGTGCGCTTGCACGAGTTCGTGGAACGTCAAACCGCTGACCCGCTCGGCGATCAGAGCGAGCACGATGAATCCGCTATTGCAATACGAGAAGTCTGCACCAGGTTCGAACTTCGAGTGATGGCCGTCGAGAGCTGCGAGATATTGCTCGGTGTCTGCCAACTCGTGGACCGGAACCGGCATCGCATAGGCGCTCATGTCGTGGGGGGCGTCCTCGTCGAGGTAGTCGCCAATACCTGAACGGTGCGACAGCAGGTGTTCGACGGTAACGGCATCGTCGATCAGCGGAAGGTCGTCTCCCAGCACGGCGCGAGCGGGCGTGGACAACTCAAGTGCACCGTCGGCAATCAGGCTGACCACCGCGAGCGCAGTCATACCTTTCACTCCGCTGGCGATGGCGAACTGGGTGTCGATCGTGTTGGCGATCTGCAATCCCCGATGAGCCATTCCATAGGCCTTGGCAAGCTCAACGTGCTCGTCACGATCAATACGCACTGCGCCATCGAAGCCCGTCGCCGCCGCGATCCGGTCGACCTCGTTCTCCAACGTCTCCACCCCCGAACAGTACACAGCCATCGGTCTGCTGATCGGTTGACACTCCTCGATCGCCGTGAGTCATAATTTCATCCGACGATTGCGTCGACCGATTGAAGGAGCTCCAATGATGTACCCGCGTTGGACGCGCATCGCTCTGGCGTATCTCGCGCTCGTCTCGCTCGAGATCGGTGTGTGGGCACAGCTCGCGCCGCGATCGTTCTACGACCACTTCCCAGGATTAGGTCGAGCCTGGGTCAGCGTCAACGGCCCGTACAACGAGCATCTCGTACGCGACGTCGGCGGCCTCAACCTTGGCCTCGCGGCCGTGTTGGTCGTTGCTTTCATCACCCTCTCACGACCGACAATTGTCGCTGCGTCGGTTGCGTCACTGCTCTACGGGATCCCGCATCTCGTGTACCACATCGCGAACACCGACGGGTTGGCGAACAGGGACATCGCGATCAGTCTCGGAGGGTTGGCACTCTTCGCCGTCCTGCCGATCGCGCTCATCATGGTCAGCAAACCGTTTCCCGTTTCAGGACTGCGAGTGGCACCGGATAGCGGTGCTGTCGTGGAGTAGCACCCGCCGTTATTCGAAACCCGGATTCGACCGTGGACAGTAAGTTCTGAGCGATGAACCCAACGATGAATGAAGGCGAATTGAGCGCGGGACTTGCGCAGACATCGAACTACCGTTACGCCGATCGTGTCGGTGGCCGGCTCTTCATCGCCGGACAGGTTCCTCGTGACTCGACTGCCAATCTCGTGGCGCCCAGCGATCCCGTCGCGCAGACTCGGCAGTGCCTCGACAACCTCCTCACGCTGATCACGCATCATGGGTTTTCGAAGGACGACATTCACCTGTTGACGGTGTATGTCGTCGGTCCGCACTCGAACCTCATCGATGCGTGGGGTGAGGTGACGTCGTATTTCCAGAACAACGTGCCGCCGGCGACGCTGCTTGGCGTGACCTTCCTCGGATACCGAGACCAGGTCGTCGAGATCGACGCCGTCGTCGAACGCGAGGTCTAGCTCACCGCGGCGCCGATCAGATCGAGAGAGGTGCCAGCACGGACTCGAGCCAATGTGACTCGGTACGTCTTCTGGTCACAGTTGCTCGTCCTCGGGGCATCTCTAATTGGGCACACTCAGATGTCGACCATCATCCGCCGAGATGGCACCCGAATGACCGCCGGACCACCACGGCTGCTGGCAGCGTGAGCGCTGCTCTTGTGGCCTCAGCCGAGGGGCAGGGCCAACAGGCTGACGGTCTTGTTGCCGCCGTCGGTGTCTTGCTGGCCGACCTCGCGAAACCCGATCGAATGGTGGAACAACAACGAGGCCTCGTTGCGTGGTCGAATGTTGACCTCGCACAACAGGCGTGGAAACACGCCGGTGAAACGGTCGATGACGTGGTCGTAGAAGGCCTTGCCGATGCCGAGGCGGCGATAGGCGGGATCGACAGCAATTCGATCGAGGTAGACGAAGTCGTGATAGTTGCGACTGAACCAGCCGTAGTTCAGGCTTGCGTAGTCGACGCCAGGCGGGAAGGTGATGCAGAAACCTGCAAAGGTCCCGTCGACCTCGGCGGTCAAGGCCGCCGCCGCCATGCCGAACAACCGCTCGATCTCAGCCGGGTCAAGCTCGTTGAGCGCAGGAACACTGCCGTTGTTCAGAGCCAACGCAGCGGGCAAATCGTCGGCAATCGTTTCTCGAATGTTCACCAGTTCCAGGGTATTCGACTGCACCGAGAGGTCGTAGCCTTGAGTCATGATCTTTCAGAGGAACAAGCACATCGTCGACGCCGCCGATGCGTTGGCGGGGCGCACCGACCAGGCGATGCCGGTGCCCGAAAAACATTTCGTCAACGGTAAGCCGCTCGTCGGACCGTGGCCAGAAGGCTTCGAGACTGCCGTATTCGGGCTCGGATGTTTTTGGGGCGCCGAGCGCAAGTTTTGGGAGACGAATGGCGTGTATTCGACAGCCGTGGGCTACGCCGGAGGGTTCACACCCAACGCAACGTACGAGGAGACGTGCAGTGGCCGCACCGGCCACACCGAGGCCGTTCAGGTGGTGTTCGATCCTTCCGTCGTCAGCTTCGACCAGTTGCTGAAGGTGTTCTGGGAGAACCACAACCCGACGCAGGGCATGCGCCAAGGCAACGACGTGGGGTCCCAATACCGCAGCGCGATCTATTACACCTCCGAGGCGCAACGCTCGGCCATCGACAACTCATTGGCGATGTACCAAAAGCGACTCAATGACGCCGGGTTCGGCGAGATCACGACGGAGGTCAAGCCGCTCGGCGAGTTCTATTACGCGGAGCCGTATCACCAGCAGTACCTGGCGAAGAATCCCAATGGATATTGCGGCATCGGCGGCACAGGGGTCAGCTGCCCCATCGGCCTCACCGCATAGAGGTGTTCGACTCGAACACCGTTCGCAACGCGTCCGGTAGTTCGTCCAGTGAGCGGATCAGCACAGTCAACGAACACTCGATCATCAGGTTGATCACCTCATGATCGAACCGACGGCGCCAGTCTGTGTGTAATCCGATGATCGGCTTGCCGTGTGCAAACGCGTACCCCAGTTCCCAAGCGGTCCCGTCGTCTGTCGTCAACCCGTTCAGACTCGCCACGACGACATCGCATTCATCGATGCCACGACGATCGTTTGCAAAAATCGCGCCGACATTGTTCTCATCCTTTGGCGGGTTGTCACGATGCGGGAGGAAGGTCGTGAAGTCCGCTGCGGCCACTGTCTCTTCGACACGCTCGATCCACCACCGCTCGCCCTCGTCGAACAACGGACCGGCGATGTAGGCGTTCACGGCTTCACCGATCCTCGCTCGAGGCATGGCCCCAGCCGGTGGCGCGGATGTCGTCACCATCGGCATCGAGGCCACGTCCCTGCCAGCGCAGCGCACCGGGAGTGGCGCTGAGGTGGGCAATCAGGCCTTGCATCGGTGTGCCATCAACCTCGGCGATCGCCTGGCGCGCCGCATAGTGCGGGTCAGCCGAGATGTCGGCCATCGACATCACCGGGCCGATCGCGGCTTCGGCGCCGGTGAAGGCATCCATGACCTGATCTTGAGTGCGTGCTGCGCACCAGGCTGTCATTGCCGCTTCCAATTCCTCGCGGTGTTGCATCCGCGCCGCGAACGTGGTGAACCTCGGGTCGTCGCCGACACCCAGCAGCTTCAAAACGCGTGCTGCCACCGAGTCGCTCGAAGTCGAAACGCCGACCCAGTGTCCGTCATTGCACTGGTATGTTCCGCGTGGAACGGAATACGGCAGCCCGGAACCGAGACGCGGCTGCAACTCGCCGGTCAGTTCGTACAACGAGATCAGTGGGCCCATCAGCTGAAACAGACTCTCGAGCAGGCTGATGTCGACCACTTGTCCGACGCCGCTTCGCAAGGCGACCATCGTGGCGAACGCGGCAACGACGCCGGTGACCTCGTCGGTCAGAGCAATCGCGGGCAGTAGCGGTTGTCCATCGGGTTCGCCTGAAATCGATGCAAGACCGGACATCGACTCGGCGATGGTGGCGAACCCCGGGCGATTTCGGTACGGCCCCGTTTGGCCGAACCCGGTCACGCGTGTGATCACGAGCGATGGGTTGAGTTTCAGCAGTACATCAGGACCGACACCGAGCCGCTCGAGCGTGC